>JAVEVF010000138.1:0-2651 GCA_034005175.1 Coriobacteriia bacterium | reverse complement strand
GGTCGTCGACAGGTGCAGTCCTACCACGTGAAGGAGCGATCCAGTCGCGAGCTCGCTGACGAGGTGGGCAGCGGCTTCGTTGGAGAGGTGTCCTTGCGCCGAGGAGATGCGGCGCTTGAGAAACCAGGGGTAGGGTCCATGGGCAAGCATCTCGGAGTCATGGTTGCTTTCTACGGCAAGCATCGTGCAGCCACGAAGTGCCTCTCGGGCCTCAGGGGTGACGGTGCCCGTATCGGTGAGTACGCCCAACGCGGCGGTGCCCGATGGCGTCTCAAAACGGAATCCCAATGGTTGGGTAGCATCGTGTGAGGTGCGAAATGCCGTCACGCGGACCGACGCGATCGTGACGGTATCACCCGAGGCGATGACGCGAACGTCAGGCACCAGTTGCTGCAGGTCAGCGGC
This sequence comes from Coriobacteriia bacterium, assembly GCA_034005175.1. Lineage (GTDB taxonomy): Bacteria > Actinomycetota > Coriobacteriia > Anaerosomatales > SLCP01 > JAVEVF01. Next base: position 2,246 of record JAVEVF010000138.1, on the reverse strand, counting down.
GTCACATGTTCCGCGCGACGTGTACACAGGCACGCACCTTCGCGAGGCGAACACCCGCACGCCGCGGATGTGGTCGGTGTGTTCGTGGCTGACGAGGATGGCCCTCACTGATGTAGGGTCGATGTTCGCGGCTGCCAGGCGACGCTCGGTCTCGCGCGCCGAGAAGCCGCAGTCGAGCAGCAGCGTGTCTGGTCCGAAGCGCACCGCAAGCGCGTTGCCCCCCGAACCCGAGCCCAAGACAGTAGCTTGCAGTGTCATCGCCTCGACTAGTGTGTGAGCGCGCGTCACCATGCGCACAGTCTATCGCACGACAGTGACAGGGGCAGGCGCAAGGTCGGCCGCCACGACTCAGAGAAGGGGCGTTTGATTCGCCATCCTACTTACCAGGCCACGCCTTGCCCGCGAACCCAATCGCAGCGCGTGCCTGAGTCTCGGCCTCATCCATCGCGCTCATGACCTCGTCGTGGTTGTGGAAGCCCATGGAGTTCTCCGACACGATGAGGTTCTCCCACAAGACATGCGCCTTCTGATGCGCCTCTGCCGCTTGTTCGATTCTGGACTCCTTGATGGAGACACCCGACTCGGCGGCCTTCTTCGCGCGTTCGATCTCATCGATTGATTGTGCGAGCAGCTGTTGGACGATCTGTTGGCGCTCGAACACGCGCTTCTGTCCCTCGATGGCAGCAGCCGTACGATCGTCATGACAGAGCGTACAAGGGTTGCTGCGCTTCTGTGCACCAGCCCGCATTCCCGTTGCTTGTGCGAACGCCGTGTAGGTCTCGGCCTTGGCATACTTGTACGGGCTCGTGAACCAGTGGCTGCGCACCCACTTGCCAGAGGCGGTCTGCACGCGTGGCATATGGCAGTCTGCGCACGAAGCTCCTGCGTCGTAGTGAGGGCTGTTCCAGTACAGCTCAGTCTCAGGATGCTGGCTCTTGATGAGCGGTTCGCCGATTAGCGCATGGGTCCAGTCCTGTTTGTAGCCGAACCTCTCCATGTACTCCTCGTGCAGGTTCGCGGCTTTAGTCCACCCGAAGCGGTCGCGGTTCATACCGTCTATGCCGCTTCGGCCGCACGTGTACTCGACGTGGCATTGCGCGCAGAGCAAGATCTCCTTGTCTCGAGTGCTCGCTTCATCGAAGCTGGCGGCGGCGTTGGGGTCGTAGGGATTCACGCCTTGTTCGTCGATGGCTTGAAGCATGGCCTTTCGAATCACACGAGGTTTGCCGCTGTGCGGGTCATGGCAGTGGTTGCAGCCCGCTCCGTATGGCATCGTTTCTTTGGTGGCGGCGATCGTCGCAGCCCACAGCATGTTCTGGTGCTCGGCAGCGTCATCCATCGGCCCAGGACGTGAGTGATACGTCCGGCCGCCGGCGTAGCGTGCAGTAGCAAGCACCTCGGCGTTGCGGGGGTCGGTTCCGAACTCAACGGTCGTCCCTGCAGGCACGGTGACCTCGCGCGCCGGTGTCTTTTCGGTGGCGGTGTGCGTCAGCACGATCTTGGTGTCTTCAGACACGGTGAGCTGCTTACCGGTATCCCACGCCCACGCCACCTTGGTGGATTTGCACTGCACGCAGGTTTCGTACTTGCCACGCAAGGTCTCGTAGTGCTCCTGGTACATCCAGCGGTGCGCGCCCTCTTCGCTGTAGTCGCGCGTGAACCCGTGACCAGCCAGGATGGTGTTGAGCTCAGGGAATGTCTCGGTCTTGGCTATGGCGGGCTCTCTCTGCGAGCCGCCGAAGGGCCCCACCTTGGTGTTGTCGTCATACAGATATGTCGAAGCGATGGTGGAGTGGCATTCCGCACATCCATCGATGGTCCAGTCGATGGTCACACCCACCGCCTCAGGATCGCTCGCGTGGGCCGCGGCGCCTTGGTGGCAGTCCTCGCAGTCAAGCGAGGAGTGCATGCCGATCGCGTGCGCTTCGACAGCGGCGTCATGGCACCTCTCTCCGCCGCACGTCGCACGAGCATCCGTCGCTGATGGCGTTTCCGGCCCACCGCCGCCACAGCCGATGAGGCCAGCGAGCGCCAGCGATGTTGTTGCGATCATGACGAACCATCTCACGGCCCGTGTGTCTGCGTGTCGCATATCGTCCCCTTTGCCCGCTCCCGCCCGTTCAATCATGTCAACGCACAGACATGCACAGCGGGACACCTCATGTGTTGGTTTCCACATGTGGTGCACGCCTCCTACCGCAAGCCCATGCATGGCTCAGCTCACGCTCGCGTTGGACACAGCGCAT
>JAVEVF010000137.1:0-2706 GCA_034005175.1 Coriobacteriia bacterium | reverse complement strand
GGCTTTCCATCGCTTGCGGCATCGCTCTGGGCCTCAACCCTCAGGGGTCTGACGACCGCACCGTATATTGTCTGCTCGGCGATGGCGAGTGCCAAGAAGGGCAGGTCTGGGAGGCGGCGATGTTCGCAGCTCATGAGCGACTCGACAATCTCGTCGCTATCGTGGACCGCAACGGGCTGCAGATCGATGGCGCGTGTACCGAGGTGATGTGTCTCGGCGAGATCGAGGCGAAATTCGCGGCGTTCGGCTGGGAGGTCGCGACGTGCGATGGGCATGACATAGCCAGCATCATCGACTCCATCAGACGCGTGCGAGAGGTGCCGCTGCGGCCTGGCGTCGTCGTCGCTGCCACGACAAAGGGCAAGGGTGTGTCATTCATGGAAGACGAGGCTGGCTGGCATGGGAGGGCTCCCAGCGCCGAGGAGACCGAAGCCGCCCTCTGTGAGCTGCAAGCCGCTCTGGCCGAGAGGGGAGCGGCACGGTGAGCAAACGTGCTACGCGCGAGGCATTCGGGGCTACGCTCGTCGAGTTGGCCGACGGGGGGATGGATGTCGTTGCCGTCGAAGCCGACCTCTCCAAGTCCACCACTACAGCCACATTCGCAGATGCCTATCCCGAGCGCTTCTTCAACGCAGGAATCGCCGAGCAGAACATGATCGATGTGGCCGCCGGGCTCGCTGCTGCGGGCAAGGTCGCGTTCACGGGGTCATTCGCGGTGTTCGCCACGGGGCGTGCATATGACCAGGTGCGCAACACCGTGTGCTACTCGGAGCTGGACGTGAAGCTCGCCCCCACCCATTCCGGGATCACAGTGGGGCCCGATGGCGGCAGCCATCAGATGATCGAGGACATCGCGCTCATGCGCGTGCTGCCGGGCATGCGAGTGCTCGTACCTGCCGACTACCATGCAGCATGCGATGCGATCAGGCTTGCAGCTATCACCCCGGGGCCGTTCTACATCAGGCTCGGGCGCGCAGCGGTTCCGAGCGTCTACGACGAGCGTTTCCGTTTCGGACTCGGCAAGACGTATGTCGTGCGCGAAGGTGACGACGTGACACTTGCTGCGTGCGGTGTCATGGTGCAGCGCGCGTTGGAGGCTGCGGCGCTCCTTGCCGAGCAGCACATCTCCGCCGAGGTCCTGGATGTGGCCACCATAAAGCCTATCGACAGCGATACCATCGCGCGGTCGGCGGCCAAGACGGGAGCGGTGGTGGCGTGCGAGGAGCACTCCATCATCGGCGGGCTGGGCTCGGCGGTGGCGGAGGTGCTTGGAGAACGGGCACCAGTGCCGCTCACGCGCGTCGGCGTTCGCGACGTGTTTGGGACCTCGGGAGATCCTGAGGAGCTCATGGCGCATTTCGGTCTTACCGCCGACGATGTGGTGAAAGCAGCGCAAGATGTGCTGTCAAGGCGCTTGTGAGACGAGAGCGGGGCGCGTGGAGCTTTCGTGACGAACGCGACCTGCCGAGCCTCGGGGAGCCCTCTTTGCTACCATTACGCATCAGGGTGCAAGGCCGTATTCTTCGGCATGCCTTCGGACCGCACACCACAGGATGGTGCATCACATGATTTCGATGCGTGACGTCGAGAAGTACTACACGCCGGACGCACCGGCGCTTGCAGAGGTGAACGTAGAGATCGAGGCGGGCGAGTTCGTCTTTCTGGTCGGACACTCCGGATCAGGCAAGTCGACCTTCATCCGCCTGCTTCAGCGCGAGTTGCTACCCACCAAGGGCCAGATCATCGTCGCCGGACAAGATGTCGTCCGCCTTAAGAACTGGAAGGTACCGTACCTGCGGCGCAACATCGGCTGTGTCTTTCAGGACTTCAAGCTGCTCCCCAACAAGACCACCTACGAGAACGTGGCGTTTGCGCTGGAGGTCATCGGCCGGTCGAAGCATGTCATCCGCACGCAAGTACCTGAGGTGCTTCGACTCGTGGGACTTGAAGACAAGATAAGTTCATACCCGGATGAGCTTTCCGGCGGTGAGCAGCAGCGCGTATCCATTGCGCGAGCCTTCGTGAACCGGCCCCCCATCCTGCTTGCCGACGAGCCCACGGGAAACCTTGACCCTGCCACCTCGCTCGGCATCATGAGTCTGTTCAACCGCATCAACAAGACCGGCACCACCGTACTGGTGGCCACGCACGACCGCGAGATGGTCGACTCGATGCGCAAGCGCGTTATCGCGCTTGAAAGCGGCCACATCATCCGCGACCAGCATCGGGGGGTGTACGGCTATGGCGATTAATGTCGGCTACTTCGTCAAGGAATCGGTGGTGAACTTCCGCCGCAACTGGGTCATGAGCCTCGGTGCCGTCATCACCATCTACCTGTCGCTGCTGCTTGTCGGCGTGTCGATGGCCACGGGCTTCATCGTCTCAGAGATTGTGAAATCGGTGGAAGACAAGGTATCCATCCAGATATTCCTCAAAGACGGGGCAGCCACCGAGGACGTCGAAGCCCTCCAGGCATGGCTGCTTGACGACGAGACGGTTGACACGGTGAACTACGTCTCCAAAGAAGAGGCCCTTGAGAGCTTCAAGGAGGAGATGGCGGGAAGTCCCGAGCTCGTGGAGAACATGCGTGAGAACCCGCTGCCGGCCTCGCTCGACGTCACACTCAAGGATCCTCGCGAGGTACAGACGACAGTGGCGGCCATCAAGGGTAACGAGCTGTTCCTGAAGGTGTGTGACCGGCCAGAC
>JAVEVF010000053.1:0-12583 GCA_034005175.1 Coriobacteriia bacterium | reverse complement strand
ACCACGAGACCTCGGCCACGCTCGAGCGCAGCATTCCGCTTCCTGCCGCGCATTACTTCGGCGACATCGATCCGCAGCCCGACTGCGTGGTGACAAGTGAGATCGCATCAGGGCGGCCGGAAGATGACGTGCGGCGTATGCGCATGGCGGCCTGGCACGGGGCCGATCACATCATGGTCATCCGCACTGCCGGACAAAGCCACATCGACGGCTTGCTGGAGGGCACGCCTGAGGGAGTGGGCGGCATCGCCATCACGCGCAAGCAGCTGCGGCTGACGCGCCGAGCGCTCGACCTCATCGAAGACGAAGTGGGCCGTCCCATCAACTTCCACTCATATGTGAGCGGGGTCGCTGGACCGGAGATGGCCGTGCTGTTCGCCGAGGAAGGCGTGAACGGCGCGCACCAAGACCCCCAGTACAACGTCTTGTACCGCAACATCAACATGTACCGCTCGTTCGTGGATGCAGCCGTTGCCAAGCACATCATGGCCGCCGTCGGCATCCTGCAGATCGACGGCGCGCACAACGCCAACGCCACCGCGGTGCGTGCATGGAAGGTCATGCCTGAGCTCCTCGTGCAACACGCCATCAACTGCGCGTACTCCGAGGCGGTAGGCATGCCCAAGGAACAGATCGCGCTCTCAACCGTCCCGCCCGATGCCGCGCCCGCGCCGTGCATGCGCATGGACCTGCCATACGCGATAGCTCTGCGCGACCTTTTCGGCGAGTACAAGATGCGTGCTCAGGAAAACACCCGCTACATGGAGTCCGATGCGCGAGATGCCACGGTGAGCCATGTCATGAACCTCATGATCTCACGCCTTACCTCGGCTGACATCCAGTCCACCATCACGCCCGATGAGGGCCGAAACGTCCCATGGCACTACAACAACATCGCGGCGGTGGAGACGGCCAAACAATCGCTCGTGGGCATGGATGGCTTGCGTGAGATGGTGAAGGTGGACCGCGAGGCGCCTGAGCTCAAGACCCGGGTGCGTGAGCTGAAGGAGCGCGCGGTGCTCTTCCTTGAGGCCATGATCGCTGACGGGGGGTACTTCGCAGGGGTCGAAGACGCGTATTTCGTAGACTCGGGCGAGTATCCCGAGACGCATGACGACGGCATCGTGCGCCACAGCGATGGCGGCGTGGCCGCCGACACCATCGTGGAGCGCGCCGCCGACTATCTCGCTCCCGTGTGCCATCACTTCGGAGAGAACCACCTGCCCGAGGGGTACCGGGGAGCGGCTCATCGCGAGCAAGCCCCGTGTGCCCTCATCGGAGGCTGCACGATCTGCGACGACACCAAGGTCCCCTACATCGACGAGCTCGATCCCACCGACAACGTGGAAGAGCGCCTCGCCGCCACCGCCGAGCTACGTGAGGGAGGCCTCATCAAGCCAGAGGTCGAGTGGACCGGAGATGGCGTGGTGGTGGTGACGATGTTCCTGCCCGCCGCTGCTGATGTCGCGGAGGCCGCTGCGCTCGAGCTCGGCAAGGCGATGAACCTCGGCGAGTGCGAGGTCATCCATAAGCGTGTCATGCACCCGGCCGAGGGCACGTTGCTGGAGCTCAAAGGGCGGCTGGATGTGGCCATCGACCCTGCCACGCTTGTCATACCCGAGCCACCGGAGGTGCTCTCCGACGAGGACATACGCGAGTTCGTGCATGAGCGCGGCCTGAAGGTCGTGGCAGCCACGGTGGGCAACGACGAGCACTCGGTGGGAATGCGCGAGATCCTCGACATCAAGCACGGTGGGCTGGAGAAGTGGGGTCTTGGCGTGGAGTACCTCGGCACGAGCGTGCCCGTCGAGAAGGTGCTTGATGCTGCCATCGAGCACGCCGCCTCGGCGGTGCTGATCTCCACCATCATCACGCACGGTGAGATACACCGCATCATGATGGAGAAGCTCTCCGACCTTGCCGAGGAGAAGGGCGTGCGTGAGCGGCTCTTGCTCATCGCCGGCGGGACGCAGGTGACCGACGAGCTGGCGCGCTCCTGGGGAATGGACGCGGGGTTCGGTCGCAAGACCAAGGGCATAGACGTCGCGAGCTTCATCGTCAAAGAGATGCGCGAGCGGGGGATGTGACAGGTGGGCGCCGCTCCCCGACTGGTAGACGCCCTTGTCGCCGAGATAGGCTCGACGACGACGGTCGTAAGCGCGTTCGGCGGGCTTGCCGAGTGGCCCCGAAGCGAGCCGCGCCTCCTCGGCCAGGGTGTCTCGGCGACTACCGTGGCCGAGGGTGATGTGCGTATCGGGCTCGGCCTTGCGCGCGAGCAGCTTGAGGCCGTCACCGGCCCGCTCGAGCCCGCAGTGACGCTCGCGACTTCGTCGGCAGCGGGTGGCTTGCGCATGACCGTGCACGGGCTCACGCAGAAGATGACGGCGATGGCCGCGCGTGAAGCAGCCCATGGCGCGGGTGGGGTCGTTGAGTACCAGACCGCAGGCAAGCTGCGCGATCATGACCTCGTGCGCATCGGCGAGGCGCGGCCAGGGCTCATCTTGCTCGCGGGTGGGGTGGAGGGTGGCGACACCGAGACGGTGCTGCACAACGCCGATCGGCTCACCGAGCTTGAGGTACGCCCCATCGTCGTGTACGGCGGCAACTCCATGGTGGCGAGCGAGGCGTGCGCGCTTATGGAAGCCGCCGGCTTTCGTGTGCGCATCACTGCCAACGTGTACCCCGATGTTGACGAGCTGAACATCGTGCCTGCACGGCACGTCATCCATGACGCCTTTGAGGAACACATCACGCACGCTCCAGGGATGGAGTACATCGCCGAGTTCGTGACAGGACGGATCCTGCCCACACCGGGCGCAGTGCTCATCGCTGCCGAGGTCTTGGCCGAGGCGGTAGGCGACCTCGTGGTTGTCGACATCGGCGGCGCCACCACCGATGTGCATTCGGTGACCGACGGCGCGCCGGACATCGCAGCTATCGCCACCGACCCTCAGCCACACAGCAAGCGCACGGTCGAGGGTGACCTGGGCACGTTCGTGAGCGCCCCGCACGCTGCCGAGCTTCTGCACGCTGAGGACAGGCCAGCGCACCTGCCACCTGCCATCCCTGCCGACGAGGAGGCGGTCGCGGCCGCGCGTGCGCTTGCGCGCACTGCGGCACGCACTGCCGTCAGGCGCCATGCAGGGCGGCTCACCCACCTGTACACGCCTACGGGGCGCCAGACGGTAGCGCGCGGCCGCGACCTCACCGCGTGCCGGCTCATCGTGGGCACGGGAGGCGCGCTCACGCGGCTTCCCGGCGGTATCGAGGCGCTCGAGGCGACTCGGGCGCCGGTCGTGGGCGGAGACCGCCTGCTGCCCGCTGCTGATGCCGTGTGCCGGCTCGACCGCGACTACACGCTCGCGTGCTGTGGCGCTTTGCTCGCGCGCTTCTCGGCTGATGCTGTGGTGGGGCTCATGCGGCAGAGTGTGGGCGTGTAAGGTCGCAGACACAGCCGCTACAATAGAGGGCTAGTGGGTCTTCACGAAGGAGGGCACATGGTCGTTCGAGCTACGATCACCGTCGATCTCGCCAAGATCACGCAGAACGCGAAGCTCCTCGGCGAGATGCTGCCGGGCGTGGAGATCGTGGGCGTCACGAAGGTGACCTGCGGGACGCCTGACGTGGCAGCGGCCATGCTCGCGGGTGGAGCCACAGCGATCGGCGAGTCGCGCTTGGAGAACATCGTGCGGCTGCGTGCGGCAGGCATCGAGGCTCCGTATTGGCTGCTGCGCGCAAGCCCCCCTGCACTTGCTGCCGAGACCGTGCGTCTCGCTGACGTCTCGCTCGTGAGCGAGAGGGTGTGTGCGGAAGCGCTCGACGCGGCAGCCGTCTCCGAGAACGCGCGCCACGGAGTGGTCGCGATGATCGACCTCGGCGACCTGCGCGAAGGCATGTTGCCACACGAACTTCCGGAGTTTCTCGATGCTGTTGCCAGACTCAAGAACCTCGATCTTCTCGGCATCGGGACGAGCTTGACCTGCTATGGCGGCGTGGTGCCAGATGAGGCCAACCTGGGCGAGCTCGCACGCCTCGCGCACCTTGCCGAGGAGCGGTTCGGACGGCCCATGGTGGTATCAGGCGGCATGTCGAGCACGATCGATGCGGCGCTCGGGGGCTATCTGCCCTCGGCGGTCGACAACCTGCGGCTCGGCGAGTCCATCGTTCTTGGCGTGAGCACCGTGACGCGCGAACCGCTCCCTGGCTTGCACACTGATAGCGTAGTCGTGGAGGCGCCCGTCATCGAATGCAAACGCAAGCCCTCGGTGCCGCTGGGGCGCATCGCGCAAGACGCGTTTGGCAATGTGCCGTCCTTCACCGACCGTGGCGAGCGGCTGAGAGCTATCTGTGCCATCGGCCGGCAGGATGCGCCGCCAGGGGGGCTGCAGCCTCTCGATTCACGCGTCGAGGTCCTCGGGGCTTCAAGCGACCACCTCATTCTGGATGTCGAAGACCTGCCCGAGCCACCGCGCATCGGTGAGTCCATCTCCTTCATCCCCACCTACGCCGCCGCTCTCGCGCTCTTCACGTCGCACTACGTGGACAAGCGGTTCATCGGGGGAGAGTGACGGACGCGGCGCAGCAGGTCGCCACGCATCGTGGCCTCGCTCGGAGGGCGACAGGCGCTAGAGGCAGCTAGCGGTTCATGGTTACCGCGATGCTCAGCAAGAAGACGAGCATCATCGCGATGATGACGGCCATGTTCAAGCTCATGTCGCGTGCGTAGCGTTGTATGCGCTTGCGGGTAGCGAGCACGCTCTCGGCGTCGATGTGGTCGCTCATGAGCCAGCTGGAACGCTCCTGTGTCGTGGCTTCCACCACCACGCGCACGATCTCGACGACCCAGCGTGCGGCGCGCTCGAAGCGCCCGAGCCCGCGCACGCGCCACTCGGCAAGCACGGCTGGTGCAGCTGCGAGATCATGCGTCCTCGTGGTGAGCTGGTAAGGGGTGGTAAGCACGGGGCGGATGGTGCGTCTGCCCTCGCGCAACCGGATGTCGAATCGCTCCTCGCTAGAGATGCGGTTGACCTCGGCTGAGATGTCACGCACGACGTCTTCGCCTGCCATACGGCGCTCTGCCATCTCGATGGCGGTGTGCGCGACATGCGTGCGGAAGGAGCGAACCTCCATGAGCGCGTCGTCGAACCGATAGCGGGCAGTCTCGATCTCGCCGGTCCGCACCATCTCGGCAAGCACGGTCATGCGCTGGTCGCGCTGGCGCTGCGCCATATACGACGCGATGTCGCGCACGCTCTCCACAGTGGCACGCGCCACCTCGGGGTCGACGTCAGGCCGAGTGCGCAGCCATGCGTGAGCATTGCTGACAGCAGCACGCACGGTGGACTGCCGTTCGCGCTCGAGCGCCACATACGCGCGCTGGATGAAGTGCTGGTTGCGCGGGCCCGGCGCGCCGGTGGAGATCGTTGCGATGATGCGCTGCCAGTTGCGTGCTGCGCGCGCATAGGCCGAGCGATAGGCGAGGCGAAGCGAACGCAGCGTGTGCGATGCCCATGCAAGCCAGCGCGCGTACCACTCGGCAACGTTGACGCACCCCGCCACAAACGCCCGAGAGAATCCGAGATAGTAGTAGTTGATGCTCAGCCACTTGGGCGCGTGGAGGTGGAAGAGCCCGAAGCGCATGCCTGCGACGAAGATCACGGAGCCGATCACGAACGCGATGACGACCGACATGATGTCGCTGAGCCCGAGGAAGGATTCAGCGAGGTAGTGGTCGATCAGGTCGGAGTGGAGCGCCCATGCGTGCAGCCCCGGCGCAATCACGCCCTTGAGCAGCACCTGAGGTCTCACGCCTATCGCGATGATGGCCGCCGAGAGCAGGCCGAGTGCGACAAGCATGCGCGGGGGCGCCTCGCGCACCTCCGGTCCGTACTGGGTCTTGGCTCGGCCGAGGAACACGAACGATATGAGCTTGATGAACGAGCACGCCGTGCCACCACAGGTCAGCATGTAGACCTTCTCGGCGACACTCAGTGAGAAGACGTGATGCAGCTCGAATGACTCGACGAGCGCATGGTGTATCAGGCACTTGCTGACGAACCCGTTGAAGAGGGGGACGCCGGTGATCCCGGCGGCGGCGATGACCATGAACACGAAGGTGAGCGGCATCTTTCGCCACAGTCCGCCGAGTTTGTACATGTCCAGCTCGCCGGTCCGGTAGAAAACAGCACCCACGCCGAGGAAGAGCGCGCTCTTGAACAACGCATGGTTGAGCACGTGCATGAGCCCGCCCGCCACACCTAACGCGCCATGCGCGCCAAGGTAACCAGCTGCTCCGATACCCGTGAGGATGAAGCCCATCTGGCTCACGCTATGGTAGGCGAGCATGCGCTTCGCGTTTGACTGGCCGAGCGCGAGCGTCACGCCTACGATCATCGTCGCGATGCCGATCCACAACACTACCAGCCCGAAGTCGCTGCTCATGTGCCATAGCTCTTCGGAGACGTTTTCTACGACCTCCGGTCGGAACAGCGCGGTCACGGTTCGGAAGATGCCGTACGCGCCGGCCTTGATCATCACGCCGGATAGCAGCGCGCTTGCCGGGGACGGCGCGACCGGGTGGGCGTCGGGGAGCCACACGTGGACGGGCAGCATGCCCGCTTTCACACCGAACCCCAAGATCAGGAGCCCGAAGGTGGCCCAGCGAAGGGCCTCCGTGGTTCCCGTGAGCGGGATCGGCCCGATCGCGCCGGTATGCCCCAGCGCGTATGTAAGGAGGATCCCGCCGAGGAGCGCGAACCCTCCGATGAGCGTCATCCACCAGTACTTCACTGAGGCGGTCTTGGCCTCCTCGGTCTCGGTGTGGATGACGAAGAGAAACGCCACAAGCCCCAGCGCTTCGAAGAACAGGTAGAGCGTCACGAGGTCGCCCGCGAGCACGACGCCCAGCATCGCCGAGAGCACGACGAGATTCACCGTGTGATAGCGGTCGCGCTTCTGCTCATGCTTGAGATAGTCAAGCGAGTACAGCGTCGCGCAGAACCACACGAACGCTGAGAAGAGCGCGAAGAGCATGGAGTAGGGGTCGACGACGAAGTGCAGTCTGCCGAGCAGAGCGGGGATGTCGGCAGCGATCTTGTGGTGTGTGGAGATGAGCGGGATGAGCGCCACGGCGCCAAGCAAGGTCACGCCGGAAGCGAGCACCACGAACGCGTCGCGTACGCTCTCACGCCAGCGCCCGAGCGGGTACACGAACGCAGCGCTTATGAGCGGCCACAGGACCAGCAGAGCCGGCAGCGGGTGATACACGATGTGCGCGCTTTCATGCACGGACCTGCTCCTACGGGAAGAACGTCTGGGCAGAGAGGTACGCGAGCGAGTACGGCAACCCCGGCGCGGTCGCGGCGAGGCCGAGAACGATGGTGAGCGAGGCGGCGATGATGGTGGGAACGAGCATGCTTGCGGGTGCTTCAGCCTCTAGCTCGGTCTCACCGGCAAGTGCAGGAGGCTGCTTGAAGTACGCGACATACACGATGGGTAGCAAGTAGATCGCGGCAAGCAGCGCACCTCCCAGCAACACCGCGAGGTACAGCGGGGAGTGGACCTCGAGTATGCCGAGGCCCAGATACCACTTGGAGATGAAGCCGGAGAGCGGTGGCGTGCCGATCATGCCGAGTGCTGCGAGCGCAAACGCAGCCATCGTCACCGGCATGCGCTTGGCAACACCCGCCATCTCGCTCACGTTTCGAAGGCCCGTGCGCTTGATGAGCAGCCCTGCGCACAGGAAGAGCGTGCCTTTCATGAACGCATGGTTGGCGATGTGCACGAGCGCGCCGATGGTGGCCTCAGAGCCGAGCAGCCCGATGCCAAGCGCCACATAGCCCATCTGGCTGATGGTGGAGTACGCGAGGCGCCGCTTGAGATCGTCCTGCCCCACGGCGAGCACTGCCGCGAAGATGATGGTGAACGCGGCGATACCGGCGACGTACGGCATCACACCCATCTCCTGCAGCAGCTCAACGCCGAAGACCTGGTAGACCACGCGCATAATGCCAAAGGAGCCTGCCGCCACCATGACGCCGGAGAGAACCGCCGAGAACGGAGCGGGTGCGGCGGGGTGTGCGTCGGGAACCCAGCCGTGCAAGGGGACGAGCGCCGCCTTCACCCCGAACCCTGCGATGAAGCACCAGAAGATCGCCAGCAGCGCAGTATGGTCCATGGCCGCGTTGAGGATGCCGCCTGCAGTGAGCGTCTGTTCGCCCGAGATGAAGTAGGTGAGAACCACTCCCAGCAGGACCAGCGACCCGCCGATGAGTATGTAGATGATGTACTTCGTCCCCGCGGCCATCGCCTGCGGGGTCTCTTCATGCACGACAAGCGGGTAGGTCAGGATGGAGAAGAGCTCGTAGAAGAGCAGGAAGGTGAGCAGGTTGCCCGCGTACGCTACGCCGAGCGTCCAGCCCAGACACATCATGAGGAAAGAGTAGTAGCGCGTCAGACGGTGCCCTCCGCGCATGTAGCCTGCCGAGTACACGACTGCAAGCAGCCACAGGAGCGAGACGGTAGCCGCGTACAGCGCCCCCATGGCGTCGATGCGCAGGTATATCCAGATGGTGGGCGTGAGCCGCACGAGGTGCGCCTCATACACCGTCCCCCCGAGCACGCCGGGGATGACCGCGAACGTGAGCACGACCACGATGGCGCAGATGACAGCGAGCCCGATCTCGCGGGCGCGTTCAGAGACGCGTCCAAGCCCGATTGCCGCTCCGGTGCCGAGGAGCGGCAGAAACACCGTTGCGGGCGGGAAGAACGATGTCACCAGTGTCGACTGCACGTCCGATCACCTCTCACATGCCGAAGACGAAGTGCACGGCCGCCTGCGCGAGCGAGAACGGCATGCCAGGCACCTCGGCGGTCGTCCCGAGCACGATCACGTATGCGGCGCAGATGAGCGTGGGCACCAGCAACGTGGGACTTGCCTCGGTCACGCGCATCTTGGTGCCCGGCGGGACCTTGAAGAACGCCAGGTAGACGATGGGAAGGAAGTACGCGGCGTTGAGCATCGAGCTCGCAATCATCACCGCGAGCACCCAGTAGTCTCCCGACTCAAGCGCGCCAAGCGAGATGTACCACTTGGTGATGAAGCCTGCGAAGAGCGGCACGCCTATGAAGCTCAGCGCGGCGACGGTGAACGCTCCCATCGTCCAGGGCATCCGGTAGCCTATTCCGGCAAGCTCATGCACGTTGGTCTTGCCGGTTGTGCGCTGTATGGAGCCCGCGACGAAGAACATGGTGATCTTCGCAAAGGCCTGGTTGGCGATGTGCACGATGGCAGCGGTGGCCGAGAAAGGCGTCAGCATCGCCGCCCCGATTGCGATGTACGAGAGCTGGCTTATGGTGGAGAACGCCAACCGTCGCTTCAGGTTGTCCTGGAAGATCGCGATGAGCGAGGCTGCGATGATGGTGAAGCCCGCGAACCACATCAGCGGCTTGGTGTAGCCCAGCTCGGAGAGCAGCTCCACACCGAATACGTTGTACACGGTCCTCAGGAGGCCGAACGCGCCGGCTTTCACCACTGCGACCGCATGCAGCAGCGCGCTCACAGGCGTGGGCGCCACCATCGCTGTCGGCAGCCATCCGTGCAGCGGCATGATGGCGCACTTCACGGAGAAGCCGGTGATGAGCAGGCCGAATATGAGGGCAAGTGTCTGCGTACCTATGTCGGCCGAGAGGATGCCTGGAGAGCCGAGGTCGAGCGTGCCGGTTGCGTTGAAGACGATCACCGAGCCTACGAGGATGAACGCGCCGCCGATGAGCGTGTAGATGAGGTACTTGCGCCCGGCCTTCAGGGCCTCCGGGGTCTCGTCGTGGATGACGAGGGGATACGTGCAGATGGTGAGCATCTCGTAGAAGAGGAAGAACGTGAGCAGGTCGGCGGCGAATGCGATGCCCACGGTGGTGGAGACGCACAGTGCGAAGAAGCCGAAAAAGCGCACGAGATGCTCCTCGCCGCGCATGTAACCGATGGCATACACAGTGGTGATCACCCAGAGCGTGGAGGAGACGGCCGCGAAGAACATTCCCAGCGCATCGGCACGAAAGCCCAGGCCGATGCCGGGTGTGAAGTCGATCAGGTGAAAGACGTACACTACCCCGCGCAGCGAACCGGGAAGCATCGACAGCACGACGATGAGCTTGAGGACAGATGCTGAGAGCATCCAGAAACGTCGCCAGTACTTGTTGCTGCCGAAGAGAAACACCATGCCTGAGCAGGCGAACGAGATCGCCGGTGCGAGCATCGGCCGAATGTCGTAGACCTCCATCTCACCCTCCGAGTGGTGTAAGCAGGCGTGCTGCTGCTGGCTCGATGAACGTGAGCGGGATGCGTCCGAGGATGCCCATCACGAGGCAAAGAGCGGCGAGCAGGAGCGTGGGGAAGAGCATCGAGGCAGGTGCCTCGGAAAGCTCGAGGATCTCAGGCCGCGTGGGCTCCTGGAAGTAAAACGCGTTCACCATGCGGATGTAGTAGATGAAGATGAACAAGGCGCCGAAGATGAGCGCGAACCCGAAGAAGGGCTGTCCGGCCTCGAACGCGCCAAGTGCGATGTACCACTTGCACAGGAATCCCGCAGTGGGTGGGATGCCGACGATGGAGATGGCGCCTATCGAGATGGCGATGCAGGTGAGCGGCATCACTCGGCCAACGCCGCGCAGATCTGTGAGCGTGCGAAAGCCGGTGCGGTAGATGAGTGCGCCTGCCGCAAAGAACAGCGTGGCCTTGATGAGCGCGTGGTTGAAGACGTGTACCGTGCCACCGATGACGCTGAAGTTCGTCGAGAGGCCCAGTCCCATCACGATGTAGCCGATGTTGGAGATGGTGGAATAGGCGAGCATGAGTTTGATGTCGTCTTGGAAGATCGCGAAGAACGCACCCATGACGATGGAAAGCGCGCCGAGCCAGACGAGAACCTGATTGAACACGTGAAGGTCAAGGAGGTTCGCGCCGTTATAGATGGAGTACACCCGCACCATGCCGATGATGCCGACCTTCACGACGAGGCCTGAGAGTATCGCGCTCACGGGGCTCGGCGCGATGGAGTGTGCGTCTGGAAGCCAGATGTGGACGGGGAAGAGAGCGGCTTTCACCATGAACCCGATGGCGAGCATGGCTAGCGCGAGCGCGGCGGGCGTCGTGTAGGTGGTCTTGGAGAGAATCACCGTGACATCGGCCATGTTGAGGCTGCCGGTGATGGAGAAGAGAATGGCGATGGCAAACAACACCAGGAGCGAGGAGATGGCGCCCATGAGCAGGTACTTGAACGCCGCCATCTCGGCGATGTGCTCCCCGCTTATGGCCACGAGCGCGTAACCCGAGAGCGAGAGTATCTCTAAGAACACGAACACGTTGAACAGGTCGCCCGTCACGACGAGCCCCATCATCCCGCCGAGGTTGAGCAGGACGAGCGTGTAGTAGTAGGGGATGCGCGCCTTGGGCATGTCGTGCATGCACTCGGTATAGCGCCACGAGTACAGCAGCGCGAGCCAGCCGATGAGACAGATGATGGCCACCGAGGCGCTGAACTCATCGAAGCGCAGCTCTATGCCGTAAGGGCGCTCCCACCCGCCAGGCAGGTATGAGAAGGGGCCTTCCTTGGCCACCCGTATCACCAGCATGGATGCCGCGAACGATGACACCGTCATAGCGCCGAGGGCCCACCACGGCGCCACGCGCCTGTCACGCAGCGAGACGACAGGTGTCAGCACCGCACCTAACAGCGGTGAGAACACCGCCACGATGATCCAGTGTGGCCAGTCGTACACCTACTCCATCTCCCTCAGCTCGTCAGCTTCGATGGTTCCGCACTGCCGGTAGATGCGGATGATGAGCGCGAGTGCGAGCGCGGTCGTCGACACCGCCACCACGATTCCGGTGAGCACGAGCGCTTGCGGCACGGGGTTCGTGAAAGGCGGACGGGCGTCTGGGCCCATGATGGGTGCGTCTCCGCCCTCGACCACGCCAAGCGCGACGATGAAGGAGAACACCGCTGTCTCCATGATGTTCAAGCCCAGGAACTTCTTGATGAGGTTGTCCTTGGCGATGACGACGTAAAGGCCGATGCAGAAGAGCACCACGGCGGCGGCGTAATCGATGTTGTGCCAAAGCGCCGCAAACATCATTCAGCCTCCATCTGCAGGAAGATGGTTGCGAATATGGCTGCTCCGCCAAGCCCGATGCCGATCTCAATCACGGTGATCATGAGTTCGGTGAGGGCGGGTGCTGCAACAGCAGGGAAGCCGAGGAAGTAGCCGGTGAGCACGGCGCCGAGGATTCCCACCACGATGAAGCTGATGAGCGCTGTGCCTTGCATGAGGGGAGCCACGCGCCGAGGGAGCAACACCAGCGTGTGCTCGCGACCCACGATCACAGTGAGCACGATGAAGATCCCGCCGAGAATGGAACCTGCCTGAAAGCCCCCACCGGGGCTTGAGTGGCCGTGAAGGAGTACATAACCGGCGAAAAGCGCGCTGAACGGTGTGACGAGGCGGATCACGAACGCCACCACGGGGCTCACCGGCACGGTGCTGGCTGACGGCGCAGGCGTGACAAGTGCGCCGGGATCGCGCT
>JAVEVF010000052.1:0-12675 GCA_034005175.1 Coriobacteriia bacterium | reverse complement strand
GAGTTCGGCCCGCTCGCCACGATAGACGGGAACGCAACGCCCTCGCTCCCCTCTCGGCGCATGAAGGACTCAAGCTCGATGGCGATCTCCCGTTCGGTGACACCTGGTCGCAGATAGCCGCAGATAAAAACAAATCCGCGGTCGGTGATCTCCTGCGCCAACTCCATGCGCTTAAGCTCGGCGGGTGATTTCACCGCCCGAAGCTCTTCACCCCAGTCTGAGACTGCCGAGACACGCTCGGCGAAGACGCCAGACACCTTGAGAAACGAAGCGTGAGGCATGGAGTCCTCGACTGCCAGCACCGCTTCGGAAGGCAGCGCGGATGCGACAGTGCTCCATGCTTCGCCCCTGACCGCGACCTCCACGCGCCAGACGTCGCCGCCTGCTTCTGCGGCCTCTCGTGCCGCCTGCGCGTACAGGGCGTTGGTGATAAGCACGCACTCATCTGCCGTCACAAGCGCGATGTGGTCGCGACCGGCGTCGAATACGTCATCAAAGCCCGTGAGATACACGACATTGGCGGGCGCCGTTGCAGCGAAAGCGGCGGTCTGCCCTTTGGCAAGCCGCCGCCTTATGCCAGCGATACGATCGTTGGGATTCATCCACTCCATCCTTTCCGTCAGGGCTGGAGTGGATTCTACCCTGAGTTGCGCTCTATCGCTCGTGCCACGTCATGATCTCGAGGTCCTCACCCTGCACGTTGGGGTACATGGGCGGAGGATCGTCGTAGAGCCGAGGGTCAGGCTCGGAGTTGCGACCGACGAAGCCCTGCTGCAGACCTGATCCCATGTTGTCCATGGCACGCGAACCGATGAGGTTGATGGAGTTCTTTCGGTTGCTCGCGTAACTGCTGGCATACTGCCAGTTCTTCGGGAAGTACTTCTGGCTGCCTGGCTCGGGCGGGTTGTCGATGTTGACGAATCCCTGTTGCGACATCATGGCTGCATACACGTAAAGATCATCAGGCATCGATTCATACCAGTGCGGGAATGCGATATCCCCGCCTGCTACAAGGCCGCAGGTAGCTTTGGGAGAAGTGCTCGCGTATTTGAGATGGTCAGGCACGATGATGTCGTAGGGCGCAGGTACCGCGACCGTCACCTTCTGCGAATAAGTGCCCTGCACCCAGCACGGGCCCTCCACATAGATGATGCCGTTTGCGGGAATGGGGACCGTCTTACCTGATGCCAGAGGTGCAGTAGCTGAGATACCCAGTGTGCCATCGGTCTGGCTCTCCCACATCACGGCCTCGACCGTCACCTGTGCGTTGTTGAAGGTGAGCCGGTATCCCTGGCGCGAGGTGTACACGCCTGTCCAGCCTTCCACCTCGATGTCATCAAAGCTCACGTACTCGCTGCTCGTATTGACCGAACCAGTGAAGCGCAAACGCACGACGCCGTCTGTGGGAATGGGGATGGAGAGGTTGCTCGTTGTCGCACCACTCTTCTGAGTTGTCTGGTTGTATATCTGCGTCCAAGTGGTGCCCCCGTTTGTCGAATACTCGACTCTGGCGTAGTCAGAGCCTCCAGAAAACGAGGTACGGTTCCAGAACGAGAGGCGCGCTTGCGCGTACCCTCTAAGGTCGTAGTCTCGGTAGAAAGAGTTCGTCTGACGACTGTTACCGCTCGTCACTTGCGCTGCATACCCCGAGCTCGCACGACCAGTCTGATTGGTTGTGGTGACATATGTCGTGTTACTGCGTGTCCATCCGGAGGGCCAGGTCGAAGTAAACGCCTCCGTGTCTACGACCTCCCATCGGCTGGGAGGAATGCTCCCGAACTTCGTAGGATTGTACGCAGGAAGGTAGATGCCGCCGTCTTGCGATGCGGTCTTCATCTCGGCAAGATCGTTGGTGACCGAGTCCATCGTCAGAGGGTTGCTGAGTTTGCGCGCGCCACCGGTATAAGGCTTGGTGCCGGGAGCAAGCCTGTTGTCGGTAAGCGTCATCGTCTTGCTTGGGTTGCTGGTCTTAAAGCCAGTGTATGACTGTGCCAACCCAGTGACCTCAGATCTTGTGTCCATGGTGAGCCAGCCGGTGACGTACACCTTTCCATCGAAGGTGAAGCCTTCACCCACACTGTAGTCCTTGATGACGAACACGCAGTAATCCACGAAGTTGGGGAACTTCACGGTCGCGGTGACCGTGCGAGACGTTCCGTCCGCAAGCATGCCTGTTGAGGTCAGCATGAGGAGGTTGCCTTCATGCGGCGGAGAGGCGGTGACCTTCCAACCACTTACGCCCGCTCCTGGCGCTGGAGTGGACTCCAGCTCGGGCGTGTGCTGGTAGAAGCGGTAATCCTCGCTCAGCTGGAACATGTACTCATTGATGCCCGCGTCAGCGAGCTGCATCGCCTTGTTCCGAGTCGTATGGCCTGTGATCTGCCGGTCGCGATGTTCTAGCATCGTGAGTGTGCCTGTCAGCAGAATGAAGATGATCACAGAAACCACCGCGACCATCATCAATGCCATACCGGAATCGTCGCGTGCGAACCTCTTCGAGAAGCCGCGGATGTTCTTGAGGACTCTCATCTCATTTGCCTCCGAGACTGTTGAGAATCGAACGCGGTCGCGCGGTCACGGTCGCGACTGAGACCGCCTCGCGCTCACCCGATGTGACATGCGCCTGAATCGTCACCTCGACGCGTGCGATGGTGAGCCTTTGCGCCTCGTTCGCGTCAAATGAGACTGCGCTGTTCGATATGTTGTAGTACTCGAAGAACGGTTCAGTCCACCCGGGGGCAAGTGCGGGAATGACCTTTTCTGGGGTGCTATATGAGCCGAAGTTGCGAAACGGCGTGATGGCGTCGGTGGTCTTGGCTTCTTGCCGAAACACCGCCCCAGCAGAGGAGTCGTACCAGTAACGCACGCGTTCAGGTTTCGTGTCACCGTCCACATCGGTGAAGAAGACGATCTCGCGCCGGCTGTTCTGAGCAAACGCTGGCTTCTTCTCCTCCGGTTCCATCGCAGCACGAAGCTCCCGACCGATACGCTCGACGAACAGCTGCGAATGGTCGGCAGCTGCCGCACGTGCGATGCTGCCGTCCGCCATGCTTGTCACTGAGTTCAATACGAAGTATGTGAGCCCCACGATGAGCGACATCAGGGCAGCCACCACCATGAGCTCAGCGATGGTGAGGCCTCTGTCATCTCGTATGTGCATCATCGCCATCGTCCTAGTTGCTCGAAGTGACATTGACGCTGGTGGTCTGGCCCGGCGTCACAGCGCCGGTCTCGGCCGCCGTCGCCATATTGAGCGGAGTCTTCGTGCTCACGTAGTAGTAGTCCGCAGCCGGAAGTGAGAAGCTCGCCGATCGCGGAGACCCATTGCCAGTGGTCATACCGGAAGTGACCACGTCGCCATCCGCATCATAGACGTACAGCGTAGTGTTGCTGGTGCCCGTGTAGCTACAGCTCAGCGTTCCGTATCGTTCGAGAACGAGCGATACATCCATGTCCGTCCCCTTCACCACCACCATGGTGGTAGAGGCCTCCACATGATCGGCCTTGGTTGCTGTGATCGTGTACTCGCCCGCCGTCGTAACGGGTATCACCGCCACCCCGGCGCTGTCTGTCTGCTCGCTCCGCGACACAGGCCCGTAAATCTGGACGTTCGCAGCGGGAATGGGTTGTCCCGCGTCGTTCGTCACCGTCACCACGAACGTCATGTCTCTCACAAGCGTGATGGTCGCAGAGGTGTGAGTATCGGGTGTTGAGATGGCGACATTGGTGGGCGGGCTTTCCTGGAACGAATAGCCCGCCGGCAGGTTGATGCCAACCGAGTAGTTGTCGGGCAACAAGGCGTTGAAGCTCGCCTTGCCATCGGCAACCGTCACGGTCTTGGGCGTACTGGACACCCCCGTTTGTGTGATCTTGTTGCCAGTCAACGTGGCGCTGATGCCAGCAGGCACGGCGCTCCCGTCTTCCATCTCGAAGTCGAACTGGTAAGTGCTTTCTTTGTATGCGGTGACGATCAACGGCGGTGGGGCGGTCCCCGCGATGATGGTGGGAGAGGTGCCGTAGCCACTGTGATCGATGGCGTATCCGCTCTTGGTTGCTACGAAGTTGTATACGCCCGCACCCACATGGCCGAAGAAAGCATCACCGGTCGACTCGGTGAGCACCTTTTGTGCGCCACCAAAGCTCGGGGTCAGTTCGACGTACACGCCCGGCAACGGCTTGGTTGAGCCGTCAGCGAACCCTTCCACCACCCGTACCATGACGTCACCGCTGTTAGGTACGTTCGATAGACCGAATATCTGTGTCTGTAACTCCACCTTACCGGGCCGCGGAGTATCCCACGAGACGATGACATGAACGAGCCGGGAGGTGGCACGGCCCTCCTTGTTGCGTGCCCATGACACAAGCGTCTCAACGGTGTAATCACCCTCGAGCCGAGGGTTGGGGGTTCCTGGCCAACTCACACCAAGGTTGTCGTACGGCTGGTTGCGCGCGACCTCTATCTGGCGGCCAGCGAGGTTGAGTGCGGCCTCACGGCGCGCAGCCGCTGCATTGCTCGTGCTGGCGTAGATCACCACGCTCATGGCTGCCACGACGACCACCAGGAAGATGGCGATCGCAGCTACGTACTCGGCAAGAGTGAAGCCCGCCTCATCGCGGGCGCTAAGTCGATAAGACACTTCTGCCTCCCTGCGGCATGTCTCACGCATCGCACAACCTCGGTCTATTAGATACGTTCCCGATATCTTCATCGGCACGGCGGGAGCGCAGCTTAACCCCTTATCGGCTGTCTGCAAGTGCGTGTACAAGCGCCCTCAACCCCAGCTCATATGACAGAGTCCCGAACCCGCTCACCTGACCGATGCACGCTGGTGCGATGACGCTCTTGCGACGGTGGTTCTCCCGGGCGTGCACGTTGCTCAGGTGCACCTCCACGACAGGTATCGAGATGGAGGCTACGGCATCCGCAAGCGCGTACGAATAATGTGTGAACGCGCCCGGATTGAACACTACTCCGTCTGAGCTGCTCGCGGCCTCCTGCAACGCATCGATGAGCTCACCTTCGTGGTTCGACTGCAGAGCAGCGAGCTGCACGCCCAGCGCTGTCGCCACACCCTCCAGCTCACGAAGGATATCGCCGAGCGTAGCGGTCCCGTAGATCTGGGGCTCCCTGCTCCCCAACAGGTTCAGGTTGGGCCCGTTCAGCACCAGCACACGCATCACTGACAGCTCCCCTCACCTACTGACAAGACCCGAATCCTCGGTGGTTCTCATGGTCTCACTCCACTCTTGCAGGTGTCTTAGGATCACTCCCTCATCCACCGGTACACAGCGCCATTCACCCGATGTCGTCAACAGCACGAACCGCACATGGCCCTCGCGTGTCTTCTTGTCTGAGCGCATGGCCGATAGGAGCTGCTCAATAGGATACACTCTCTGCGGAAACGGCGGTACCAAGCGGCCGAGTAGCGCATCTTGACGCCGTACGAACGCATCGGACGCGTGCTCGATATCCGCTGCCAAGCGCGCTGCGAATCGCATGCCCTCGGCTACCGCGATCCCATGCGCGACCGTCCCGTAGCCCGCGACCATCTCCAAGGCATGCCCGAGGGTGTGCCCATAGTTCAGGCACTCACGCATCCCACTCTCCTTCTCGTCTGCAGAGACCACGCGCGCCTTGAAAGCCACGCACCGACGCACGGCTTGTGCCACCACACCCTCGTCTCTGCGCACAAGACCTTCCGAACTGCGCTCGATCCACGCGGTGAACTCTTCGGAGTCGATGAGCGCGCTCTTCGCCACCTCGGCAAGACCGCTGGACCACTCGGTATCAGAGAGGGTTGCGAGAAGCGAGGTATCGGCGATCACAAGCGCGGGCTGCTTGAATGCACCCGCGAGGTTCTTACCTGCGTGCAGATCAACGCCAGTCTTGCCCCCCACCGAGGAATCGACCTGCGCGAGCAACGTGGTTGGGATCTGCGCGAACGTCACTCCTCGCATGTAGGTGGCTGCAACAAAGCCAGCGAGGTCACCGGTGACTCCGCCTCCGAGCGCAACCACAAGGTCGGTTCGACCCAGCTTATGCTCGGCGAGCCTCTCGAGCATCTCCCCGGCGCTGTGCCAGTCCTTGGAGCCCTCACCAGCTGCAAACCGCAGGGAGAACACCTCGAGACCCGCTTGTGCCATGCTTCTCTCGGCACGCTCACCAAACAGCTGGTACACGGTCTCATCGCTGATGAGCGCGACCTTGCTCGCTGAGGACACCTCACGCAGCAACAAGCCTGCTGTATCGAGGAGATTCGGGCCGATAAGCACGTCGTACCCGTGCGCCGAGGTGTCGACACGAACGCGCGCAGGTGTGCTGCTGCCCGACGAGCGGTGTGCTTCGAACGCCTCCACAACCTGGTCGCTGACTTCTTCGGGAGAAAGCGCCACGGTGTCGATGCACGCATCGGCGGCGGCGACATAGAGCGACTCACGCGAGGCCAGCAGCCGCCCTGCATCAAGGGCGCCTCTGCGCAGCAACGGACGGCTCGGATCAGCTCCCACGCGTGCAAGCGTCTCCTCCGCGCTCACCGCAAGATATGCGACGAATCCCAGGCGCGAGAGGAGCGCGCGGTTCTCATCGGAAAGCACCACTCCCCCGCCGCACGCCACCACGCTCGGCGGTGTGTTCGTCAGCGACGCTAGCGCGCTGGCCTCAAGTGCGCGAAACGCCTCCTCGCCCTCGGCATCGAAGATCTCGGCGATGGTGCGGCCCTGCTGGGATTCGATGAGGTGATCGAGGTCGAGCCACGCCATGCCGAGGTGTTCGGCGACGAGCCTGGCTACGGTCGTCTTTCCCGCACCCATGAAGCCTATCAGCAGGAGATGTCTATCCATCGGCGTGCACCTCACCGCGCGATGCGCGTAAGATACCGATCGCGAGCAGCGAGGATATCAACCAGCGTATCGCCACCGAACTTCTCGATGAACGCACGCGCCAGCACGAACGCCAGCTCAGCCTCGGCCACGACGGCGGCGGCTGGCACGGCGCACACGTCGCTTCGCTCGATGCTCGCCGAGACCTCCTCGAATGTGTCGAGGTCGACACTGCGCAGGGGCTTCATGAGCGTGGGGATGGGCTTCATCGCAGCGCGCACGACAAGCGGCTCACCGTTGGCCATCCCACCTTCAAGGCCACCTGCATGGTTGGTGGCACGGGCATACCCCGTCGCACCCGGTACGATCTCATCATGCGCCTGGCTACCGCGACGCGCTGCGAGTGCGAACCCGTCGCCGATCTCCACGCCCTTGATGGCTGGGACAGACATGAGGGCCGCCGCCAGGCGGGCGTCAAGGCGTTGGCCTGCTTCGGCATAGCCACCGATACCGGGGACCAAGCCTGTGGCCGCTACCACGAATACCCCGCCGAGCGATTCGCCCTCGGCCTTGGCGGCATCGATCTCGCGCATCATGCGCTCCGATGCGCTCGCATCAGGGCAGCGCACCTCGCTTGCTTCGATGGCCTCCCTGCTGACAGCCGCGGCGTCGACCATAGGCTCCATGGCCACCGGGCCGATGGCGCTCACGTACGACAAGATCTCCACGCCGAGCGCAGCAAGGAACGCCTTTGCTACTCCCCCGGCGGCCACGCGCGCCGCAGTCTCACGCGCGCTCGCACGCTCGAGCACATCGCGCACGTCATCGGTGCCTATCTTCTGCGCACCGGCAAGGTCGGCGTGGCCGGGACGCGGGCGCGTTTCGCGCACTGCATCGGGCTTCTCGCCCGACACGGCCATGACCTCGGTCCAGTTGTCCCAGTCGCGGTTTGCCACGGCAAGCGCGACTGGTGTACCGAGAGTACGGTCGAAGCGCACCCCCGAGAGGATGGAGACTCGGTCGGCTTCGATGCGCTGACGGCCGCCGCGACCGTAGCCGGACTGGCGGCGCGCCAGGTCCGAGTCGATCGCGCTTGCCCGGACCTCGATGCCGGCTGGGACGCCGGTCACGATAGCAGTGAGGATACGGCCGTGCGATTCACCGGCGGTCACGTAGCGCATGATGCCTTCCAGAGCCGCTTCGCGTTATGGCGCTGAGAGCGGAAGAGGGATAGGGCCAAGCCGCGTCTACTTAGAGATGCTCGTGCCGATGGGCAGCGCTATCGGCGAACTGTCGCCATAGATGAACGTCGCCACTGACTCAGTGATGTCCACGAGCTTCCATGGGCTACCCGGAATCGTGTCGCCCTTGCGTAGGTCGTACGTCTTGCCATTCCACGCCACTGTGGCAACAAGCTCGCCATCCTGTGTCTGAATGCTTTGCACCAGCAGCGTGTTGGCGCCGACCGATGAGCCTCCCGTGCTCGAACCGCCCGTGCTGCTGCCGCCTCCATTGGTGTTTGTGTTCGTTGTGCTGTCCTTAGGCGGGGCAGGAGCCTTCACGCTGGGCGCAAAGATGTTGCGGAACACGAACACGTCAGAAAGCGGAACCTCGGCGGGCGCCTCGGCAGCCTCAGGGGTCTCCTCGTCGCTCTGGCCAGGCACGGCAGTACCAGGCTTCTGGGGAACCTCAACGAGGATGTCGGGTGCCTGCATGAAGTAGAAGAACGCCGCTACGCCTACAACGACAAGCAACAGGAATACCGCCACGGCAGCGATGATGACCTTGCCGGTGTCGGTCGCAAAAAACGACGGGCGCCGCGAGGAGACTGGCGGCATGACTGGCGGGGAGACCTGCTCGGTCTCGTCCGGGGATACGTTGTCGACCACAGCAGACTCCTTTCTTAGGGAGCTGGGACCGGCGCGGTCTCACTGGTTTCGCCGGTGGGGCCAGTCGGAGGAACGGACGAGAAGCTGTATACCTCGATAGTGACGAGCGTCTGCACCGAGTAAGGATCCTGCTCGGCGAAATCGTCATCGGCGTTATCCACCACTGTCGCAGCGAAGTCCACCGTGCGTACACCGCGAGTGAGGCGCGGGAGTTTTTGCAGCAGGTCGGCGGTGTCTGCCCAGGTACCCTTCACGGTCATGACGATCGGGACCACGAAGTAGTCACCCGTGCCTGACAGCGTCGGCTCAGACGGCGTGATCGCGGTGAGGTCGACGCCCGCGGCAAACGCCGTGTCTTGCAGCTCGATGATGAGCGAGGGCAGATCGGGACGGTCAGGCATGAGGTTGCCGAGCGCAAGCGTCTTCACATTCGTCTCGGCGGCCTTGTCCTTCATCGCTTCACGCTGCTCGAGGAGGGACTTCTGAACGGTGACCTCGGCCTCGGCCTCGCTGATCTCCTTGTCGAGCTTGCCCAACGTGCTGAACTGCGGCACGACAAGGAAGCCAACGGCAAGGGCGACGACGACAACGAGCCCGACAATGGTGAGAATGAGTTGATCTCGCATCGATATCTTCACGGCCGCCTCCTAATCCGCCCCGCCGATGGGCCTGGGGCCTTCACCGGCGATCGCAACGGGGGGATTGTCGCTCTTCACTCGGCCGCTCATGCTGAAACGCAAGACGGGAGCGGTGGTGGTCGGCGCTTCTGAGGCGGCGGGATTCTCGATCTGCCACCCGTCATACTCGGCAGCGGACGCTGCACCCAGCCAAACGGCGTCGAGATCGGCAAGCGAGTCCAACCGCACGAGTGTGCGCGCGATGGACTTGTAGTTCACGTCAGCGGCCTGGCTGCTTGAAAGCGGCGTGAAGCCGTCAAGTGCCAACCCGTCTTCTTGATTGATGGCTAGATGCTCAAGCCAGACCTCGTCAGGCATGATGAGCGAGACGTCGTATGCGAGCCGGCCCATGTTCACACGGCCAGCAAGCGCGGCATCCACGATCGTCTGACGTTCGTCGAGCTCGTTTTGGCGCTGCTCGAAGATGGCGAACATCTCGGCCTTGGTCTGGTACTGGCGGCTTTGGTCCTTCAGCGCCTGCAACCTATCCTGCCTGCCCTGCGCCATGATCAACAGCCACGCGGCAAGCAACAAGGCAAGCACGAGCAGGACAAAGAAGCCGAGGAAGATGAACTTGTACCACTTCTCCAAACGTCGCCGCTCAAGTACCTCAGGCGGCAGGAGGTTGATCTGCAGCGTGTTCATCTACGAGACACCTCCTAGCGCCAGGCCGATGGCAAGCGCACTGCCTGCCCTGTCCGCCAGGACTGCCTGCTCCACAGCGCCGCTTGCCGAGACGAATGCAAGCGGGTCACCGATGACCACCTGTGTCTGCAAACCCTTCTCGAGGTAGGCTGCCAAGCGCGGAATCTCCGCGCCCACGCCTGAAAGCACGATGCGGTTGATGGTTTGCACCTGTGAGACTTGCGTGAGGCAGTAATCAAGCGAGCGACGCACCTCGGTGATGAACTTGCCAGCCTCTCGCTCGAGGACTTCCTGCGCCGCATGGATGCGCTCTTCTTCCTCGCTTCGCTCGGCAGGCTCGGGAGCTTCTGTGTCGGGAAGCCCCGCACTCATCTTGAGATCTTCTGCCTCGTCGAAGGTAAGCGTGAACCGGTTGGCAAGCGCTTGTGTGAACTGGCTGCTAGCAAGTGATGAAACACGCGTGAATCGCGGAATGCCCTTGGCGACGACCGCGATGTTGGTGATGCCGGAGCTTATGTGCACAACACCGACCGCAGCGCCGGCCTCCTCGGCCTCATCGAAAAGCACTGGGGCCGGGCCAAACAACGCGCGTGCAAGCGCAAATGCCGCCACATCCACCTGGGCGGGCTTAAGCCCTGCACCTTCCATGGCTGCTACGAGTGATGCGATCATATCGCGCTCGGCAGCGACCAGCATGACATCCATCATGTGGTCTTCGCCCGAGGAAGCGTACTCCTCAAGCGAAGGGGCCGCGACGTAATCATCGATGACATGAAAGTCGATGATGGCTTCGTCCACGGGGATGGGGATGTAGTCCTGCGCCTGGTACTGGATGACACCCGCAAGCTCGTCACGCTCCATGAACGGCAGTTCGATGAGGCGTACGACTACCTTGTGGTTGGAGATACCGACGGCGACTTCGCGCGTACGCACTCCCGACTGGCGCCACAGGTCTTTGAGCGCACCGGTGACCGCCACCGGATCCACGATCTCGCCCTCGACCACGGCACCAAGCGGCATAGGGACAGACGCATACGCGGTCAGCTGCGGACCGGCGCTGCCTTGGCGCACCTGCGCGAGGCGGATGTGGTCTGTCCCGATATCGAGTCCGACTGGCGGCGAAGACGCACCGAACAATACAGGTGCCAACTCGTCCCCTCCCTCGAACGTTGCTGCAACGGCGGCTACGACTGTGACTGCGTTTGTCGGCTACTGACAAAGAATATCACAAGGCCCGACTGTCAAGCCCCCTGGTTTCATTTCTTTCCAGAGCCGTCCGGGTGCGCTCATCTTGAGTGTCACCCAATGGTATGTATCGAACGATTTGCATGATGACTGTAGCTATTTCTTCCATGTGCGTAATGAGATCAGCCGAGAAGTCCTAGATACCAGCTCCAGACAGCTGGTCCGAAGAGCGCGACAAGCACGCCAGCAAGCGCCAGAAACGGCCCGAAGGGAAACTTCGTGGCCAGTGAATCACCCTTCTTCACATTCATGGCAATACCGTACGCCGCGCCTAGGATGCTTCCTGCAAAGAACACCAATACGCCGTAAAGCCCCAGGTACACGCCCATGGAGCCCAGGAGCTTCACATCGCCCATCCCGAAGCCCTCGCGCTTGCGTATCAGCGCATATGCACCTGCGATCGCCAAAGCCACTCCCCCAGAAGCAAGTGCGCCGAGCAATGCCATCGCCACCGGCTCACCGAAGATCCCCCTGCCGAGCGGCGTGAGCGGGAGAGCGACGATGTCTGTCAATTGGCTGAACACCACGCCCCCGACGCCAATCACAAATAAGGCACCCACGATGGGGTTGGGCAACCGCATGGTGTCGAGATCGATGAACGCGAGCAGCAGCAGAAAGAAGAAGAGCACGATAGCAAATGCGGTCTGCAGGCTCATCCCGAACCGCAAACCCGCAGCCAGCCACAGCACGCCACAGAGCAGCTCTACAGCGGGATAGCGAGGAGAGATGGGCTCGCCGCACTCACGGCAGCGGCCGCGCAGCACCAGCCACGATACGACGGGGATGTTGTCGTACCACTGGATCTGCGCCATGCACCGGGGGCACGCCGAGGGCGGGCTTACGACTGACTCCCCTCGCGGGAAGCGCCAGATCACCACGTTGGCAAACGAGCCGGTGAGAAGACCGAAGATGAACAGCACGCTGCAGAAGAACCAGTCGGGCATGGTGTCCCCTCTCCTCAAGCAGACTGGAGCAGTCTACCAAAGAAGAAGAGACCGGGTGAGCCGGTCTCTTCTCACGAACAGGCATCCGGAGACTATGGAGCGGTGACATCGTATCGTCTGTGTTCAGTGATGCTGCAACTGAGCTCGCCATCCACATCATCCCAGGTGTACGTGCCACCGTCAGGACATTGAAGTGCTCGCTTGATGTAGCCGCCGTCCACCATGAGATCAAGGGCAGCGGGAAGCTCACCGTACTCCGCCTGATACGTGCGCGCAGCACCGTCAGCGATACGCTGGTTGGCCTGGCAGGATCGTCTCGCAGCGTTGGTCCTGGCGGCGCCGAACACAGGAATAGCAATAGCGACAAGGATACCGATAATAAGGACGACCACCATGAGCTCGACGAGAGTGAATCCCGCATCTTCGCGGCAATGCCATCTCATACCGTTCCACCTC
>JAVEVF010000051.1:0-12771 GCA_034005175.1 Coriobacteriia bacterium | reverse complement strand
ATCGATACCGGGGGCATCGAGTCTGCCAAAGACGATCCCTTCGCCGAATCGATCACCGCTCAAGCGCTTGTGGCAACCGAAGAGGCTGATGTAGTCATCGTCTTGGTCGATGGATCGATAGGTGCCACGATCGAGGACGAGGACGTCGCGCGCAAGCTCAAACGAGTGCATGTGCCTGTGTTTCTGGCGGTCAACAAGATGGATACTCCCGGCCGTGAAGAGGCCGCGCATGAGTTCTGGTCGCTCGGTCTTGGCGAGCCGTGGCCTGTTTCTGCCACCCACGGTCACGGAACCGGCGACTTGCTCGATGCTGTCGTGGAGGCGTTGCCCGACTCAAGAGCGCTGACTGAATCACACACCATTGACGTGGCCATCATCGGACGGCCCAATGCCGGCAAGTCCTCGCTGCTCAACCGCCTCGCGGGATCGCAGCGAGCTATCGTGAGCGAGGTTGCCGGCACGACACGTGATGCACTTGACGTCACTATCGAGCGGGATGACCGAGCGTATCGCTTCATTGATACGGCAGGAATCAGGCGCAAGGCCAAGATCGATGCGGGTGTGGAGTATTACGGGTTCGTTCGGGCCATGCGGGCGATTGACGATGCTGATATCGCCTTGCTGGTCATCGACTCAACCATTGGCGTCACCGATCAAGACCAGCGCGTGGCGCGCTTTGCGGCAGAGCGCGGGTGCGCGCTCATCTTGTTGCTGAACAAGTGGGACCTCGTCACCGACGCGGAATGGAGAGAGGAGCTCATCTACCAAGTCGCAGAGCGCCTTGGCTTCGTGTCGTATGCACCGGTGATACGCATCAGCGCGCTTACGGGCGCCAAGGTCCAGCGCATCTTCGCGGCGCTCGGCACTGCATGGCGAAACTACACACAAGAGCTCACCACCAGCGCACTGAACCGCCTCCTCACTGAGATGCGGGATTTCGGCCACACAGTCAGCAAGCACGGCAAGACGTTGCGCGTGCACTACGTTACGCAGACGGGGACAGCGCCCCCGCAGTTCACCTTCTTTGCCAACCACCCCGCGCTTGTCGAAGACAACTTCAGACGCTACGTGGAGAATCGTCTGCGCGAGGCTTTCGATTTCACGGGCACGCCTATCCGGCTGAAGTTTCGACAGAAGGACTGAGAGTATGCCGGTCCTGCTCCACGTGGTCATCGTGCTGGCGGTGTCTTACCTTCTTGGAGCGATACCCTTTGCCGTCATCGTTGGCCGCATCTTCTTCCATGTCGATATCCGTACGCACGGCTCAGGCAACGCCGGTGCCACCAACGTCATGCGAGTGCTGGGCGTGAAAGCTGCTATCGCAGTGCTCGCGCTTGACATGCTCAAAGGTGCGGCTGCCGTATGTCTTGCTTTCAGCTGGCCCCCCGCACAACTCAGCTCGACCGGGAAGGACTGGGTACTGATCGGCGCCGCGCTCGCAGTCGTTCTCGGACACATGTATTCGCTGTATATCGGATTAGGGGGCGGCAAGGGAGTCGCGACCGCTGCTGGCGCCATGCTCCCCATAATGCCGCTTGGATGGTGCATTCTGCTGGGCACGTTCATCTTCGTGGTGGTGCTTTCACGAATGGTGAGTCTTGGATCGATCGTGATGGCGGCCGTGTTTCCAGTTGTGACCTTGGCGCTATACCCAGAGCACTCGGCACTCGTGACCTTCTCCTTCGTAGCAGCGGTGCTGGTGATCTGGCGACACCGCGCCAACATCGGGCGCATCGTGCGCGGCCAAGAGGCTAAGATAGACTTCAGGAGGCCCACGGGGCCTGGCAGCTCAAGTGACAGGGAGGACGGGGCGTGAACCACGCTGCAGTCATTGGCGCGGGATCGTGGGGAACAGGCATAGCGTGTGTCCTTGGCTCCAAGGGCGTCAGGACTTCGCTTTGGGCCCGAAGCGCCGAGGTCGTCGCTGGTATCAGGGAGTCTGGCCGCAATCCGCGCTATCTCACCGATGTCACGCTTCCCGAGTTGGTTTCGGCGACAGGGGACCTCGAAGAGGCTGTTGGCCAAGCCGAGTTCATCGTGATCGCGACACCCTCTCAGGCTGTACGTGAGGCGGCAGAGGCGATTCGGCCGCTGTGGGATGGCATCACACCGGTAGTGAGCCTTGCGAAAGGGCTTGAGCGCATCACGTTGCTTCGGATGACCGAGGTTCTCGCCGAGGTCCTTGGCGGCAGGGAGCGTCTCGCGGTGCTTTCTGGCCCCAACCACGCAGAAGAGGTCTCGAAGAACATCCCCTCGGCTACGGTCATTGCGGCCTACGATGAAGCTCTTGGCGTTCGCCTACGCGAGGCGTTCACCACACCATCCTTCAGGGTCTACACCAACAGCGATGTCGTTGGAGTGGAGCTTGCCAGTGCGTCGAAGAACGTCGTCGCCATCGCGGCTGGGATCTCCGACGGCCTGGGCTTTGGCGACAACTCGAAGGCATCACTCATGACCAGGGGACTTGCCGAGATGAGCCGCCTTGGACGGCATGCGGGGGCCAATCCTCTCACCTATATGGGTCTGGCAGGCATGGGAGACCTCATTGCGACATGCACATCGCGCCACAGCCGCAACCGTGGCCTTGGTGAGGCCATCGCGCACGGCAGCAGTGTGGCGCAATATGAAGCCAAGACAGGCATGGTCGCCGAAGGCGCTGTCTCGTGTGCAACCGTAGATGAGCTTGGGGCTGCGCGAGAAGTCGACCTCCCGATCACACATCTCGTGCATGAGATCGTGAGGGGCGACAAGCCTGCCACCGAGGCGGTTGTAGCACTGATGGGGCGTGAAGCCACCGATGAGCTGCATGGAATGGATCTCTACGACGAGTGAAAGAGGCGACCGGGATGTCTGACCGCGTGCTCATGGCCCCGTCCGTTCTCTCGGCTGACTTCACACAGCTTGGAGCTGCCGTTGATCTCATGCAGGGTGGCGGCGCTGACTTCATCCATGTGGATGTCATGGACGGGCACTTCGTGCCCAATCTCACTATCGGACCACCGGTGATCAAAGCGCTGAAGCGAGTCTCGAAGATCCCGTTAGACGTGCACCTCATGATCGACAACGCGGACTCGACGATGGGATGGTACCTCGATGCGGGCGCGGACTGGGTGACGGTGCATAGTGAGGCCTGTCGTCACATCCACCGCGTCGTGCAGACGATACACTCGGCCGGCGCAAAAGCTGGTGTGAGCTTGAACCCCGGCACGCCGGTGGAGACTCTCCGAGATGTCATCGGAGAGCTGGATATGGTTCTTGTGATGAGCGTGAATCCCGGCTTCGGTGGACAGTCGTTCATTGAGCGTGCGGTCGATCGCGTGGCGCGTCTGAAACGCATGTGTGCCGAAGAGGGCGTGACACCGCTCATCCAGGTGGACGGCGGTATCGATGCAAGGACGGCTCCTCTCGTGGCCAGTGCAGGAGCGCGTTGTCTTGTCGCGGGGAGTGCCATCTTCTGCACGAGCGATCCTGTGGCTGCAATGAATACCATCAGGGAGGCAGCGGAGCGCGCATTGTAGTAGACTATCTGCATCTTTCTTCAGGGCGGGGTGGAAGTCCCCACCGGCGGTGAAAGCCCGCGAGCCCCACGCAGGGGCTGACTCGGAGGATTTCCGAGGCCGACAGTCACAGTCTGGATGAGAGAAGAAGGGCGACTCGCAGGCATGCGGCTGTTCTCTGACGACTCCTCCTTGATTGGCGACCCATACCTTCGCCGTGCGTACCTGCTCGCACTACGCGGGCTTGGCACCACTTCCCCAAACCCCATGGTCGGCTGCGTGATCGTTGCCGATGAGACCATCGTGGGTGAGGGATGGCACGAACGGGCCGGCAGCCCGCATGCGGAAGCTCATGCGCTGGCGGCGGCCGGCGAGAAGGCGCGCGGCGCCACCGCATACGTCACGCTCGAGCCATGCACCCATCGGGGGCGTACCGCTCCGTGTGTCGATGCGCTCATCGCGCATGGCGTCTCGCGCGTGGTGATTGGCTCCCAGGATCCCAGCCCGCAGGCTGGCGGGGGCGCGAAACGCTTGCGCGAGGCGGGCATCGGAGTGAGCTTCGCGGAGGACTGTGCTGCCTTCGAGGAGCTCAACGTGGGGTGGTTCGCAGTCGTTCGGACGGGCCGTCCGTGGGTGACCGCGAAGCTTGGCATGACGCTGGATGGCAAGATCGCGGCTGGCCGCGGCGTGCGGACATCGGTCACCGGCAAGGGTTCGCGCAAGGTCACCATGTCGCTGCGCGAGCGCTCCGACGCCATCCTTGTGGGGGCGGGTACCGCCCGAGTCGACGATCCCAGACTGACCGTTCGCGACAGTGAGGGCATGGATGCACCCCAACAGCCGCTGCGCGTGGTGATCTCCACTGGAGCTTCACCAATCGAGCCGGCGCTGTTCACCGACGGGCGTGGCCCCGTTGCGCTGCTCATACCTCAAGACGTTTCTGCACGCCCTGCCCCTGAGGTGCGCGTCATCAGATACGACCCTGCCGGAGGGCTTGACTCGGCACTGCGAGCTCTTGGCGCCGAGGGGGTTAACCAGCTGCTCGTCGAGCCGGGCCCGATGCTGTTCTCCTCCTTGTGGGAGGGGGAGCTTCTCGACGAACTCGTCACGATTCAAGCTGGGAGGGTTTTCGGCCAACGGGCACCTGGTCCCTTCACAGGGACTGATCTGGACACTGCGGCTTGTGAACCTCGGCTGCGTGCAGTCGAGTGCGCGATTATCGGCGAAGACTCAGTGACAGTGTGGCGTAGGATGAGATAGCGGGAGATATCACCGAGAGAGATGGAGAGCTACGGGATGTTTACAGGGCTCATAGAATCTGAGGGCATCGTCACGCGCACCGAGCGCGTGTCTGATGGGATGCGTATCGAGGTATACGCCCCCGAGTTCGGGCGTGACATGGCGCTAGGTGATTCGATCGCGGTTGATGGTGCATGTCTGACGGTCGCACGTTTCATCAGGGGTGCGTTCTTGGCTGACGTGAGCTCTGAGACGCTGGAGCGCACAACGCTAGGTGAACTGCACCAGGGGTCAAAGGTGAACCTTGAGCGTGCTCTGCGGCTTTCCGACCGTCTGGGTGGGCACTTCGTCACGGGCCATGTCGACGGAATCGGTACGGTTGTGATGCGTCATCCCGCCGGAAACTCCACAATCTACCAGTTCGCAGTGCCGCGCGATCTCATGGAGTTCATCGTGCCGAAGGGGTCGGTGGCCATTGACGGAATCTCACTGACAGTTGCCCAGACGCGCTCCGATGGCTTTGCTGCCGCAGTCGTCCCGCACACAGAGTCTGCGACGACTCTGCGCGAGAAGCCCCTCGGCGCAAAGGTAAACGTCGAGGTCGACATGATGGCGAAGTACGTCATGCGCTTCGTACAGCTGTATGCGGGAATCGAGGACGCTGAGCCGCTGACGACCGCTCGGCGTGGGCTGGGAGAGATGCTGCGCGATCTAGCGGAAGGACACTCGTGAACCTGGGCATGGACACACAATGCATCTTTGGTGATATCGACGAGGCCGTCGAGCACATCGCACAAGGGCGAATGGTGATCGTTGTCGACGATGAGTCGCGTGAGAACGAGGGTGACCTTGTGATGGCTGCCGAGAAGGTGACCCCACAAGACATCAACTTCATGGCCACGCACGGGCGCGGATTGATCTGCTTACCGCTTACCGGGGAGCGCCTCGATGAGCTGCGAATCCCGCCGATGACACACACGAATACGTCCGAGCAGAACACCGCCTTTCATGTATCAATCGGAGCAAAAGGGCGCATCACCA
This sequence comes from Coriobacteriia bacterium, assembly GCA_034005175.1. Taxonomy (GTDB): domain Bacteria; phylum Actinomycetota; class Coriobacteriia; order Anaerosomatales; family SLCP01; genus JAVEVF01. The sequence goes on along the minus strand of JAVEVF010000051.1, from coordinate 6,994 downwards.
CCGGAATCTCCGCTGCCGACCGTGCGGCCACGGTGCTCGCAGCCATCGATCCAGCGACCACTCCGGAGGACATCTCGATGCCGGGGCATGTGTTCCCCCTGCGCGCGAAGGTCGGAGGCGTCCTTGAGCGGGCAGGGCACACCGAGACCGCCGTTGACCTGGCCCGGCTCGCAGGACTGTATCCCGCCGGTGTGATCTGCGAGATCATGAATGCCGACGGGACGATGGCAAGGCGCCCTGAGCTCGAGAAGTTCGCACGCCAACATGACCTTCCGATGATCACCGTCGCCGATGTCATCCGTTATCGGCGCAAGACCGAACGGCTCGTCGAGCGCACATCGACGGTAGATCTACCCACGCGGTTCGGGCGCTTCGTCGCGCACGGGTATACCTCGAAGATCGATGGTGCGACCCACATGGCGCTTGTCGCTGGTGAGGTCGCAGGCCAAAGTGACGTCCTGGTGCGCGTGCATTCGGAGTGCTTGACTGGCGACGTGTTCCACTCCTTGCGCTGCGATTGCGGAGCGCAACTCGAAGAGGCGATGCGCCGTGTGCAGGAGGCAGGCAGGGGAGTGGTTCTCTATATCGTTGGCCACGAAGGTCGCGGCATAGGGCTCGCCAACAAGCTGCGTGCCTACGAGTTGCAGGAGGCTGGCGCCGATACCGTTGAGGCGAACGAGGCACTCGGCTTTGCTCCAGACCTTCGTGACTATGGTATCGGAGCACAGATCCTCGCAGACCTCGGCTTGACATCGATGCGACTGATGACGAACAACCCCACCAAGATCGTAGGGTTGGAAGGCTACGGTTTGCGGGTCACCGAGCAGGTGCCGTTGGAGATTCCCGCCTGTGACACGAACCGCGCTTATCTCATCACCAAGCGCGAGAAGATGGCGCATACGCTCGTCTTGTCTGATGAAACGCACACCGAGAAGGAGGAAGGCTGATGGCAACGTTTGAAGGCAATCTGATCGGCACTGACCTGAAGATCGGCATCGTCGTGAGCAGGTTCAATGAGCTGCTCTCGGCACGTCTGCTCTCAGGCGCAAACGATGCGTTGGCCCGCCATGGAGTGGATGGGGACGATATCGACGTCGCGTGGGTGCCCGGCGCTTTTGAGATGCCGCTTGTCGCCAAGCACATGGCGGATTGTGGACGCTACGATGCGGTCATAGCGCTTGGTGTGGTGATCCGAGGGGGCACTCCGCACTTCGAGTATGTGTCATCCGAGGTGGCCAAGGGGATAGCGAAAGCCTCTTTGGACTCCGGAGTCCCAGTGATGTTCGGAGTGGTCACAGCTGACACCATCGAGCAGGCGGTGGAGCGCGCAGGAACGAAGGCGGGCAACAAGGGTTGGGATGCTGCAGTGGGCGCCATCGAGATGGCGAACTTGCGCAAGGCGTTGCAGTAGCGCTCTGACCTGCGGAAACCAGGAAGCCCCGTCCGGATGGGCGGGGCTTCCTCTGTGTCCAGTGGGCTCTCGCCACCCTGTGGTTATCAGCCGTGGACCGTTGGTCTCATCACCGCCTCGAGAGACGGGTGTCATACGCTAACAGAGGACAGTGCCGCTCACAAGCGAAGGTCTGTTCGATTTGATGAACGGTAGTGAGTGCACGCCGAATGGACGCGCATGGCGCCTCTCCGGTCGGGAAGAGCGTCAAGTGCGGAGACTCCATGGTGCCCGTGATGTGTACGGCATTCGCCCGCCAGGTGTTGACTTGACACCGGCCGACGGTGCGGACTATCGTGCAGAAATCCCACCCATTTGGTAAGGATTTCGCACAAGGAGCCGTTCAGCATGCGACTCACTGCTAAGAGCGAATACGGTCTACTGGCCATGATCGACCTAGCGTGCCGCGCTACCGAAGGGCCGATCAGCACGCGGGAGATCTCCCAGCGTCAAGAGATACCGCCGAAATACCTCGAACAGCTCTTCGTCGCCCTTCGAAAAGCTGGGCTCGTGCATGCCGTGCGGGGTGCACGAGGCGGCTTTGCGCTTGACCGTCGTGCTGAAGACATCACCGTGCTTGACGTCGTAGAGGCGCTCGAAGGGTCACTGCGACCGACCGTGTGCGACAGCGAGCGCGCTGCTGTGTGCGAACGCAGCGGTTCGTGTGCAGCTTCTGATGTGTGGGACCGAGCGACACGAGCGGTGCGAGAGGTGTTGGAGACGACCACACTTGCTTCGCTCGCGCACACCCAAGAAGCACTGGACGAGGCTGCGCCCGACACGAACCTGGCTGAGAGGTAGGATCCCATGGACACCCGCGACGTATACCTGGACTACGCTGCCACAACACCCGTTGACGAGCGCGTTATCGATGCCATGGCACCTTACTTCCGGGAGACCTGGGGTAACCCCAACAGCCTGTACCGCCGTGGCCGCGAGGCATATACAGCACTGGAGTCCGCTCGCGAGCGTGTTGCAGAGTCAATCGGAGCGTCTCGGCCAAGCGAGATCCTGTTCACGAGCGGTGGCACCGAGTCGGACAACGCCGCACTGCTCGGCATCATGGCACGCACGCCCGAGAGCCGACGTCACCTCATCGTCTCGGCTTTCGAGCACCATGCGGTCCTTGAGCCCGCAGCATATCTCGGCAAGTCGGGATATGAGGTGACCTATCTTGCGCCCGGACGGGATGGGCAGATCTGCTCGGATGATTTGCGCGCCGCGTTGCGAGACGACACGGCGCTCGTCTCCATCATGCATGCGAACAACGAGATCGGCACGGTTCAGCCCGTTCGCGCGCTCGCCGACATCACACACCAACGTGGTGCTCTCTTCCACACTGACGCCGCGCAGACGCTTGGCAAGCTTCCTTTCGATGTCTCGGAGCTGGGTGTCGATGCTGCGTCGTTCTCCGGTCACAAGATCTACGGACCGAAGGGGATCGGAGCGCTGTACTTGAAACGCGGAACGCCCTTTGCCCCGCTTCTGCGTGGCGGTGGTCAGGAGTTCAAGAAGCGCTCAGGCACACAGAACGTGGCAGGCGCCATAGGGTTTGCCGAGGCACTTGAGATCATGCTTGCCGAGCTGTCTGAGGAAAGCGTCCGGCTCGCATCGCTGCGCGACCGTGTGATCAAGGGCATTGCTGGTTCGATCGAAAACACCTCTGAGAGCGCGACGTGCCCCGACCGTCTTCCCAACATCGCACATCTCATCATCAGCGGTGTCGAGGGGGAGGCGATGCTCTTGCAGCTTGACGCCAAGGGCGTCTCCATCTCCACTGGCTCGGCATGTTCTTCTGGCAGTCTTGAGCCTAGCCACGTGCTGTTGTCCATCGGATGTCCGGCCGAACTCGCTCACGGCTCGGTGCGTGTGTCGGTCGGGCGTTTCACTTCGGCCGAGGACGTGGAGTACTTCCTTGAGGTGTTTCCCCCCATCATCGAGCGGCTGCGGGCCATGTCGCCTCTGTACGAGCGGATGTATGGATCCACGCCCCACTAGCACTCTGACCTGCGAGGAGCGTACGAACAGCGCTGAGGAAGGATTCACCCGTGCTATATAGCGACAAGGTAATGGACCATTTCAACAACCCGCGCAACGTTGGGGTGCTCGAGGATGCCGACGGTGTGGGTGAGGTCGGTAATCCGGTCTGTGGTGACGTGATGAAGATCAGCATCAAAGTCTCCGATGATCACATAGAAGACATCCGATTCCAAACGCTTGGGTGCGGTGCAGCCATAGCGACAAGCTCGATCGTCACCGAGATGGCACGCGGGATGTCGCTTCCGGAGGCCGTATCCATCACCAAGAAGCAAGTGGCCGATGAGCTTGGAGGACTTCCCCCCGCGAAGATGCACTGCAGCGTGCTTGCCACTGATGGCTTGAAGAAGGCGGTCGATGATTATCTGGTGCGCCATGGCCGCGAACCCATCGCCATCGGCACCATCGCACATGACGACCCCGACTTCGATCCCCATGCCCAAGGGCATAACGACGCATCCGACGTACACGGGGGGTAGCACACCCCTATGTTCAGCGTGTGGGTAGCCATGAGCGGCGGTGTCGACTCTTCAGTCGCCGCGGCGCGTCTGGTGCAAGCTGGCTTTGAAGTGACAGGCGTGACGATGCGGTTATTGCGCGAGGAAGGCGAGGGCCCAGCTCGCTCTGCTGACGCGGTTCACAGCGCGCGCATGGTGTGCGAGCACCTTGGTATCACGCACCACGTCCTTGATGTGCGCGAGGAATTCGCAAGGTGTGTGATCGAGCCGTTCGTCTCCGAATACGCCCAGGGACGAACGCCCAATCCATGCGTGTTCTGCAACGACCGCTTGAAGTTCTCTGTTCTCTTCGAGCACGTGCGCAGACGTGGGGGAGACGCGCTTGCCACCGGTCACTATGCACGTATCGCGTGTGATCCAGATGGCTCTTGCTGGCTCGAGAGAGGCCTCGATCGCACGAAGGATCAGTCGTACTTCCTGTATCGCCTTGGCGAACCAGTGCTGCGCGAGGTTGTGTTTCCCCTCGGCGACGCTACCAAAGAGCAGGTGCGTGCCGAGGCGCGTGAACTCAGATTCTCCGCGTCAGATCGTCCTGAGAGTCAGGAGATCTGCTTTGTCAGTGACGAAGTGGGATCCTTCGTGACCGCGGGGCGCCCGAGCGCGGGGGTCAGCGGCCCCATCATCGATGACGGTGGCCGTCTCCTAGGAGCGCACCGCGGGATCGCACACTACACTCTCGGCCAGCGCAAAGGGTTGGGACTGTCCGGTGGGCCCTGGTATGTGCGCGACATCCGCGCCGCGACTAACACGCTGGTCGTCTCGGCCGAGGGGCCAGCCATGGTGACGCGCATCGACCTCGTGGACAGTGTGTGGCGCATGGGCGACTGTGAACAAGTCGACGCAGTCACACGCTACAGATCAGCAGGCGTTCGTGCCGAGGCCATCCGTACGCCGACAGGGCTCTCGCTTGTGTTTGGCGCCCCAGTGGCTCGCGTCGCGCCCGGTCAGGCTGTCGTATGCTACATGGGTGACCGAGTGGTCGGCGGAGGGATGGCGAGCGTGGGATGACGAGGATCGATCTGCACATGCATACCGCGCGGTGCGGTCACGGCGAGGGCGCGCCGCTCGACTATGCTCTCGCCGCGCGCTCCGCTGGTCTCGATATCATCGCCATCAGCGACCATCTCCCGTTGCCGGTGACTCTGAACCCCGAGGGCCACTACTCCATGAACTCTTCGGAGCTGGCTGACTACGTGCAAGATGTCCGTGATGTCGCGCGCATGTCAGCAGACCGGCCTAGGGTTCTGCTCGGAATAGAAGCAGACTGGCTCCCGGGGCGTTTCGACGAGACGCAGGCGCTGCTGGCCGAGCATCCGTTCGATGTGGTGCTTGGGTCGGTTCATTTCCTTGATGGCTGGGCGTTTGACGACCCACATCTCATTGAGGAGTGGTCGCGCCGCGAGATCGTCGACGTGTGGACACGGTACTTTGAGACCTTCACAACTGCCGCTGCGAGCGGTTTGTTCGATGTGATGGCCCATCCCGATCTTGTGAAGAAGTTCGGGCATAGGCCGGAAGGCGACCTCACGCGGCTGTTCGAAGATGTTGCTGCAGCTATCGCCGCTGCGGGAGTCGCGGTCGAGATCTCGTCGGCGGGGCTGAGATACCCTTGTGCGGAGATATATCCCTCAGAAGCGCTGCTGAGGGCATTTTGTCGGGCAGGTGTTCCCGTGACGACGGGCTCTGATGCTCATTCTCCAGCAGGGGTAGGCGAAGGCATCGATGTGCTTCGCGAGGCCGCCGCGCGTGCTGGATATCGAAAGATCACCTATCTTCAAGCACGTGAGATGCGGGAGGTCGAACTGTGAGCGTCATTGTGGCTGATGTCTTGAATGCTGTGTTCGAACGATTCCCCGAAGACTGGGCCGAGCCATGGGACCAGGTTGGGTTGCTCGTGGGAGATCCTCAGGCCGAGGTGACGCGTGTGCTTGTCACCCTGGACCCCTCTTCCGATGCACTCAGCCGGGCAAAGAAGCTAGGTGTTCAGGTGCTCCTCACCCACCATCCGGCTTATCTCACCCCACCAGCCAGGTTCGTGCCTGATCGCGCAGGCCCCTCGTTTCATGCAGCAGCATCGGGAATCGCGCTCATTGCAGCTCACACGAACCTGGACCGCGCTCCTGATGGAGCCGCCACTCTTCCACGGCTGCTGGGTCTCGAACCTGGCGTGCCGCTTGAAGAATCACTGCTTCCCGTGAGCCTGGTGACGGCGTTCGTCCCTCCGGGACACGAAGTCCCGGTCTCCGATGCCATGGCACGTGCTGGCGCCGGCCGCATCGGCCAGTACGAGGGCTGCTCGTTTTCCATCTCTGGGACGGGGCGTTTTACGCCTGCGTCCTCGGCACAGCCCCATACCGGAACACCGGGCCAGCACAGCGTCGCAGAAGAGACGCGCGTGGAGATGGTCGCACCACGGGCACGTGTATCAGCGGTCATTGCCGCGGCACGACAAGCGCATCCATACGAAGAACCGCTCATCGCTGCCGCAGACGCGGTGATCTCCAGAGGCCAAGCCCGGATGGGGCGTGTCAGCGAGCTGTCCACACACACCGTTCTCTCAGGATTCGTCGATCAGGTGGCGAGGACATTCGACGTGACCCCGCGTGTGTGGGGCCCTGCGGAACGCCCGATACGGCGAGTGGCGACGGCCACGGGGTCTGCGGGATCGCTCGTGTCTGCAGCCATCGATGCAGGGGCTGATGTCCTCGTGGCGGGCGAGGTGCGTTATCATGACGCGCAGGCCGGACTAGAGGCGGGGCTATGCGTGATCGAGGTCGGCCACGATGTCTCCGAGTGGCCGCTTGTGCCTGTTCTTGCTGAGGCACTCGCGCAAGCTCCTGGTCTCGGTGTGCTTGATATCGTCGTAGATGAACCTGCTACGGGGTGTTGGACCCCGGGAGGAGTGGATGATGGGACTCCCGGCAATACTGCTGGCGCTGCAAGAGTGCGTCCTTGAGACCAGGCGCGCGTCCAAGGAACTCGAAGAGAG
>JAVEVF010000136.1:0-2823 GCA_034005175.1 Coriobacteriia bacterium | reverse complement strand
CAGACGCGGTACTGCTACCCGTTTACAACGAAGCGAGCACCGTGGGGATGGTGCTCGATGCCGTGCGCCGGTTCTTCCAGGGTCACGTATTCGTGGTCGATGACGGTTCCACCGACGGGACTGTCGGAGTGCTGGCGGCACGCAAGGACATCTCGGTGATCACGCACCCGCACAACATGGGGTATGGCTGTGCGCTTGCCGAGGGCTTCTCGATCGCGCGCGCTCGGGGGTGTGAGCGCCTCGTGACTATGGACTGCGATGGCCAACACGAGCCTGCCCACATACCGGGCTTTCTCGCCACTCTAGATCAGGGATGGGACATCGTATCTGGCAGTCGCTACCTTCCGGACAGTCTTGAGATTGGCGAGATCGCGCCCGGGCAGCGCCAAGAGGTCAACAGGCGTGTCACCCTGGAGGTCAACCGAGTGACCGGTTGGAGCCTCACCGACGCCTTCTGTGGATTCAAGGCCTATCGGCTGGCTGCCCTTGATGGTATCGAACTCAGGGAACCAGGTTATGCGATGCCGGTTGAGATGTGGGCGAAGGCGTATCGGGCAGGGTTGCTGGTGCGTGAGCTCGCTGTCGAGAGGATCTATTGCGATCACAACCGTTCATTCGGCGGGACGCTTGACGACCCTGATCACCGATTCGGGTACTACATGCGGGTGTGGGAAGACGCGCTTTGCAGCGATAGGGGGCGGTCGGCGTGATTGATGTCGTGTGCGTAGGTGCGCACCCTGATGATGTGGAGATAGGGATGGGTGCCACTATCGCCAGCATGACGCGCGAGGGTATGTCGGTGGCCATCGTCGACCTCACCGACGGTGAGCCCACGCCGGCCGGAGACCCGAAGACACGTCGGGAAGAGGCAGCGGCAGCGGCCTCGGCCTTGGGGGTTGCGGATCGGCGTATTCTCGACCTTCCCAATCGGTCCTTGTTCGACACCGTACAAGCGCGCACTGAGCTTGCCGAGGTGTTCAGGGAGCTTCGACCGAGAGTCGTATTCTCACCATATCCCCTGGACGCGCATCCAGATCACGTCGCAGCAGCAGCCATCGTCTCGGCCGCTCGCTTCTGGGCGAAGCTCACCAAGACCGACATGAAGGGCGAGCCGCACTACCCGGCTCGGCTCTACCACTACATGGCAGTACATCTCCGACTCATTCGAGAGCCCGCGTTCGTGGTGGATGTGAGTGAGGTGCTCCCTGCTAAGATGGAGGCGCTTTCGTGCTACCGCTCGCAGTTCTCGGCAAACCCTGCGAATGCCGGGATCATCCCCATGATGGAGTCGCTCGCTACCATGTGGGGTGGCAGTATCGGCGCAATGGCTGGCGAGCCCTTCTACTGTGATGAGCCGATCGGCATCCGTTCGCTCGGCGCCCTGAGATAGGGGCCTGTGTTGCGCGCACGTGCAGACATGCCTTCTGGTCACGGTGAGCTTGTACTGCAGCCACCAGACCTCGACGAATGGGCCGAGCTTGCGGTGAGAAACTCAGCGCTGGCTGAGACGTGGGAGTTCGAGGTCGGAAACGTCCCTGCACGCACGCTGCGCGCGCATGCGCGTGCGGTGCTGTCTGAGACTGCGCGCGATGCCACCGACCGGCTGGGCCTTCCCGTCGCGGGCCCCTCGGCAGGACCCGTGATCGTCACCGGACATCAACCCGAGATCTACCATGCGGGCGTATGGGTCAAGGACTTCGCCCTGCAGCACGTCGCCACGTGTCTCGGCGGCACAGGCATCGATCTTGTCGTGGACAGTGACGTCTTTGAGGAGGTCGGCCTTACAGCACCGTGTCTCGGTCGTGGCGAGAGGCTGACTCGCTGTCGGCACCTGCTTGTGCTCAACACGAGCGGCGCGTGTTTTGCGTGCACCCCGGTGCCGTCGCCTGGCGATATCGATGACTTCTGCACCTCGACAGTGGCGGCGCTTGCTACGTTGCATGCTCCGGCCATCGGCACCCACTTCCACCGTTTCTGTGATGCTCTGCGCATGTCTGCCGAGCACAGCACCAACCTCGCCGAGCTCATCACAGGTGCGCGTCGCCGGTTCGAGGGGGACCTCACAGACTATCTTGAGCTGCCAGTCACGGAGCTTTCGCTCACCGAGCCGTTCAGGAGATTTGCCACCGATATCCTCTTGGATGCGAAGCGCTTCGCCGACGCCTACAACTCCGAGCTCGCCGAGTATCGAGCGCTCTCCAACCTGCGTTCCTCGGCCCAGCCATTCCCCGACCTGAAGGTCACGCAAGACGCCATCGAGATCCCGTTCTGGGTTCTCGGACCTGAGGGGCGAGCTCCTGCGTTCGTGGTGCCCACGGACAACAGTATCGAGCTTCGCTGGGCGCGAGAGCGCCTTGTCTTACCGCAGGACACCGATGGCGCCCTTGCGGTTCTTGGTGAAGCAGAAGCCATGGTTGTCCCTCGTGCTGTGACACTCACACTGTTCGCGCGCGCGTTCCTCGCTGACCTGTTCATTCATGGGATCGGCGGTGATCGCTACGATCGGGTCACCGAGGGCGTGGCACGCCGATGGTGGGGGATAGACCTGCCACCGTTCGCAGTCGCGTCGCTCACGATGTACCTTCCGCTTGGTGCGGCGCCGGTAAACGAGGAGGATATCGCGCAGATAGAGCAGCGGTTGCATCGTCTCGTACACAATCCTGACGAGTCGCTAGGCGAGGTCGTCTTTGAGTCTGCGGAAGAACGGCGAGCAGCCCGTATGCTCGTGGAGGAGAAGCGGGCACTCGTCGATGCCATTTCCAGACCGGGTGCTGACCGAAGTACTCTCGGGCTTCGTATCAAGGGGCTGAACCGCGAGCTTGC
>JAVEVF010000050.1:0-12957 GCA_034005175.1 Coriobacteriia bacterium | reverse complement strand
GCTCACACGGTTGCCTCTCGCGCTCGGCGATTCGCTGCGAGCAGAGCCAGGCTCCGATGAGATACGCACGATCGATGGCTGCACACCAGTCTCCGTGCGCATACATGAGGAGGCGGATGAGGCAGACGAGACAGGGAAGAGCTCGAAAGGAGATGGCGAGCATAGCTCGGAGGGGCGCGCTGAGACACCGCAGACAGCTGTTCTTGGCGAAGAGCCGCCTGTATTCGAAGAGTCCCCGCGCGCGGCAGATGGCGTCTTGCCAACACGCCCACAGCGCCTCTCATATAGCGACATCGCCGCCTATGAGGCGTGCCCGCTGAGATATTGGGCTCAAAGCGTGGCGCGGATCGGCGAAGGCTCACACGGGCGCAGCGATGACCCGATGCGGTTCGGTTCCGCGCTGCACGCCTTGCTGCAGACAAGCGCAGACGTTGCATCTGATGTCTGCGACGCGCGTGCACATGCAATCGCTCGCTACTACCGTCTTGATGAGAGCGGGCACGACCGGCTTCGCGCGGCGGCAGCGCGTGTCGCGGCGGCGCCTATCGCCGCCGAGCTCAAAGCGCACGACACTCTCAGGCGCGAACACCCCTTCGCGGTTACCATCACGGCGCCCAGCGGGGAGTTCGACCTGGCCGGAAGCATCGATGTGTACGCCTGCTCAAAGGATCATGCTCTCGTGGTCGACTACAAGTCCGGCACCTCGAAAGCCAACGCGGAAGAGCTGCGTGCCCGCTACGAAACGCAAGCGCGCTGTTATGCACTGGCCGCGCTTCGCGAAGGTGCTCGGCAGGCACGCGTGGTGTTCATCCGGCCTGAGGTGGATTGCGCAGACGCAGAGCTTGAGCAGGTCATCTATGAGTTCATCAGCGATGACATGCGACCGATCGAGTGTGACCTTGCAGAGAAGTACGAACGTATCGCGCACGACCCATATCGGCCACGCATGATGTGGGACGACGCGATCTGCCACGGGTGCCGGATCTCTGGATCGCTGTGCTCGCTCACTTCGCGTCGGCGTGTCGCTGAGTAAGCTGTCCGCACGCCGCCTCGATGTCAGCCCCGCGCTCTGTCCTGACGGTCGCTTGAACCCCGGCTGACTCGAGTGCCGCCAAGGACAACGAGAGGCGCTCGGCGGATGGTCGCAGGTGGGTGCGGTCTGCGACAGGGTTCACAGGGATGAGGTTCACGTGGCAGAGCAGCCCCGCGCAAAACCTGATGAGTGCCCCGATCTCCGCCTCAGAGTCGTTGATGCCCTCGGCCAGCGCGTATTCGAGGGAGACGCGACGGCCAGTGCGCCGAGTGTAGCGCTCAAGGGCTTCACGCAGCTCGGGCAGTCTCTGGGTGCGCACGCCGGGCATGAGGGAATCACGCGTGGCCTGCACGGCCGAGTGCAGCGAGACCGCGAGAGTGAACTGCTCGGGTTCACGAGAGAACCGCTCGATCCCGCTGATGATGCCGCAGGTTGAGACGGTGAGATGACGCGCGCCGATTCCCAGCCCGTCGGCATCGTTCATGAGGCGAAGGCCGCCCAGCGTGGCGTCGTAGTTCGCGAAGGGTTCCCCCTGACCCATGGCCACCGCATTAGTGACGCGGGCAGCGAAGTCCTCGCCCACCAGCCTTACCTGGTCGGCCATCTCCCCCGGTCCGAGATTGCGCGCAAGCCCCCCGGCAGCCGTCGCGCAAAACGAGCATCCCATCGCGCATCCAGCCTGGGCGGAGAAGCACACCGTGAGGCGGTCGTCGGCGGGGAGCCCGACGCTTTCGACGGTGGCCCCGTCGGCGAGGCGCCATAGGTAGCGACGAGTGTCATCGAGCTTGGAGACCTCTGTGACCTCAAGGCGCGGACGTGCGAGCACCAGCTGCTCCGCAAGCGCCGCTCGCAGAGCAGCTGGTAGATCGGTCATCTCCTCGTAAGAAGCCGCTCCACGCTGGTAGAGCCAGCGCACGAGCTGACCTGTCCGAAAGCCAGGCTCGCCTCGATTCGCGAGCCATGCAGCCAGCGCCTCGCGGTCGTATGCGGCCACGCCAAGCAGCGGATCAGGGCATGCCCCACTGCTATTCGCCACTACCCTCGGCAGCCTTCCCGAACTGCGCACGATGCTCATTCTCGAACCTGCCCACCGACCGGAAGTAGTAGGCGATGTCAGAGAAGCCTTCCTTCTCGGCCACCTCGGCGAAGTCCGGGTACATGGACTCGTACTCGTAGGCCTCGCCAGCGACCGCAGTAGCAAGGTTCTCAGCGGTAGACCCAAAGCCACCCATGTAAGCGAGATGGCCCAGCGCGTGCGCGGTCTCCTCGGTGAGCGCTCGATCAAACGCGTCCTTCGCTGGTCCGTGGCCTTCAAGCTCGGCGATGCGCGAGAAGAGGGTGTACATGCGATTAGCCCGCGATTCGCCGGCGAACGCCGTCTTCAGGTTCTTGAGGGTCTCGGTGCCTGCGAGGTCACCGGGGCCCTCGTACTCGACGAACATCCGCTGCGGGGCACCGCACACCGGACAGCGCTCAGGTGCTGGACCTACGTGGTAGTACCCGCACGACCTGCACCGGAATCTCTCCACCATGCTCACTCACTCCTTCCGGCGCCTTGGCGCCATCGGGGCCGGTTACTCGTTGTTGCCCTGGGGGGTTTGTGTCTCTGGTTTGGAATCCGGGGTGTTGCTCGGCTCGGTTCCGGGAGTCTCGAGATCGGCAGGCTTCACGCCTACTTCCATCTGGACCTCGACGGTCTTTCCATCCCGCCAGACCTTCAACGTCACCGTTGAGCCGATGTCCTTGCGGCGCACCTGCAACAGTAGGTCATCCATCGTGCGGATGGGTTCGCCATCGATAGAGGTGATGACATCTCTGCCCCGCAGACCCGCTTCGTCAGCCTTGGTTCCCGATATGACCTCGACGATGAAGGCTCCTTCGTCAACATCGAGGTGCTCTTCTTGCGCGACGTCGGCTGTCACATCTTGGCCGATGATGCCGAGGAAGGGTGTCTGCGCTGAGCCCGACTCGATGATCTGCTCGGCGACTCGGACCACGGTGTTCACCGGCACCGCAAACCCGATGCCCCCACTTGTTCCGCTATCCGAGTATATGGCCGTGTTCATGCCTATGAGCTTGCCTTCCCGGTCGACCAAGGCACCGCCGGAGTTGCCGGGATTGATGGCTGCGTCGGTCTGGATCACGTCGACGAGCGGGTAGACGTTGCCCTTGCGTCCGGTGCTTCCGGGAAGCGACCGGCCAATCGCCGAGATGACGCCGGAGGTCACCGACTGCGAGAGACCGAACGGCGAGCCGATGGCGGTGGCGGACTGCCCCACCTGAAGGTCGTCAGAGTCACCGAGCGATATCACAGGCAGCTCGCCATCGATGCGCACCACCGCGATGTCCGTCTCGGCATCAACACCCACGAGCTCTGCTTTGCGGCGTTCGCGGTCTACACCGGTGACGTAGATCTCCTTGGCTGTCTCCACCACGTGCGTGTTGGTGACGATATAGGTTCCTCCGTCATCGGTGGTGCGGTATGCGATACCCGAGCCATTGCCGCGCATCGGTGCGTTCGGGTGGCCTTCGGGCAGACCGCCGAGGTCGCCATCGGCTTGCGCAGAACCCGTGACATCGATGTTGACGACGCTGGGAAGCGCGGCTGCCGCTGCTGCTACGACAGGCTCGTCGGTCTCGGGCGGCAACACGCGCACCGTGTCGCTGCGGCCGCCATGCGACCTATCGGAAAGCCAGCTTGTTGCGAATGAGGAGACTGCGCCCGAGACCGCCCCCGCGAACAGCGCCACCACGAGTGCGATGGCCACGACGGCTCCCACAGAAGGCCCATGACGACGCTCGGGTGCGGCGACAGGCGCTGCCACAGATGAGGCCGGAGCGGCGACGGGCGCCGTGGCGGCAGCAGGAGGAGGAGCGGTCGGCTCAGACTGGGCGGGTGGCTCGGCCGGTTCGCCGTGGTCGGTGTTGTCAGGAGATTCAGGATTCATGGTTCACCTCGGAAAGTCGGCCCTCAGCGGGCGTCCGTTGTCGCTTGTGCGCGATATGCGTTGCAGATTCTATGCCCGTACATCCACATGTTTCGACAGTGTGCGAAACTGCACGAAAGAATCACACCATACACTGTGGGGGCACGTGGCCGAGAAGCCCCGAAGGCCGCGGCCGGGGAATAGTCGACGCGCGCGCGTCACGTCGCGTAAACTCGACTGATGAGCAATCAGACATTAGTGCGATCCGAGGAGGGCGGGCCAATCGACGAGCAACAGGTGGCTGCAGAGCCTGTGATACGGGCAGAGCCGTCATGCCGGCCCAAGAGTCACCTTGTTGGATGGCCGTTCTTGCTGTACTTGCTTGTGTGGGTGGCGCTTTCCTCTCTTACCGTGATGTTGCTTCATGGCCCCGCCAGCGCTGCGGTGCCGCTTGAGAATCCCACATATCCTGCGCTGCTCGTTGCTGCGCTGGTGTGTGTGGCGCTTGGCCCGCTGCTATCGTTTTCCGTGTGGCTCATAGCGCGCAGCAAGGCCCCAGCAGACTGCCGCAGCGGGTTGCTCACGACTGCGCTTGTTCGGGGGGCCGCAGCCACGCTTGCCGGAATCCTGATGTGGTGGGGTGCGCTTCTGATCGTGGATGCACTGCGGCTCGGCTTGATCTGAGCGATGTGAGGGGAAGGACGCAGGGTGGTCGGTAACGCTCCGACATATAGAATCGCTGTCCTCATGGGCGGCCGCTCGGCCGAGCGGGAGGTTTCGCTCACAACCGGCTCACAGGTGGCCACTGCCCTGCGAGAGCGCGGTCATGAGGTCCTTGCCATCGACACGGGGGACACGGAGTTCATCGGCGAATTAGCGGTCACCATGCCCGACGTGGTCTTCATCTGCCTGCATGGTCGTTTTGGCGAGGACGGTACGGTGCAAGGGCTGTTGGAGCTCTTGGGGCTGAGATATGTAGGCTCTGGCGTGCTGGCGAGCGCGCTAGCGATGGACAAGGTCATGTCGAAGCACTTCTTCGCGCACGCCGGCATACCTACGCCCGCGTATGTTCACGTACGCCGCACAGACGAGATCGACCTCGACGAGGCGACTTGCTTGCTGGGCCCCAAGACAGTGGTGAAGCCAGCCAACGAGGGCTCGGCGATAGGAGTGACCATCGCGCACACCCCCGCCGAGCTGCCGAGCGCGCTCGAGGAGGCGTTTCGCCATGACAGCAGCGTGCTCATCGAAGAGTTCGTGAGCGGGGTCGAGGTGACCGTCGGGGTGATTGGCAACGAGAATCCCATCGCGCTGCCCACGATCGAGATCGTCCCCGAACACGAGTTTTACGACTATGAGTCGAAGTATGTTCCGGGCATGAGCCAGCACATCATCCCTGCTCGTGTGACTGAGGAGGTGCGGGCGGAGTGCGCCCGCGTGTCATTGCTCGCACATTCTGTGCTTGGATGTCGGGGGATGTCGCGTGCCGACACCATCGTCACCAATGAGGGCCGAGTCGAGCTGCTCGAAGTGAACACCATACCTGGCATGACGCCTACAAGCTTGCTCCCCGATGCCGCCGCTGCTGCAGGAATCGGGTTTCCTGAGCTGTGCGACCGGCTCGTGCGGCTAGCGCTCGAAGACGCCTAGCAGACAGCAGGCGGCGGAGTCGCCTGCTGTCTCGCTATTGCGCTGCCACCTCGGCTCTGTCTCGGCGTGCAAGCCTTCTGCGCACGAGCTTCTCTGCTTCCACAGCCCAAAAGACCACAGTGGATGCCGCCAGAACGATGCCGAGCTCCAGAGGCGCGAGCGGCACTGTGCGGAAGACAGGGTTGAGGAACGGTACGTACAACGTCGCCAACTGCGCCAAGACCGATATCATCAACGCACCGGTCATCAGCCGGTTCGAGAACAACCCCTGCGAGAACGCTGATTCAGTCGTCGAGCGCACCGCGAGCGCGTTGCCGAGCTGGCTGAGGCACAGCGTCGTGAACGCCATGCTGCGCCAGGTATCCACGTCGTCACCGAGCACATTCATGGCGAACGCCATCACCGCCAGTGTCACGGCGCCAAGCAGCAGGCCCACCCACAGAACGCGTGCTGCCATGCCATCGGCAAGCACGCTTTGCTCTGGCGGACGCGGAGGGCGCTTCATGATGTCCTTCTCGGCAGGCTCTGCGGCATAGGCCAGGCCAGGCAGGCCATCGGTGACAAGGTTCACCCACAATATGTGAATGGGCAGCAGCGGGATGGGCAGACCGAGGAACGGCGCCAGCAGAATCGTGAAGATCTCACCAGCATTGCTCGGCAGGATGTATCCGATGAACTTGCGGATGTTGTCATAGATGCGCCGGCCCTCTTCCACCGCATGCACGATGGTAGAGAAGTTGTCATCAAGCAGGATCATCGATGCAGCTTCTTTTGCGACGTCCGTGCCGGTGATGCCCATGGCCACACCGATGTCAGCTTGCTTAAGGGCAGGGGCGTCGTTCACGCCATCTCCCGTCATGGCGACGAACTGGCCCTTGTCCTGCAACGCGCTGACGATCTTCAGCTTCTGCTCGGGCGCAACGCGCGCGTATACATGCGTATTCAGCACGCGGGATTCCAGCTCTTCGAGCGTCAAACGGTCAAGCTCGATTCCGGTGACGACCTCGGTCTCGCGCTCGGCGATACCGATTCTCCGCGCGATGGAAAGAGCGGTCGCGGGGTGGTCGCCGGTGATCATCACCGGTACGACGCCGGCTGTCTTGCACAGCCGCACGGCCTCGGCAGCTTCCTCGCGAGGCGGGTCCATGAGGCCCGCCAGTCCCAGAAAGACCATGTCGCGCTCGGCGGCCGAGAGATCTTCCGGCAGATCATCGAAGCGCCGAGTGCCGAAGGCCAGCACGCGCAAGCCGTCCCCGGAGATCTCGTCGATGACCGCCTCGAGCTCCTCGGTATCGATGGGGCTGCTGCCTGCACTGTCCTGCTCCGTGGCCGAGCGTGCGAGCACGGCCTCGGCCGCTCCCTTGGTGACTGAGACGACTCCGCCGTCAGGCGAGGAGTGGAAGGTCGTCATGAGCTTGCGCTCGGAGTCGAACGGCAGCTCGGCGACGCGCGGCCAACGCTTCTCGACCACATTGCGCACGTGGCCTGCAGCAGCCGCCGCGACGTAGAGCGCAGTCTCCGTGGGGTCACCGAGAGCGTCGCCATCCTGGCTCGGAACCACATCGCTGCAAAGCGACATGGCGCGCCAGTACTCCTCCCATACCGGGCCAGCGGCCTCATCGGGGCGTGCAGCCGCTTCTCCGCTTGCGAGCAGGAAGCGCTCTGCGACCATGCGGTTCACAGTGAGCGTGCCGGTCTTGTCGGTGCAGATGTACGTCACAGACCCGAGCGTCTCGACCGCTGGAAGCTTGCGCACGAGCGCGTTCGTGCGCACCATGCGCCGTGCGCCAAGCGCTAGCGTGATGGTCGCGACGGCGGGCAACGCCTCGGGAACCGCAGCGACCGCAAGGCTCACGGCGGTCATGAACATGAGTAGCGGCTCCTCGCCGCGGATGACGCCCACAACGAACACCACTGCACACAGCGCGAGCGCCGCCAACCCCAACGTGCGGCCGAAGCCCGCGAGCCGCTTTTGCAGGGGAGTCTTCACGTCTTCGGTTCGCGCGAGCAGATCTGCGATGCGACCAAGCTCGGTCGAGATGCCCGTCTCCACGACAACGCCCTCGCCACGGCCGTGCACCACTTGGGTGCCGCGGTATGCCATGGAGATGCGGTCGCCCAGAGCGGTCTCCTCGGCAGTGACGGGCTCAACGCGCTTCTCAACAGCCTCGGACTCCCCTGTGAGCGCCGCCTCAGCGATGCGCAGCTGGGCGCTTTCGACGATGCGCAGATCCGCAGGGACCACCCGTCCGGCCTCCAGCAGCACGATGTCGCCGGGGACGAGGTCTGCGGCCGAGATATCAAGCAGCTGGCCGTCCCGACGCACCGAGGCGTGCGCGGCAGCCATCTCACGCAGGGCCTCCATGGCCCGCTCGGCCCGGTACTCTTGAATCACACCGATAGTGGCGTTGAGAAGGATGATGACGATGATGGCGATGGTGTCAGTGACCTCGCCAAGCATGGCGGAGATGGCTGCGGCAGCGATGAGCAGGAGTATGAGGAAGTCTTTGAACTGGTCAGCGATCATGTTGCCGAGCGTGCGCACTTCGCCTTCTGGCAGCACGTTGGCGCCGTATGTCTCGAACCGGGCAGCTGCCTCGGCCGCCGAGAGACCTTCGCGAACACCGTCGAGCTCAGCGAGCGCTTCTTCAGCGCCTAGTGAATGCCATGGTCTGCGCTGTGCGTCGCGCGCGGATACGAGGTCGTTTGAAGCGGCCATCAGGCCTCCCGTCCGGGTCGGGGTGTATGGATGATGCGGTGAGCGGTGGGCGTGCCAGCGAGGCCGCCGACAGCGGTCTCGCGCAAGGATGGCGGCAGGCTGCGACCTACGCTCCCTGAGGCGTCAACAACCTCGTCGAAGGGGATCGGGAAGGTGACGCCGGCAAGCGCAAGCTCGATTCCTGCGAGCGCCACCGCAGCGCCTGTGGCGTTGCGCGCCACACAGGGGACCTCGACGAGTCCGCCGACGGGGTCGCACACCAGGCCTAGCAACCCTTGAAGCGCGAGCGAGCCACCGTGTCCTGACGCCTCCGGAGGGCCCCCGAGCATCTCGACGCCGGCAGCGGCAGCCATCGCAGCTGCCGAGCCGATCTCCGCCTGACAGCCGCCTGAGGCGCCCGCGAGTGACGCTCTGGCGGCGATGACGCCGCCGACGGCGCCGGCGGTGAAGAGCGCGTCGACGAGCATCTCATCATCGGCATCGATATCCTCGGCGAGCGTGAGGAGCACGCCTGGCAAGACGCCAGATGCCCCACCAGTGGGGGCGGCCACGATGCGCCCCATCGAGGCGTTCACCTCGGCAACCGCGAGAGATGAGGCCAGCACATCGGAGAATACACTCCCCAACGGGCCGGGAGGCGCCGAGGATACGCGAGACGCATCACCGCCTGTGAGTCCGGAGCGTGAACGGCGCGTGGCAGCACGGCCTTCTTCGACCGCCGTGCGCATCACCGCGAGGGCATCATGCATCCTCGCGCGCAGCACCTGCGGCTCGTATCCGCTTTCGACAGCTTCGCGTTGCATCGCGGCAGCTGCGAGGGTTCCATGCTCTCCTGTCGCTTCAAGCAGGTCAGCGAAGGATGTGTAAGCCATTCGGCGCTCTCCTCTCCAACGAGCGGATTGTACCCCAGGCGGCGGGTCGCAGAGGAGGAGACACACACAAGTGGGCGGGGATTGACACATGCTCCATCGGAGCCGTAGTATACGTGTTGTTGGGACTTAGCCTATGCTAAGTACAAGGATTTACCGGAGGTCCTCACATGGCCGCTCGCATCCAGAACGACCTGGATACAGATGAGATCAGGACTTTCACCCTTGACCGTATTGGCCGAGGTGAGTCTTGCGAGATCCTTGGCATAGACGATGAAATGGCGCGCATAACGGCGCTTCGGTTTGGCATGTCCGAGGGTGCTTGCATCTCATGTGTGACTCGTATTCCCGCAGGTCCGGTTGTCGTGCGTTCTGGCCGCCAGGAGATCGCTGTGGGGCGCAGCCTGGCGAAGCGTATCGCGGTCAGGCCTCTGGAGCGCGGGGAGCACTAGGTGTCGGGCTCTCCGCACTGCCACGTCCCTGCCAGTGGAGCGCTGCGCGAGGGAGTCACCACGGTAGTCCTCGCCGGAAACCCCAATGTCGGCAAGTCGGTCGTGTTCAACGCTCTGACCGGCAACTACGTCGATGTGAGCAACTTCCCTGGCACCACGGTCGAACTCACCCGTGGTTCGCAGGGGGGTCACGACGTAGTGGATACTCCCGGCGTCTACGGCGTCTCGTCTTTCAATGACGAGGAACGTGTCGCGCGTGACGTCATCCTTGAAGCAGATGTGGTCGTCAACGTCGTCGACGCAGTGCACCTCGAGCGCGATCTGTTCCTCACCCTGCAACTCATCGACATGGGCAAGCCCACGGTCGTCGCTCTCAACATGATCGATGAGGCGCGAGCAAGCGGCGTGGCAGTCGATACCGACCTGCTCTCTGACCTTCTTGGCGTGCCGGTCATAGAGACAGTGGCGGTACGGAACCAAGGCATCGATGAGCTCAGGGCAGCCATCGAGCATTCGCGGGTGGGACACGGCGACCCAGAGCTGGATTCATCTCTCATCGAGATGGCATCACGGGTGGGGTGCCGCGCCGAGGCACTGCTCGTGCTTGAGGCCGATCCTGCCGTTGCCGAGCGCCACGGCATCGAGCCAGCAGACAGCTCCAGCCGCGATGTCATCTATCTACGCAGGCGCGACCGAGTCAACGACGTGGTGGGCCACACGGTGAGCCATACGACACAAGGCGCTCGTTTCTCCACGCGCCTGTCGGCGGCCATGATGGCTCCGCTCACGGGTGTCCCGTTGCTGCTTCTCATGCTTGCGCTGATGTACAAGGTTTTTGGCGAGTGGGTGGCCGGAGGTGTTGTCGGCTTCCTTGAGCAGCAGTTGTTCGCAGAGTCCATCGTCCCTGCGGTTGAACGTGCGGTCAGCAGTGTGTTTGCCGAGGGAAGTGCGATCTTTACTATCCTGGCGGGGGACTTCGGCGTGCTCACCATGGTTCCGACATATCTGTTCGGCGTCATTCTTCCATTGGTTTCGAGTTTCTATTTCCTGCTTGCGCTTCTCGAGGACTCAGGCTACCTGCCGAGAATCGCGGCGCTCACAGACCGCGCGCTGTCTTCGATAGGGCTGAACGGCCGCGCGATCATCCCTCTCATCCTCGGCCTTGGATGCGTGACCATGGGAACGCTCACGACACGCATCCTCGGCAGCAAGCGTGAGCGTTTCATCGCCACTGCTCTCATGGCTATCGCTGTCCCCTGCTCGGCGCAGATAGCCGTCATCGCTGCCCTCATGGCGGGTGTCGGCCCGAAGTATGCAGCCATATATTTCGGCGCGCTCATCGTCATATTCGTGGGCGTGGGCACAGCGCTCGGCCGACTGGTCCCAGGGACCTCAACCGATCTGCTGATCGATCTTCCCAATCTGCGCTTGCCGAGATTGGACAATGTGTTGCGCAAGACCTTCATGAAGAGCTACCACTTCATGAAGGAGGTCACGGTCTTCTTCCTGCTCGGCGCCCTCGCCATCTCTGTGCTTGATATCACTGGCGTGCTTGTCGGTGTCCAAGAACTGGCAGTCCCGCTGACGGTGGGTTGGCTCGGGCTTCCTGCAGAGGCAGCGACCGCATTCGTCATGGGGCTTGTGCGGCGTGACTTCGGTGCCGCGGGCTTCTTCACCATGAACCTCAGCGCAGCTCAACTGCTGGTGGCCATGGTAACCATCACGCTGTTCGTCCCCTGCGTCGCAAGCGTGATGGTCATCTGGAAAGAACGCGGCATGGGCTACGTCGTGGGGCTGTTCGCATCCTCCATCGGTATCGCGTTTCTTGCGGGAGGCCTGCTCGCCCGGGTGTTGGGGGTGGTGTGACATGCAGCTCACCCGATGCCCCACGTGCGGTCTGACAGCCGAGGCGATACGCTGCCCACGCTGCAATACACTCAAGCTCACGCCCTGCTCGGGAGCGTGTCTTACCTGCAGGGTAAGCGGGTGTGACTTGCGACATGCTGAGGACAGAGGCGCGGGTGATAGCGCAGGGAAGACGGCGCCGAAACCCGCCTAGATCGCTGGGACGACCCGCACCCCCACCACTCCTGGAGCTGCAGCGATGCGTTCCAGTGATGCGCTATCGACAGGCGCGTCGGTCTCGATGAGCATGAGCGCATCCGCGCCTCGGCGCTCGCGTGAGACCTGCATGCGCGCGATGTTCACGCCTTCTTCGGCCAACACCGAGGTCACCGTCGCGACCTCCCCTGGACGGTCGAGATGGAAGACAAGCAGCAGCGGCAGTTCCCCGGTCACCTCCACGTCGTACATGTCGATGCGGGAGAGAACGACATCTCCGCCGCCGAGAGACGAACCTTGAAGCTCGACAGTGCGACCATCGGCAGCTGTGAGGACGAACAGGGCGCTGTTGGGATGCGTCTGGCCGAGCCTCGCAGTATGAAATGAGACCTCCAGACCCGCGTCGGCGGCTAGCGCGAACGCGTCTTTGATGGCGAGGTCGTCAGGGGCAAGCCCGAGCAACCCTGCTACGAGCGCAAGGTTGGTCCCATGCCCCGTTCCTGTCGAGGCGAACGATCCGTGCAAGCCGATGTCGGCATGAATCGGCGACTCGCCGAGGACCGCGCGAGCAAGCCGGCCGAGGCGCACGGCGCCCGCCGTGTGGCTCGAAGACGGACCCACCATGATGGGGCCGATGATGTCGAACACACTGTGTTGGCGTGTCATTCGCTAATCATACCTCGTCAGCGGCGACCCTATCAGGCATCAGTATCGCGCAGCAGGGTCGGGTGCACGCAGATGCGAACCCACAGAAGATGAGGGAAGGAACACAGATGTCCGAATCCGCCACAGGCAACAGACAGGTCACCATCCTGATAGCCATCGCTGCAGTGTTGCTTGCGGCCGTGGTGGGGATCATCGTCTGGCAGAACTCGAAGGGGTCGAGCAACCCAGCGGCACCAGCGCAGACGAGCGGCATGCCCACGCAGCAGCCGACTGCAACGGGCGCGCAGGCTCCCGAGGTCGAGTTCGACCCTGCCACCGCGCCGGCAGTGCCCGAAGACCAGACGCCGCTCGAGTACCTCCAAGCGTACTACAAGGCATGTGCGGCCAACGATTACGCTACCGCCTTCAAGATGCTTCCTGTGGCATCGCAGAAATACTATGGGGATGTCTCGGGATTCGAGCAGACCCTTCGAGGCTACGGCATCACGGAGTTCTCGGTGGATGAGCCAGTCGAGAATGGCGACACCGTCTCTATCATCGGGTGGCAGGTCGCACAGGGCATGACGTTTGGGTATGAGTG
>JAVEVF010000135.1:0-2894 GCA_034005175.1 Coriobacteriia bacterium | reverse complement strand
TGAAACGTGCCGTTCTCGATCGAAGTGACCGAGTCTGGAATGGCGATCGAAGCGAGCGAAGCGCAGTGGGAAAACGCACTGCCACCGATTGAGATGACCGAATCCGGGATCGTGACGGAAGTGAGCTTGATGCAGTACCTGAACGCACCATCTCCGATCG
Organism: Coriobacteriia bacterium; assembly: GCA_034005175.1. Taxonomy (GTDB): domain Bacteria; phylum Actinomycetota; class Coriobacteriia; order Anaerosomatales; family SLCP01; genus JAVEVF01. Next base: position 2,734 of record JAVEVF010000135.1, on the reverse strand, counting down.
AGATGACGGAATCAGGAATGCGGACTGAAGTAAGTTGAGGCGAGAAGTTGAACGCATGATCACCTATTGCAGAGACTGTGTAGGTGGTGCCCTCGTACTCAACTCCAGCCGGAATCTCCACGTCGACGGAGTTCTCCGGCACGCCGTCCACTTGAACCGACGTGCCTGACAACACTTCATATTCGATGCTACCTACCATAAAGGTGGTGCCCGGAGATGCTTCTGTGGCATAAGCCGAACAGGGAATCAACATCGCCACGAGCAGAAACACCGTCACGGCCCGCGCGGTCAGCCAGCCTCCCATGTACTTTGCCTCCGCCCGTGATCTGCACATATGAGCAGTGTAGGGCAAAGAGTCGACGATTTGCAGAGAATGCGGGCTGGCTAGTTGCGCCTCCCCACGACACTCATCCAGTAGAAGAGCTGCATCACCGAGATCAGTGCGGCGGCGATATATGTCAGTGCGGCAGCGGTCAGCACGTTACGGGCGCCGGAGACCTGCTGCGGCTGCAGTGCGCCGGTCGTCGAAAGCGCACGAAGGGCGTGACCTGACGCATTGAACTCCACCGGAAGTGTCACGAGCTGAAACAGCACCGCAGTGGCGAACGCAGCCACGCCGAGCCATGCGAGCTGCAAGAAGCCGATAGCAAGCCCGATGAAGATGAGGACCCACGCAGCACCGGAGCCCAGGTTAGCCACCGGCACCAGCGCCATCCTGATCTTTGCCGGGACATAGCCGCGCGCGTGCTGGACCGCATGACCCGCCTCGTGAGCCGCAACGCCAGCTGCGGCGACCGAGCGCCCCGAGTAGACATCGGTCGACAAGCGCAGCACGTTGGTGCGCGGGTCATAGTGGTCGGTGAGGTGACCGGGTACGGTCTCGATACCCACGGCATGAAGGCCTTCCGAGTCGAGCATGGTACGCGCGACCTCGGCACCGGTGCGCCCGGTCATCAGCGGCACCTGGCTCCACTTTCGATAGGTGCTGTTCACGTAGCCCTGGGTTATGAACCCCAGGACCATCGCGACCAGCATGATCAGTATGTATTGCGAATCCAGAAACACGTGTCGCTCCTCCTCGGTAGTACACACACAGCAGGCGCTCCCGAGAGCACTTGTGGAAGGATCAAGGTAGCAAGGTTCGAACCAGCCGTCTCGTGCTCAGCAGCTATCTCGCATAATCTTCACGACTTGGAGATGGCCTTCGGCGAGGCTCAAAGTGACGCTTCCGTCAAGCAGCTCCACGAGTTCGTTTCCCACCATCGTGGCCCTCCAACCCGAAAGCAGAGGGCTCGAGTCCCTGTCCCCGCCGGCAAGACGCTCGAGGTCGTCACGTGAGGCCAGTAACGGCATGGCGACCCCGTGCTGCCGTGCACGCAGCCTCACGAGCGCGACCATCAGGTCCACCGCACCCTCGACATCTCCGTTGAGCCTCTTGCGTTTCGAAAGAACAGGGAGGTCTTCCTCGGGCACATCGACACCGGCTGCCACGGCCGAAAGCAGCCCTTTGGACGCCTGCTTGCCGACCTTGTCGGGCACGCCCCTGATCGCTGCCAGCTCCTCGACATCGGCTGGCATCCTGCGCGCTACCTCGACGATACTCCCGTCTCCGATCACCCACCGCTTGGGGATGTCGCGCCGTATGGCCTCGTTCTCCCGCCACGCCGCTACCTCTCGCGCCACCGCGAGCTGTCGGCGATTGAGCGACGAGATCCGCTTCACGCGCCGCCACTGCTCGTGCGGAACGATCTCATAGGTCGCGGGGTCCTCCATGCGTTGGAAGTCGGCCGACAGCCACTCGGTCCGCCCCTCCTTCTCGAGCTGCGACTTCAAGCGCTCGTACATCGCGGGCAGATAGCGGACGTCGTTCAGCGCATAAGCCACCTGCGCATCAGAGAGCGGCCGTTTGCTCCAATCGGTGTACGAATCCCCCTTGTCCAGCTTGATACCGAGAAGGTCGTAGACGAGCGCGCCGTAGCCTACCTGCTGGGGGAAACCTGCAAGCGTAGCAGCCACCTGGGTGTCAAAGACCGGCGCCGCGGACCTCCCGTCACACATCCGAAAGAAGATCTCGAGATCTTGTCCGCCAGCATGCACGACCTTGGTGACATCGGGGTCCGCGAGCAGGCCGCACAGAGGAGAGATATCGGTGACCGTCAGCGGGTCGACGATCGCAGTGATCTCCTCGGTTGCCAGCTGAATCAGGCACAGCTTCGCGAAATAGGTCTTTTCGCGCATGAACTCGGTGTCGATGCCGACGGTCTTTGCCGAGCGGATCTCCGCAATCAGTTCGTGCAGACCTTCATCGTCTGTGATATACAACCGCGCTTGCTCCTTTGTCGCACGCGACACCTCATCATGCAGATATTTCCCACTGAATCAGAGTAGACGACCGGTAGCGATTGAGCGAGTGTGGGTACCGTTGCAGACAACGAGGGAGTGCGCCATGCGAGTGCTCGTCGTCGTGAACACCCACTCTGGCGGCGGCGACGCCGGGATCTACGACTATGTCCGCGCTTTGGGAGCCCACGGTATAGAGATCGTTTTCCGCTCCGCTGAACCAGGTGCTTCATACGCTGAGCTTGTCTCAGACGCCACCTCATTCGACGCGATCGTTGCAGCTGGAGGAGACGGGACCGCTTCTGCTGTCTGCTACGCCTCTCGAAACACCGGCGTGCCCGTACTCGTCTACCCTGCCGGGACCGCGAACCTCCTGGCTCTGAATCTCGGCCTG
>JAVEVF010000049.1:0-13362 GCA_034005175.1 Coriobacteriia bacterium | reverse complement strand
GGAGCTGCGGGATTCTTCGCGCGCTGGCGCTCGCTGTTGACCGGGCTTGGTATAACGGGGCGACGGGCGCTCGGTCCTGCTACGACCTTGCGCTACCCGCATGAGAAGGTGGCGCTCTCGCCCCGAAGGCGTGGCGCGCTGCATCTGCGTGGCATCCTTGGCGTGGACGAGATCCCCAAGATCGAGACAGCCCCTCCTCAGAACAATCAGATGATCGACACCCTGTATCATTCTGACCGTCTCCCACCGTGCGTTGGAAACTGTCCTGCCAACGTGGACGCGCGCGGACAAGGCTATTTCATCGCCGAGGGAAAGCCAGCCGAGGCGTACGAACTCGTACGAGAGCGGAATGTCTTTCCAGGAGTCTTAGGTAGAATCTGTCATCACCCTTGTGAAAGCGCATGCAAGCGCAACTTCTACGATGAGCCGATCGCCATCCGTCCACTGCATCGCCACGCGTATGAGGAGTATGCGAAGGTGGCGGCAGAGCGGCTCGTCCCGTTTGAGAAGACCCAGCGCCAACGCGTCGCCATCATCGGATCGGGGCCGTCTGGTCTTGCTGCCGCGTACGACCTGATGAAGCTCGGCTATACGGTGGTGGTATACGAGAAGGACAAGAAGCCCGGCGGTGCACTGTACTCCGGCGTGCCCTCGTATCGCCTTCCGCGTGAAGTCCTGCACGACGAGATCGACAACCTCGTTACGATGGGCATGGAACTCAAGCTTGGCGTGGAGGTGGGCAAGGACGTGCCCATCGACTATCTGCTCGGCGAATACGACGCGCTCCTCATCGCGGCAGGGCTCCAGGAGAGCCGAATAATCCCCGTTCCAGGACACACCGCCGAGGGAGTAGTGGGAGCGCTCCCATTCCTGCGCGATGCGAACTGGAAAGGCGATGCTGGCGTCAACGGCAAGCGCGTGCTTGTCATCGGCGGAGGAAACGTCGCTGTCGATGTCGCCCGTTGTGCCTTGCGCACCGGTGCCACCGAGGTGCGGCTTGCATGCCTCGAGGCCGCCGATGAGATGCCCTGCCACCCGTGGGAGATCGAAGAAGCGCTTGACGAAGGCGTCATCGGAATGTGTTCGCTCGGCCCAGAAGAGGTGTTGGTGAACGAGGTGGGTGCCGTGCGGGGCATGCGTATGCGGGAGTGCCTATCGGTGTTCGACGAAGCAGGTCGGTTTGCACCGCAGTACGGTGAGGGCTATACAGACATCGATGTCGATGTCGTCGTTTTCGCAGTTGGCCAGGGACCTGTGTTGGCTGATGTCGTGGCGGGCTCGGACCTGACTCTCACCGAACGTGGCCTCCTGCCGGTTGATGGCACCCTCTTCACGACTCATCACCCTGGCGTGTTCGCGTGTGGCGAGGTAGTCACCGGTCCTGGGAGCGCGATCGCATCGATTGCGACAGGTCATGAAGCTGCCACGTCCATACATCGTTTCCTGCAAGGAATGGATCTTGCCGAGGACCGCATAGCACGCCCGGTGCCCGTATATGACTCCTACCAGCCTGCAGATGTGGCTGGTGTGGAGAGTGACCGGCGCCGCCCTGTCATGCCTATGGCAAAGCCAGAGGAGCGGGCAACCGATTTCCGGCCAGTGGAACTGGGTCTCACGCACCTCGAAGCACTCGATGAGGCCGCGCGCTGCCTGCGCTGCGAGTCGGAGGTGTGTGTGGGATGCACCTTCTGCGCTCGCACGTGTCCGGACTACGCCATCCAGGTCGAACGTGTCGATGATCCGGGTGGCCGGTTTGTGACTCGCTACGATCTCGACCTGTCGAAGTGCTGCTTCTGTGGGTTGTGCGCTGAGCAGTGCCCCACGAGCGCGCTCACGCATACCGGACAGTACGAACTGAGCTTCTACCATCGGGACCTGATGGCGTTCGATCGACACGAGATGTGTCGCGACGGCGGTGGCACCCGTGCGACAGGACAAGACGTGTCGCCTCGGCCTAGCACCGGCGCTGAACTCAGCGAGGAGGCGGGCAAGTGAACGTGGAGAGCAGCGTCTTCGCGATTTTGAGTGCGGTTGCCGTGTGCGGGGCGGTCGTCACGGTGTTTGCACGTGACATCACGCGCATGGTCGTCGGCCTCGGCGTTTTCCTGCTCGCTGTTGCTGGCTTCTTCGTCTATTGGGGGGCCGCGTTCTTGGGTGCAGTACAGCTCTTCGTGTATGTGGGCGGAGTCCTTGTCCTCATGGTATTCGCGATCATGCTTGTGCACCGTTCGAACGATGGACGCCCTCGCCTTGAATCACGCCATGACATCGCCGCACTCACCGTTGCGGGGGGACTGTTCTTCCTTGTGGTGACGGCGCTCATCGGCGCGGTGCCCGACTCGCTTGACCAGACACTCGTGTCTGGGACAGACGAGGTGGCAGAGGTATTTCTCGGGCCGATGCTCACGCACTTCGAGATGGCTGGCGTGCTGCTTCTTGCCGTGCTCGTCGGATTGGTCATCATCGTGCGAGGTGATGAGCGGTGAGCGTGGTGATTCTTGCGGTAGGCCTGTTCTCGGTGGGCCTGTACGGGGTGCTCACTCGGCGCGACTTGATCGCGATACTCGCTAGTGTCGAGGTCATGCTCGGCTCGGCCACGATGCTGCTCGTCGGTCTCGCTGCCGCCAGCGGCCCTATCGGCGAGCATCAAGGTGCGGTTGAGGCTACTGGTGTGCTGGTGGTCGCGATTGCCGCCGCCGAGGCAGCGATCGGGCTTGCTCTTGTCATGTCCGTGGCGCGGCGCTTCCAATCAACACGTGCGGATGAGCTCACGGAGGTGAAGGGCTGAGATGGCGGCGATACTCGACAGCGGATGGACCGTCGTAGTGGTGCCGCTTGTGTGCGCGCTTCTTGTCGCTGCGTTCGGCAAGATCCTTGGGCGGGCCACTCCGTTCTTCGCGGTTCTCGGTCCGCTGTGGGTGCTTACATACGGTGCGACGTGGCTTGTGACGGCAGAGGGGATTCCGGCGCGCGGTGACTCCCTCACATGGCTTGCCAGCGGGGCATCCGGCGGTTTCAGCGTCGGCTGGGCGGTGGATGGGCTTGCAGCCGTGATGCTTGTGGTCGTAGGGGTGGTCGCCTCGCTCGTGGTTGTGTTCTCGACCGGCTATATGGCTGGAGAGTCGGGGTTGCCGAGATACTTCGCTGCGCTGTGCTTGTTCACCGCTGCGATGAGCATGTTGGTGATAGCCGACGGGCTGCTGGGGCTCTTCATCGGCTGGGAGCTTGTCGGGGCATGTTCGTACCTGCTGATCGGGTTTTGGTTCACGAGGCCTGCGGCCGCCAAGGCGGCCGTCAAGGCATTTCTCACCACCCGTGTGGGTGACATGGGTTTGCTGCTGGCTTTGGCTTTGCTCTGGCGCGAGGTGGGCGATCTCTCGTATGAGGCCATCTTTGCTGCAGCCCCTGCTCTTTCCGCCATCACGGTGACGGCAGCAAGCTTGTTGTTGCTCTTCGGGGCAATCGGAAAGTCAGCTCAGTTCCCCCTCCAGATATGGTTGCCCGACGCGATGGAGGGGCCCACACCGGTCTCTGCCCTGATTCATGCAGCCACGATGGTGGCAGCGGGTGTCTTTCTTATCGCTCGCAGCTGGCCGCTGTTCTCGCTCTCTGCCGATGCGTTGGCAGTGACTCTGGCAATCGGAGCAGTCACCGCCATCGGCGCGGCGACAGCAGCGCTGGTACAGACCGATATCAAGAAGGTGCTTGCATACTCCACCATCAGCCAGCTCGGCTTCATGTTCGCCGCGCTTGGCGTGGGGGCGTGGGGAGCAGCTGTGTTTCACCTGGTGACTCACGCGGCCTTCAAGGCACTGCTCTTCTTGGGTTCAGGAAGCGTGATTCATGGCTGCGGGTCTCAAGATCTGCGCGAGATGGGCGGCTTGTTCAAGAAGATGCCGGTCACGGGCGTGACTTGGTTAGTGGGTGCAGGAGCGCTGGCAGGACTGCCGCCGCTTGCGGGCTTCTTCAGCAAGGACGAGATCTTGCATGAGGTCGCCTCTGGCGGGCCAGCGTGGGCGGTGCTGCTCTTCGGTGCAAGCGTGCTCACTGCGTACTACATCGCACGCGCGACTCGACTCGCGTTCTTTGATTCCTATCGTGGCGAGGGTGTCGTGCATGAAGGTGGCTGGAGCATGCGAGCGCCGCTCCTCTTGCTTGCGGCGCTTGCACTTGTCGTGGGCTTTGCCGGGGCGACTATTGCGGCGCGTCTCGGTGCGCACCATGGCGAACTCGACCTCGGGGTCGCTGCAGGTTCCACCATCCTCGCGCTCATCGGCTTGAGTCTCGGATGGCGCTTTGCCCCGCGATCGCTTGTCGAGCCCACTGCACCAGGTCTTGCTCGGCTGACTGCGCTCATGAGGTCAGGATGGGGGGCTGACGCTCTCGTGGAGAGGTGCGTTCTGCGCCCGGTCGGAGCTGTCTCACGCACTCTGTACGCTATCGTCGACCGAAAGCTCATCGACGGTTTCGTTGAGGGGATAGCCCGGATGGCCCGCGGGGTCGGTCGTGTGCTCACATCCTTGCAGTCAGGCGACGTTCAGTGGTACGCGACGATGCTGGGTGCAGGAGTCGTCGCGCTGCTTGCCCTCGTCTCCTATATCGGGCGGGGGTGGTGACGGTGCTGCTGGACCTGCTCGTGATCGTGCCTATCGCCGGAGTCATCCTCACGCTGCTTGCCGGCCGCATCTCCGCGCAGGCCGCCCGCTGGATGGCGCTTGGAGTGACACTCGCGTATCTCGCCATCGTTGCTGCGCTGGTATCCGAAGGCGTATTCGCGGGTGAGACGCTGGAAGGGTTGCATGTCGCAGCCCATCGCGTTCCCTTCTGGGACCTGCGGATCGATGGCCTCTCAGCACCTCTCGTCGCGCTGATGGCGCTTCTCGGACCTGTTGCGGTGTTCGCCTCGTGGAACGTCACGGAGCGTGCTTCTGTCCACCTCGCGTTGCTTCTTGGTCTACAGGCAGCAGTGACAGGCGTGTTCCTCGCTGCTGACGTTGTTCTGCTGTACGTGTTTTGGGAGGCCGTACTCATTCCCATGTACTTTCTCATCGGCGTATGGGGCCATGAGGACCGGCGTCACGCGGCCATGAAGTTCTTCGTCTACACGTTCGCTGGCAGCGCGCTCATGCTGGTGGGCATCCTCATAGCGGTATTCACTATCGGAGCCACGAGCATCGAACAGCTTGTCGCCGGACGCCATGCGCTAACCGATCCCGCGCTTGTGTTCTGGCTTTTGGCTGCCGGAATGCTCGTGAAGCTCCCTGCCTTTCCGCTTCATACGTGGCTTCCCGATGCTCATGTCGAGGCACCGACCTCCGGGTCGATCTTGCTTGCGGGGGTGCTTCTGAAGATGGGTGGGTACGGACTGCTACGACTCGCCATACCAATGGCCCCTGAACACTTCGTCGGGGTCTCGTGGATCTTTGCGGTGCTTGGCGGCATCGGCGTCGTCTACGGAGCAGCGGTGGCGCTTGTACAGCCGGACCTCAAGCGATTGGTGGCGTATTCCAGCGTTGCGCACATGGGCTTTGTCCTGCTTGCGCTCTCGACAGCGACCTCTGCGGGCTTTGATGCTGCCATGTTGATCATGATCAGCCACGGTCTGGTGGCCCCGCTGCTGTTCTTGCTGGTAGGTCAGCTATACGACCGCACCCACACACGTGAGATCGCGCGTTTCGGAGGACTGGGTGAGCTTGCCCCGCGCTGGGGAACAGCGCTGACCTTTGCAGCGCTGGCGAGCCTCGGTCTCCCAGGCCTGTCGGGCTTTCCGGGAGAGTTGCTCGCCATGATCGAAGGGTTTGGCATGTGGTCGTGGTTGGTCGCGCTCGTGTTGCCGGGTGTCGTCCTGGCAGCCGCGTATAACTTGAGAGCGGTGCGCGAGGTCGTGCACGGCGTACCCGCCAGGGAGTGGATCGCGATTCGTGACCTCGGTGGAGGCGATCTCATCCCCGTCGTCGGGCTTTCCATTGCCGTAGTGGTGTTGGGCATCTGGCCTCGCATCGTCATGGATATGACCGTCGGCGTGTCAGCTGCCCTCGCCGCGCTTGTAGGGCGGGGGGTGTGACGTGACCGAGGTATCGTTGCTCTCGGCCTTCGCGCCGCATCTCGCCTGCGTGGCCGGCGGTGTTCTTGCTGTTGCGCTCGACGCGTTCGACAGGCGGGCGCTTGCGGTGCTCGGCGCCCTAGCTGGTCTGACGGCAGGAGTCGTCCTGGCACTCATCGCGAGCACAGGCTCTCCGGTTATCAGTGGAGAGGTCGTATTGTCAGGTCGGGGCTTCTCGGCATCGGTAGCTCTCATCTGCGCTATCGGAGCGCTGGTCTTGCTGGGCGGGTGGCGTCCGCTCACCACCACATCGTCTGGCGGTGGGCTTGCCGCGCTGGCCACCTTCCTGATCGCTGGCGCAGCCGCACTAGTGGTATCAGCCGATGTGCTTGTCGCCCTCATAGCGCTTGAGATGATGGCGCTGACTGCATATGCCCTGGTATGGTCGGCACGCACCTCGGCGGCCACCGAAGCATCAATGAAGTACTTCGTGCAAGGTGCTGTGGCGACCGGCCTTCTCGTGCTCGGCATTGCCATACTCGTGGGATTGTATGGCGGTACGACGTCGTACGTGTGGATCCGCGGGCTTATGGGTAGCGATGCAGGTCCTCCGGTGACGACCGCGTTCGTTCTCATCGCAGCCGCCTTCGCGTACAAACTCGGTGCATTTCCATTCCATTCGTGGGCGCCTGACGCCCTTGAGACCGCTCCACCGCACCTAGCTGCGCTGATCTCTGGAGTGCCTAAACTCGCGGCTGGGCTCGCGATGATCGTGCTCTTCTCCCGTGCGGTGTTTGGGGGTCTGCGGCCAGACTACGTCATGTGGGTGTTCGGCTCGCTTGCGATTCTGTCGATGGTATTTGGCGCCGCGGGCGGGTTGAAGCAGAGCTCGTACACGCGCATGCTAGGGTATTCGGGAATCACACAGGTCGGATATGCCCTGGTCGGAGTGTCTATGGGCGGCGCAGCCATGACTTCGGTGGCCATCTTGCTCACGGCATATGCGCTCTCCGCCGGTCTAGCGTTCCTTGCGGCGGGGGCATTTCGGGCCGCAAGGCCTACATGGGATGGGTCCATAAGCGGGCTTGCCGGCCTAGGCCGTGAGCGCAAAGTGCTTGGCGTGTCGGTGGCCGCGGCGCTGTTCTCCTTGGTCGGGATGCCGCTCACCGCGGGCTTCTGGGGAAAGTTCCTCGTGTTTGGTGTTGCAGCGAGTGCAGGATACTGGTGGCTTGCGGTCATCGGTGTGACCGCGTCGGTGGTGTCGTTCGGCTACTACGGTGGTGTGTTGAGGTCACTGTACTTCGAGAGCGCCCCAGAGGGCAGTGCCGTGCAAACACAGGGTGACAGCGACCTCGTCTGTGTGGCGGTCACCGCTGGGCTTGCGCTGCTGATAGTCGCAACGGGCGTGTTGCCCTTGCTCTTCGGCATGGAGCCCCTCGTGCGCTTCCTCACCTTCGCCTAGGGTCAAGAGAAGCATTTCACAACCGCCTCTTGCACACTGGCGAAGCGAGCATTAGAATGGTCGACGAGTTGCACGAGAGTGCAACCCCTTACCCCTGAGCCTCAAGGTGCCGGCCTTGGGGCTCTCCCTTTTGCATGACCTTGAAATCACCACACTCGAGTGGTCAAGAGTAGCGGCAGTGCAGCCGATACTAGCAGTACGATGATTATCTCAGACGAAGAGGTGCGCGAGGCGCTCGCCTACCTACAGACATCAAAGGAATACTGTCATCGCGCCACCTGTCGTGATGTCTCCCCCGAGCTCATGAACCGTGTTCACACGGTGCTACGAGAGCTCCCCGAGACGCGTGATGACCGAGTCGCTCAAGCCATTGAGCGACTGCACAACAATCCCCCCTCCGCCGACGAGGTCGCGGATAAGATCATCAGTCGCACCATCACTGATTCCCTGCGTTAGCCGGCCGGCTCTTCCGCCGAGACGCTCTTCACTCCATACTTGAAGTGCATGCGTGCACTTTGTGTGAACCCACATGCGCACAGGGAGAGAGCAGCGTTGGGCAGACGATTTCTTACGGGAGTCATGAACGTCCTCTTTGCCCTTGCTGCAGTTCTCACTGCGCGTGTCGTCATCGAGTTCTTTGGGCGCCTTGCAATGACCGCATGGGGCAGCGCGATCATCGCGGCCACGGATAGACTCGTGTTATCTGTGGGGGTGACAGCTCCCCGTACGCCGTATGGTGGTGTCTTCGACACACAGGCGGCCATCACAGTGGTCGTGCTCCTGACTGTGGAGTGGGTGCTGAGCTTCGTGAGATCGCGGGCATATTCTGAGATATAGGGTATGGGCCCAGTCGTATTTTCATGGACTGCAGACAGGAGGGTGATGGTCGGTGATGCACCGGTGAGGGAGCCACGGGCTATCGTCTTGGTACTTGACAGTGTGGGTGTTGGGGCGCTGCCTGACGCTGCAGACTATGGGGATGAGGGCAGCAACACACTCGGCAACATCGCACGCGAGGTCGGGGGTCTGCACATGCCTAACCTCGGAGCGATGGGCTTGGGCAATATCACTGACATCGCGGGCGTTACGCCAGTGAGTTCGCCCACGGCATCGTGGGGGCGCAACGCTGAGTTGAGCGCTGGCAAGGACACCACCACCGGCCACTGGGAGATGATGGGGCTGCATCTCACACGGCCGTTTCCCACCTATCCGGATGGGTTTCCCGCCGAGATGATGGCTGCGTTCGAGTGCGAGACCGGCCGAGGGTGGCTCGGCAACTATCCCGCTAGTGGCACCGCCATCATTCAAGACCTCGGCGATGCCCATGTCGCTACCGGAAAACCCATCGTGTACACGAGCGCTGACAGCGTGTTTCAGATCGCAGCGCACGAAGATGTGATCCCCGTGGAGCAACTCTACGAGATGTGCTCAATCGTACGAGAGCGGGTGTGCGTGAACGAGCATGCGGTCGGACGCGTGATCGCGCGACCATTCATCGGCCCAGATGATCGTGGCATGTATACGCGCACCCATCGCCGGAGAGACTTCGCAGTCCAGCCCTTCGAGCCGAGCGTTCTCGACAAGCTTGCAGAGGTAGGCGTGACTACCTATGGAATCGGCAAGATCGGTGAGATCTTCGCGTGGCAAGGCGTGTGTGAGTCACTGCACTCTGAGAACAACATGCACGGCTTCGATAACCTTCTTGTCCGAGTGCGCAGTGACAGGCCGGGGTTCGTGTTCGCTAACCTTGTGGATTTCGACATGATCTGGGGGCATCGCAACGACGTGCAAGGGTACGCTGGCGGCCTGGAGGCTGTCGATGATCGGCTCCCCGAGCTGCTTGACGCCATGGTCGATGGAGACCTGCTTATCATCACCGCAGACCACGGTTGTGACCCCACCACTGAATCCACCGATCACAGCCGTGAATACACGCCGCTGATCGTCAAGGTCAAGGGAGTCGATCGTGGCGTGGCGCTTGGCACGCGAGAGTCCTTCAGCGACATCGGTGAAACAGTGCTGGATTTCTATGGGGCTGCGGGTCGATGCGGCCGCGGCATCTCCTTTCTCTCGGAGGTGTGTGACGCGTGACCTTCGAGGAGCTCATCGAGGTGAAGCGTGATGGCGGCGTCCACACTCCCGACGAAATGGACCGTATCGTGCTGGGGTATGCGACCGGCAAGGTTCCCGAGTATCAGATGGCCGCATGGCTCATGGCCGCGTATCTCAACGGCCTGAATGCTCAGGAGACCGTATGGCTTACCAGTGCCATGGTGCGCTCGGGTGTTGTCATAGATCTTTCGTCTGTTCCGGGCACGAAGGTCGATAAACACTCGACCGGCGGAGTCGCTGACACGACAACGCTCGTGCTCGCCCCGCTTGTAGCAGCATGCGGCGTGCCGGTAGCGAAGATGAGCGGGCGGGGCCTTGGCCACACAGGAGGGACGCTCGACAAACTCGAATCCATCCCTGGGATGCGTATTGAGCTATCCGTGGATGAGTTCGTCGCACAGGTGCGCCGCATCGGAGTCGCGGTCATCGCGCAGACGCCCGATGTCGACCCTGCCGACAAGAGGATGTACGCGCTGCGAGACGTCACCGCAACCGTACCAAGCATTCCCCTAATCGTTGGTTCGATCATCAGCAAGAAGATCGCCGGTGGCGCTGACGCGATACTGCTTGACGTGAAGGTGGGTTCTGGCGCTTTCATGAAGACCCACGGGGAGGCCCGTGCCCTCGCTGCCGAGCTGATACGCGTAGGACGAGCCCTCGGGCGCGACGTGCACTGCGTGATGAGTGACATGAGCCAGCCACTCGGCATGGCAGTAGGCAACGCTCTCGAGGTAGTGGAGGCCATCGAGACGCTTCGGGGGGAAGGCCCTGATGAGCTCACCGAGGTGTGCGTGGCTCTGGGGGCGAAGATGCTCGTCCTCGGCGGCGTGGTGCCTGATGAGCGCGCTGGACGCAAGCGTGTCAAGGCTGCGTTAGACTCAGGGGATGGTCTTCAGATGTTCGAGCGCTGGGTGGAAGCACAAGGTGGAGACCCGCGCGTGGCTACCGATACTAGCCGCCTGCCGCATGCTCGCTATTCACGCGAGGTGCGTAGCGAGCATTGCGGATTCGTGACACGCCTCGACGCAGAAGGCGTCGGCCGCGCTGCCATGTCTCTGGGAGCTGGGCGCGTGAGGGCCGAAGATGCCATCGACCCGGGTGCAGGTCTCGTGCTCGATGTGCGAGTCGGTGATGAGGTGCAGGTGGGCGAGCGACTGGCGACACTGTATGCGTCGGAGGAGGATGCTCTTGAGGTTGCCGAGGCTCGCATCGAGTCGTCGGTGATGCTCGGGCAGGTAGCTGTTGAGACCCCTCCGCTGTTTCACGAGGTGTGATGGCGTGGAACTTGTCGTCGGACATGCCAATCCGGACTTCGATGCGTATGCTGCGACGGTCGCTGCAACCAAGCTCTTTCCTGGAGCGCGTGGGGTATTCCTCGGCACGCAAGCGGCCAACGTGCGTGCTTTTCACAACCTGCACGAGGACTTCGTCGACTTCGTCGATCTGCGTGGGCTTGACCTGAGCCGTGTCCAACGTCTGATCATGGTGGACACGCGTGACCCCAACAGGATCGGCGACCTCGGCCAGGTCGCGCTCGACCCTGGTGTCGACGTGATCGTCTATGACCATCATAGAGCAGCCGAGGGCGATCTCTCCGACATTGACGACCGTTCGCTAGAGGTCGGAGCGACCACATCGATTCTCGTGCACGAGCTACATCAGCGTGGCATCGCGCTCACCGCGCTGGAAGCCTCACTCATGCTTCTCGGCATCCATGAGGATACCGGGTCGCTCACGTACCCCGGCACCACCGCCTATGACGCGGAGGCGGTGGCGTATCTCATGGCCGCTGGGGCGGACATGGAGGTTCTCAACCAGTTCCTTACGCGTGCGCTCGATCCCGAGCAACGACGCTTGCTGCAAGACCTTCTTGATTCGCTGGAGGTCTGGAATATCCGTGGACAGCAGATTGCGGTGGGTGTCGCTTCGACGCACGAGTACGTTGACTCGGCAAGCGTGCTCACTCACTACATCGTTGAGGACCTTGGCTACCGGGTGGCGATCGCGTTGGTGGCAATGCCCGGAAGGTTGCAGGTCGTTGCACGTAGTCGCTTACACGAAGTGGACGTGGGCGAGGTGATGGCGCTCATCGGCGGGGGAGGCCATGCCCAGGCGGCCTCAGCAGGTCTGGTCGATATGGACACGGACCGGGCCCTCACGCGTGTGCGTGATGCACTCGAATCATGTGTGCGGCCGCCGCTGCGTGCGTGCGACATACTGTCAGCGCCGGTACACACCATCGATCCGGAGACGACGATGGCCGAAGCCGGCTCGCTTATGGCTCGATGGGGACACGGCGGGCTTCCCGTCGTAGAAGCAGGTGCGATCGTGGGCCTGGTGACTCGTAAGGACGTCGACAAGGCAGTGCGCCACCAGCTCTCGCATGCCCCCGTGAAGGGCTTCATGGCACGTGATGTCGTGACCATCACTCCCAGTGAGGACCTGCGGCGCGTCGAGGCCCTTCTCGCGTCGAAGGGCATTGGACGCTTGCCGGTTCTTCGCGATGGCGAGCTGGTGGGGATCGTCACACGCAAGGATCTCCTGCGCGCCGAGCATGGTGATGAGTATCTCGATCACCGCCTTCCTCAGGCGCGCGCACGGTATACAGAACGCTTCTTGACCTCTGTGAACTCACTGCTGCCGTCAGAGGCTCGAAACGCACTTCGTGCGATCGGACATCTCGCCGACGGACAAGGGGTGCGCGCGCATGTTGTGGGAGGGTTCGTTCGAGATATGCTGCTAGGAAAGCGAAACCTCGACATCGACGTCGTGGTTGAAGGCGACGGTGTGGCGTTTGCCGAGGCAGCCGCCTCAGCTCTTGGTGGGCGAGTGAAGGTTCACCACCGGTTCGGGACAGCAGTCCTTGTGCTGTCCCGAACGCTTCATATCGACATCACGAGCGCGCGTACCGAGTACTACACGCGGCCGGGAGCGCTGCCCACCGTCGAGCGTTCGTCCCTGCGGCAAGATCTCTTCCGGCGCGACTTCACGCTTAATGCCATCGCGGCGTGTGTGAACCTCGAGTGTTTTGGAGCCATCGCCGACCCGTTCGGAGGTCTGCGTGACCTTGAGCGAGGGGTGCTTCGAGTCCTGCACTCCCTGTCGTTTGTCGAAGATCCCACGCGGCTGTTACGTGCTGCGCGATTCGAGCGTAGGTTCGCATTCAAGATGGATGGCACCACCGAACAGCTTGCACGCAGAGCTGTCGAGATGGATGTGTTGGAGGAGGTCAGCGGCGCCAGAATCCGTGAGGAGATGCTCGATATCATCGATGAGGATGTGCCGTCTGCGGTCTTCGAGCGACTAGAGGACCTCGGTATCCTCGGCGATCTGCTTCCCGAGAACACAACCCCGTTTGAGGCGATTGATGCGCTTGCAGCAGCGGAATACGGCTACCGCACCATCTCAAACGAGTTCGTGCGCGTTCCTCGGCGCCGAGCCGCACTCATGGCCTCCATCGCTGCCGGCGTCGGACGCCAGGCGGCCGAGCGATGGCTTCACAAGCTGCGTCTGGGGCGGGATTATATCGACGCCGTGTTGGTCTTGGGTGAGCGCGCAGAGTCTCTCGGAAAGCAGCTCAAAGACCGCCGCAAGATGAAAGATTCGCGACTGTACCGTCTGTTGGAGCCGGTTCCGAGTGAGGCGCTCATCTATCTGTGGGGAGTGGGAAATGAGCTCGGGCGCGAGCGCATCATGCGGTTCGTTCTCGACCTTTCGGATATCTGTCCGGCGGTGAGTGGCGAGG
>JAVEVF010000134.1:0-2946 GCA_034005175.1 Coriobacteriia bacterium | reverse complement strand
AACCCCACGATCCCCACTTCCGGTTGGTTGATGATCGGCTGTTCCCAGAGCGGCTCTTCGGTGTCTTGCTGGCAGATTCGCAAGCCCTTGATGCTGAAGAAACGGCCGGAATCATGTGCCAGATCACCCGTCGCCACATTGACGTTCCAGCCATGCAACTGATTGATCGGGAGCACGGTCACCCGATCCTCACGAGATTCCCGGCGCTGTCTCAACCATGCGAGCGCCTGTGCAGCGGACATCGCAGGCCGCGCCGCAGCACAATGACCGGGTTCCCCACCGCACCTTCCCATGTCGATGCGGCCACAGCTCATCCTCGCGACTCCTGCGCGATATGCGTCGGAGACTCGTCATCTATCCCCTGGCGTGAAGCGTACCAGCGATCCACCCACTCCTCGAAATCATCCGAGTGCTTGAGGCGGGCCCACCACTCAATGTGCTCCTGATACCACTCGACGGTGTTCTTGATCTCATCATCGAAGACTGCCGCCGGCACCCAACCAAGCTCCCGAGCTGCCTTCGTGCTGTCAATCGAGTATCGGAGGTCGTGACCCGGCCTGTCAGCGACTCGCTCCACGCACTCATCCCATGTCCTCCCCAACGCAGCGAGGATGGCTGCAGTAATCTGCTTGTTGGTGAGCTCGTGGCCTCCACCGAGGTTGTACACTTGGCCAGCGCTCCCGTGCAGGAGGGCTGCTTCCACTCCCCTGACGTGATCGTCGACGTGCAGCCAATCACGGACATTCAGGCCCTCCCCATACAACGGCAGTCGCTGGCCCTCGAGCAGATTCGTCGCAAAGAGCGGGACTAGCTTCTCGGGATACTGATACGGCCCATACGTATTCGAACCCCTGGTGATGACAACATCGGTTCCATACGTGACTCGGTGGGCCAGAGCCTGCAGGTCCGCGCCGGCCTTGGACGCTGAATACGGGCTCGTCGGGTTGAGCGGGGCGTCTTCTGCGGCTGAGCCCGTGCGGATCGGGCCATACACCTCATCAGTTGACACCTGGACCATCCTGCCGATCCCGTGGTCTCGCACTGCTTCCAGTAGCACATGGACACCGAACACATCCGTGGTGAGAAACGCCCGAGCATCTGCGATAGAGCGATCGACATGTGTCTCGGCAGCGAAGTTCACGAGCGCGTCAGCCGTCCCGAAGGCTGATAGCGCCTCTCTCACGGCATGAGGATCCGCGATGTCGACCTTCGAGAACGCGTAGCGAGAATCACTCGCCACGGGCTCGAGATTCTCCATGTTGCCCGCATACGTCAGCTTGTCCAACACGAGAATCTCCCAGTCCTCGTGTTCTGCAAGCATGTCGCGGACGAATGCCGAGCCGATGAAGCCCGCTCCACCACAAACGATGACTCTCACCCGAGGCTCACCTCCCCTCCTGCGCGAGCTCCACGACATACTGCCCGTATGCGCTGGGGAGCAATGCCTGCCCGAGGGCGGTCAACTGGTCTTGCTCGATGAAGCCTTTGCGCCATGCGATCTCCTCGATGCATGCGACGTACATTCCTTGACGGTTCTGGATTGCCTCGACGAACTGACCTGCCAACAACAGCCCCTCGGGCGTCCCGGTGTCGAGCCACGCCATACCCCGTCCCATCAAGATCACACTCAGCTCACCGCGGGCAAGATAGGCTCGGTTGACGTCAGTGATCTCCAGCTCTCCGCGTGATGACGCATCGATGCTGCGTGAGATATCCACGACATCACTGTCGTAGAAGTACAGTCCAGGCACCGCGAGATTCGACCGAGGCCGAGCAGGTTTCTCTTCTATGGAAAGCACGTCGCCATCCGGTCCCACATCTACAACCCCGAAATCACCGGGGTCTCTCACGGGATACCCATAGATGACGGCTCCCTTGGTTGCGGACGCTCCCTCGGCAAGCAGATCTGAGAACCCTAGTCCGTAGAAGACATTGTCGCCAAGGATCAGTGCGACGCTCTCGCCCGCAATCCACTCTTCCGCTACAAGGAACGCATCCGCGATTCCGCGTGGTTTGTCCTGCACGAGGTACTGAAGCCGCATGCCCAGATGGCTGCCATCGCCCAGTAGACGCTCAAACGAGGGCAGGTCGCGTGGCGTTGATATGATGGCGACGTCACGAATACCAGCAAGCATCAACGCGGATAGCGGATAGTAGACCATCGGCTTGTCATAGATGGGCAGGAGGTGCTTTGATACAGCGCCTGTCGAGGGAGACAACCGCGACCCGCTGCCGCCTGCAAGCACGATTCCTTTCATGCCATCACGCTCCTTTGTGGCAGCTGCATCATCTCCGCCTTCCCCCACCGAGCACCGCATACCCTGCGCGGCTCACCGCATGACGGATGCGCCGGACACGCTCTTTGACGGGGCTCGCACCGTATGCGACGCGAATCTTCTCAGCTTCAGCGCAGAGCAGCGCGTCATCTGAGTTGCACGCGCCTCCAAGCCGAAACTGCGCGAGAGCCTCGCTCACCTGCACGAACTCCACTCCCGCTTCCAGACACCTCAGCACGAAGTCGTAATCGGCAAGCACCCGGTAGCGCGTATCGTAGACACCGAGCTCCTCATATGTCTTGCGCGAGACGAAGAGCGATTGATGGCACATCGGCATCCAGTCGGGGTGCGGCATGCCGGGGCTGAGCGCCGAGGCGCGCTCGTAGCGCACCATGCCACCATCGCCGTCGATGACCTCGGCATCACCGTACACCGCGCCTGCGCCGGGGTGTGCACGAAACGCGTCAGCCACACTCTTGAGTGCGGTGGGAGGATACCGGTCGTCGCTGTTGAGGATGGAGATGATCTCGCCAGCACACATCGTGATGCCCTTGTTCATGGCGTCGTAGATGCCCTCGTCAGGCTCGGAGACCCACCGCAGTCGCTCGCCGAATCTCGGTGCGAAGGAGCGCACGATCTCAAGCGTGGCGTCGGTGGACCCGCCGTCGAC
>JAVEVF010000048.1:0-13656 GCA_034005175.1 Coriobacteriia bacterium | reverse complement strand
CGCTTGTGGCTATCGATGTCGATCACAAGCGTGGGCTGGTGTACGTCTCCACGCTTGAGGCCGTCCCCGACGACATGGTCCACAAGACTCGTTACGTCACGAGCGGCTGCGGAAAGGGCATCACGTTCTCCTCGGTCGGCCACGCGCGCGGGCTTGACCACATCACGAGCGAGATGACCGTGGGAAGCGAGGCGCTCTACGACCTTATGGGCCAGATGGCCCGCGACGCCGTGGCATACCGAGACACCGGTGGCGTGCACGCTTGCGGGCTTGGGCGCGATGGCGTGCTCGAGATGGTGCGCGAGGACGTGGGACGTCACAACGCGCTCGACAAGTTGCTCGGCCGGGCGTGGCTTGACCGCGTGCCGACCACCGATGCCGTGTTGCTCACCACCGGCCGCATCTCCTACGAGATGGCCGTGAAGGCCGCCAAGGCTCGTGTACCCGTCGTGGTCTCACGCACGGCCGTTACTGACCTTGCAGCACAGATCGCAGGTGAACTCGGCATCACACTTGCGGGGTATGTACGCGGCGGTAAGATGACCGTCTACACGGTTCCACAGCGCATCACTGTTCCTGCAACAGACGAGGAGGACGCGTGACGCTTTCGGTAGAAGAGGCACGCGAGCTCGTATTGAATCGCTGCCGCGTGCTCGAGGCTGAGAACGTGGCGCTTCTCGAATCACTCGGTGGGGTACTCGCTGAAGACGTGCGCTCCGATATCGATGTGGCGCCGTTCGACAACTCCGCGATGGATGGATATGCCGTGCACGCAGCCGATCTGCGTGCTGCGACAGAAGATGCTCCAATCACGCTCAACGTCATCTCGCACATCGCTGCCGGGGACTATTCCGAGCTGGCCGTCGAACGTGGGCAGGCCGCCCGAATCATGACTGGCGCACCGGTCCCACCTGGAGCCGATGCGGTGGTGATGGTGGAGTTCACCATCCCCGGTAAGGCGGAGGGCACGACCGGTGGGACTGTGCACATCACGCGCCCCGTGACCGAGGGCGAGAACATCCGCCGGCGTGCTGAGGAGGTTGCGGCAGGAGACGTCGTTCTTGCGGCAGGCGAGGTCATCGGTCCTGCGGCGGTGGGCTTGCTCGCCTCGGCAGGGCATGCCACCGCACGCATTCACCGCCGCCCACGCGTCGCCGTGCTCTCCACCGGTGATGAGCTGGTCGAGGTCACGGAGGTCCCTGGACCCGGCAAGATCCGCAACTCGAACTCGTACTCGATCTCGGCTCAGGTGATTGCTGCCGGGGGGATTCCCGTGCGCTACCCCATCTTGCGAGACGACCGAGAGGCGACGCGCAAGGCATTTGTGCGCGCGGCTGTCGAGACGGATTTCATCGTCACGAGCGGCGGCGTGAGCGTGGGTGACTTCGACTTCGTGAAGCCCGTTCTTGAAGAGCTTGGTGAGATGGAGTTCTGCAAGGTCGCCATGCGTCCCGGAAACCCGCAGACGCTAGGGTCGATCCAAGGGGTTCCGTTCTTTGGCCTTCCGGGCAACCCCACCTCGACGTTCGTGGGCTTTGAGATCTTCGTGCGCCCAGCACTACGCTATATGCAGGGGCACACATGCTTGGACCGGCCGCGTCAGACCGCGATTCTGGCGCATGATGTCAAGAAGCGCCAGGACCGGCGGTATTTCTTGCGCGCTCGTATCGAGCGACTGGCCGATGGCACGCTGTCTGTGTCCCTGTCGGGCAGCCAGTCCTCGGCGCTGCTTACTGCAGCGCACCATGGCAACTGCTTGCTTGTCCTTCCCGAGGGGGTGGGCGCCTTTCCCGCAGGCAGCACCGTTGAAGTCATCCGGCTCGACATGGAGGAAGTGATCGTATGAGCGACACCCCTAAGCAGGTCGACCCCAAGTGGGCTGCACAGGTCACGCCTGAGTTGCTGGAAGCCTTGAGGGCCAAGGCCCGCGACGACACGGTGACGTGCCCGGTGCTTCGCAAGTTCGCCGAGGACAATGGCGTGCCGTACAAAGTCGCGGGCGCTGCAGCGGACGAGGCCGGCGTCAGGGTGCACAACTGCGACCTTGGCTGCTTCTAGACACCCTCGATGCGCGGCCGGCACCGCGCGAGGAGATACAGACGATATGACGAGACTTCACATACCCGTGGTCTCGGTGGTGGGTAAGGGCAAGTCAGGGCGCACGACGCTTCTCGAAGCGCTCATCGCTCTTCTGAGTGAGCGCGGCTATCGCGTCGCCACCGCCAAGCACCACTTCCATGAGACTGACATCGACACACCAGGCAAGGACTCCTGGCGCCATTGGAATGCAGGCGCGGTCGTGACCATGGTGAGCGCACCCGATCGCCTCGGCGTGTTTCGCCGGCTTGACGAGGAGCGCACACTCGCCCAACTCGTCGCCGAGGCCGGTGACGTCGACATCGTGCTCACCGAGGGTTTTCGGCGTAGCTCGCCCGTGCTTGTGGAGGTGGTGCGCGCTGAGCGTTCTGCCGAGCCCATCTGCGCGACCGAGGAGCTCTTCGCGCTTGTCACCGATGTAGAGGCGTTGCGTGCTGCACCTGTCCAGGTGTTTGGGCTCGATGACGCCCGAGCGCTCGCTGATCTCATCGAGACCCGGTTTCTCGGCGACACGCGAGGAGGTGGAGAGTGATGGCCACTGACTCTTTCGGCAGGCGGATTGATTATCTGCGCATCAGCCTCACGGACAGGTGCAACTTGCGTTGCGTGTACTGCATGCCGCCTGCGGGCGTGGAGTGGAAGCCTCACGATGAGATTCTCACCCTCGAAGAGATCGAGCGGTTCGCCGCCATCGCCGTGGAGGAGGGTATCTCCAAGATTCGTCTCACCGGCGGTGAACCGTTGGTGCGCAAGGGTGTGGTGGGCCATGTTCGCAGGCTCAAACAGCTCACAGGACTTGAGGCCATCGCTCTCACCACGAACGGCACTTTGCTCGCACGATATGCTCAGCTCCTCTTCGAAGCAGGGCTCACGCGTGTGAACATCTCCATCGACTCCCTCGATCCAGCGGAGTTCGAGCGGGTGACGCGGGGCGGCAGGCTTAGCGATGCGCTGGCAGGCCTCGACGCGGCGTTTGAAGCGGGCATGGGCCCCGTGAAGGTGAACACGGTGGTAGTACGCAGCCTTAACCAGGACCTCCTTGGCTTCGCACGCATGACCCTTGATCGCGCAGTGCACGTGCGATTCATCGAGTACATGCCGGTAGGTGAGGTGGGCGCTGCGAACGGGGGCGGTTGTGATTCTACTGGTGACGGGTGGACACTCGCAGATCATGTGCCGGCAAGCGAGATACTCGAGCGTTTGACGGCGAAAGCCATCGCTGCAGGCATAGGCACGCTTGAGCCGGTTGCACGCGATGACGCGCCAGGAGGTTGGGGTCCGGCACGCTACTACCGCTTCCCCGGAGCGCAGGGGACCATCGGGGTCATAACCCCGCTCTCGCACCATTTCTGCGGTGAGTGCAACCGTTTGCGCCTCACGGCAGATGGCCGTCTTCGCGCGTGTTTGTTCTCCGACGACGAGATAGATGCGCGCACGATTCTTCGTGAGGGCACCGACGACGACGTGCGGGCACTCATTCGCGACGCGCTCGTGAGCAAGCCTGCGAGCCACAGCATGCGCATCGGCACCGTGCGCGGCATGTCCCAGATAGGAGGCTGAGTGCCGATGGTACCGGCAGGCGAGACAGGTGGCTCGGCGGGCCGTCACGCACGCCTTACCCATCTCGATGAGCGCGGTGAAGCGCGCATGGTCGATGTGGGTGGTAAGCCTGCTACCCGCCGCAGGGCGGTGGCTACCGCATGCGTCACCATGCGTCCTGAGACGCTTGCGATGATCGTGGAAGGTCGCGCCCCGAAAGGCGATGTCTTCGCGACAGCGCGCATCGCAGGCATCATGGCGGCGAAGCGTACGAGCGAACTCATCCCCATGTGCCATCCGCTTGCGCTTACACATGTGAGCGTAGATCTCGCGCCCGAATCCCAGCCCATGGAGGCGGCGGGTTTGACAGCGGTGCGCATCACCACTGTGTGCGAGACCACGGGACCTACCGGCGTGGAGATGGAAGCGCTCACCGCAGCAACGGTGACAGCCCTCACGCTCTATGACATGTGCAAGGCCGTTGACCGAGGGATGGCCCTCGGTGAAGTCAAGCTGACAGAGAAGGACGGCGGTGCGTCCGGCCGCTGGATACGTGAGGAGGACCGATGAACCAGGAAACCGTGACACTTCCACGGTCGGGCCGTGTGACGTCGGTGAACATCTCGGAGAGAAAGACCGTACGCAAGCCGTCGGGTGAACGCGGAACGCTCATATATGACCGTGGGTTTGAAGGTGACGCACATGCGGGCGACTGGCACCGACAGGTGAGCTTGCTCGCTCAGGAGTCTATAGACACCATGGTAGAGAAGGGGCTCGATGTAGGTGCGGGTGATTTCGCGGAGAATATCACCACGGAGGGCATCGAGCTCACCGCGCTACCAGTGGGCACCGTTCTCAGAGTGGGCGAGAAGGCTGTTCTAGAGGTGAGCCAGATCGGCAAGGTCTGCCACACCAAGTGTGCGATCTACTACCAGGCGGGGGACTGCGTCATGCCACGCGAGGGTGTCTTCGTGGTGGTGCGGGAGCCTGGCGAGGTGGTAGTGGGTGACGTCGTGGAGGTCATCTCGCTCGGCGACGGCACGTGCGATAGGTGTGAGTAGCGTGGAAAGACCCCTGCGCATCGCCATTCTCACGTGCTCGGACACGCGTTCACAGGCCGACGACACCGCTGCGGCAGCCCTGAGAGAGCTCATCGCGGAGCGGGGTTGGGAAATCGCGGCATACCAGATCTGTCCCGATGAGGAGTCCTGTATCGCTGAGATGCTCATAGACATGGCCGACGTGCACGGCGTGGATGTCGTCCTTACCTGCGGGGGTACGGGGTTTGGGCCGCGTGACATCACCCCCGAGGTGACCGAACGGGTAGCCGGGCGCAAAGCGCCGGGTATCGCCGAGTACATCCGCGCCCGCAGCCTTGAGGTCACGCGGCGCGCGATGCTCTCGCGTGCCACTGCCGGTGTGCGCGGTACGACGCTCATCATCAACCTCCCGGGCAGCGAGAAGGCCGCTCGGGAGTCCTTTGCTTTCATTGCTGATCAGCTCGAACACGCGGTGGAGATGATGGCGGGCGGGGGACACTAGGGTGGTGCCGACGACAAACGTGCGTCCTACTGTCTACCTCGACCACGGTGCCACGTCATGGCCCAAGCCGCAGCCGGTGATCGACGCAGTAGCGTATGCGCTTTCCCATCTTGGGGGAAACCCCGGCCGAGGCGCGTACGCGATGGCGTTATCGGCGTCGCGCGCCATTCACGAGGCCAGGCGCAACTGCGCGGCGTTACTCGGTGTACCCAACACGAGGGACCTGCTGTTTCAGCCGGGATGCACCATGGCGTGCAACTTGATGCTCAAGGGCCTGCTCATGCCTGGCGATCGCGTGGTGGCGGGCTCGATGGAACACAACGCTGTAGCACGACCGCTTGCTCATCTCGCACGCTTAGGTGTCGATCTGGAGATCGTGAAGGCGGATTCAACGGGCTTCATCGATCCCGACGACATAGAGCGTGCGGTTCGTTTCGCGCCCACGCGCGCAGTGGTGTGCCTGCACGCATCGAACCTCACCGGGACCATCCAACCGGTTGGCGACCTCACCGATATCGCCCACGAACACGGAGCGCTCATGCTTGTGGATGGTGCGCAAGGCGCGGGCCATCTGGAGGTGGACCTTGCTGCTCTCGGCGTAGATGCGTATGCGACTTCAGGTCACAAGGGCTTGCTCGGCCCACAGGGAGTGGGGCTGCTGTACCTCGCGCCTGAGCTCGCTGTTGAGCCGCAGGTGGAGGGCGGGACTGGAGGGGGAGGTTCGGAATCGGCCGAGATGCCTGCAGAGCGGCCCGACCGCTATGAACCAGGCACGGCAAACACCCCTGGAATCGTCGGCCTCGGTGGGGCAGCCGAGTTCGTCGCGGTCCACGGGGCCGACCAGCGCGAGAAGGAAGCTGCGCTTGTCAGACGGCTACACGAAGGCTTCCTGGAGATCGGCGGCTTTCGCGTGCTCGGCCCACCGCCTGGAGTGCCACGGGTGCCTGTCCTCAGCGTCGTTCACGAGAGCGTCGAGGCTGACCGAATAGCGTTCTCGCTTGATCGCACCTACGGGATCGCGACCCGAGCGGGCCTTCACTGCGCGCCGTGGGCGCACGACACGGTAGGCACGCTGGGGTGCGGCGCGGTGCGGTTCGGAGTGGGCTGGGGCAATACCGAAGCGCACGTCGACCTGGCGCTACAGGCGCTCGCTGAGATCGTCTCGTCGTGACCGCGCGCACGCCGCAGACATATGCCGTCTTCGGCTTTGCCACCACACATGCGGCACTAGATGCCGAGCAGCTTCTGAAAGATCTCGGCATCTCCGTGGCCCCCGTTCCCGTGCCTAAGGCGTTGGGTGGCGAGCTATGCGGCATCGCTTTGCGTGTGCACCTCTCACATGCCGAACGTGCGCTTACGCTGCTTGAACGCGCCGATATGTCGCCCGCCAAACGAAGTGAGATGCAGGACGTCTAGCGACTCCGTCGAATGGACAAGCAGGCTGTTTGCAGTGCTTGCTGCGGTGTCGCAGCTTGCCTAGGAGGGTGGGCTCTGCTGTAATATGGGCGTGTTGAGAGCCCTTTATGCAACGCTCGCCGTCCGGCACTCGTCGAGCGTATGACGCGTGCGGATGTGGCGTAAGGGCAGGGTGGCAAGTGCATCGGTGCGCCTTGTACAGTGCGCTAACGGGAGCAGGGGGTGTCAGTCATAGACCTCGCCGACATCAACATATGGCTTGATGTGGTGTTCACAAGCCTGTACGTCGTCGTTGTCCTCGGCTTGTCAGGGCATTTCTTGGGCAACATCTTGACTGGGCGGGCGAAGCGGCGCTTTTCAGGAGGCGAGTGGCCAGAGCACGAAGGCCCGCCCGTCCCGTTTCTTCCGAAGTTCCTGCACTTCACGCACGTCTTCTCCATGTTCGCACTTGGATTCTCGGGCATGTACATTCGCTTCCCGTTCTTCGACGGTGGACGGACGGCCATGCGCTGGTTGCACTACGTGTTCATGATCATCGTCACCATCAACGTGGTGTGGAGATTGTGGTACGCGTTCCTTGCCCGCAGGCGTGATTGGCGCGAGTTCGCCATCACCAAAGAAGATATCGTGACGGCGCCCAAGGTCATCCTGTACTACATCTTCGTGAAGTCCTCGAAGCCGCACCTCGGCAAGTACAATGTCATGCAGAAGGCCACCTACATCCTCTTCCTGCCGCTCATGTTGCTGCAGGCGTACAGCGGTTTCGCGCTCGTTACAGCGCCCATCATCTTCGGGCACAGTCCGCGCGAGTTGCTAGTGGGATGGTGGCTGAGCCCGCTCGTGGGCTCTGTTGACCTGGCTGGCTGGTATGCACGCACTTTGCACTACACCATCAACTGGCTCTTCATCATCCTCACGACCATCCATGCGTATCTCTCCGTGACCGAGGACCTGCCCGCTTTCGAGACCTTCTTCGGGCTGGGTGGGGCGGACCATGGAGAACACGGCGACCAGGGCTCGGCTGGTGCATCCGTTGCGACGGCATCGGCAGGTGAGCGTTCGTGAGGATGGCGAGAACCCTTGTTCCTCTGATGTTGCTGGCGCTTCTGGTCACGCCAGCCATAGCTTTCGCGCAACCATCGGCAGTTGGCACCACCACCGCGACGGTGGGTGGTTATGATGTCGACTTCACGCTTCCCACTGCCGCCAAGGCCGGTTGCATGGTCTGCCATGGCGACGAGAACCTCGTGCGCCTGCAAGGTGACGAAGTGGTGAGCTTCTGGGTCGATCCCGCTCCGTTGGAGGCCGGACCTCACGCGACGGCCCAGTGCGTGGGTTGTCACCTCGACTTCGCCTTCACGCTCCCGCACGTGCAGGAGGGGGAGGACTGGCAGACCACCGCGCGCTCGGCGTGCAAGAACTGCCATGAAGAGCAGTACCTCTCGTATGGGCAGGGAGTGCACCGACCGCAGGTCGGCAACGGTGCTACGCAAGACGATACCGAACTGCCGCTGTGCGGTGACTGCCACGGCTCCCATGAGATACAGGCGCTCGTGGATAATCCCGACGGGCAACAGGCGCTGCGGGCAAACGCGTATGAAATCTGCGGCAGGTGCCATGAGGACTACTGGGGCAGCTATGCTGACGCGTACCACGGCAAAGCCTTCAAGGCCGGTGCCGAGGACGCACCGGCGTGCTGGGACTGTCACGGGTATCACGAGATCTGGCCTTCCAGCGACCGCCGCTCGATGGTGCATGAGAGCAGGATCTCCCAGACGTGCACGAGCGGTGATGGCTGCCACGATGACGTCAGCGCAGGCTATCTGGACTATGTGGAGCTTATCCACGGCCAGCGCGAGACGCTGGACAGAAACCCCTTCTTTGCCTTCTTAAGCAACATCAGATCGGCCATCACCGGTCTGTTTCGCAGGTAGGCGACTGGGCCTTGAGTGGGGGCGCCGGTCGGGGGAATGAGAGGTAGTTGGCGATGAATCGTCCAGGCACATCGCGGGCCAAGTATCTGGTTCTGACGTTGGTATGCGTGCTGGTGGTCGGCCTCGGCGCCGCGGCTCTTGCGATCGCACAGGAGGATACCGCTAGCATTGTCATCGACCCGTCAGCCCCCGTGTATGCCAGCACGTGTAGGGCGTGCCATGCCGAGATTGCGGATGGGAAGAACCCGCTGGTTGAGTTCGGCCACGCCAAGCACATGGTCTATGCGTGCAGTAGCTGCCACGAGAGCTTTCCACACACTCCCTCAGGCACCACGGTTCCGACCATGAAGAGCTGTTTCAACTGTCACGGTCTGCGGCATGGACCGATGGGGCTCATCGCCGGCAACGACTGTGAGCAGTGCCATGGCGATAACGTGGGCAAGATGCGCCCGGCATTCCACGTGAGTGACTGGGCACAGACACCCCATGTCCAGCCTGCGCTTGATGAGCTGCAGACCAGCTGCATGATGTGCCACACGCAGAAGTCCTGCGATGATTGTCACCGCAAGGAGCGGGTCGTGTGGCGAACCTCCACTCCGTTCACCTACGATGTCCAGAATGGCTGTCAGGCGTGTCACGGGTACCAGAACCTCACCAAGGTCTCGGCGGATGGCGTGCAGTCCTTCTACGTAAGCGGCCTCGACAAGAGTGCGCATCGAGACATTACGTGCACGCAGTGTCATCCGGACTTCAACTACACCGATGAGCCGCCCACGACGCCGCTATGGCAGATCAACGCTGGGCTGGCCTGTCAGGAGTGTCACGACCACGAGGAAGTGGCACTGGAATACGCTGAGTCACTGCACGGGAAGCTCATCGCCGAGGGGGATCTTACCTCGGCGACCTGCGCTTCGTGCCACGGCGGTCATGACATCGCGCTTCTCGACACCGAGCAGGCGAAGCTCGATCTGCGTCTTAGCGGTCAGCAGATGTGCGCGCCCTGTCACGAGGAGGCGTACGCAAGCTACAACGACTACTATCATGGAGCTCCGTATAAGGCCAAAGCCAGCGATGCTCCTGCATGCTGGCACTGCCATGGCGCGCATGAGGTGCGCGCGCTATCCGACCCCGAGTCGCTGATGTATCGGGCTAACGCTGCCGAGACATGCGGTCAAGAGGGGTGCCACTACGGCTCCGGTGAATCGTTCATCGAGAACAGCTACGACCTCATCCACGGACAGACCGAGGTGCGTGCGACCAATCCAGTCATACGGTGGCTCCGGTCTCTGAAGAATCGGGTGTAGAAGCAGGTATGCGAGCAACTCGCAAGGGGTTCGTGTTGGGCGCGACGGTCGTCTTCATGGCGGCCGTTTTCGCCGTGGCCGGCCCGCTTTCCGGCATGGGACAAGAGGTGGCAGAGATCGACCTCACAGGGCCGGTCCGTGCCTCCTCATGCCTCCAATGCCATGAGTCGCTCGGAAGATCACAGAATCCTGGGTTGAAGTTCGATCATGAGACGCATCTGCCGCCATCGTGTGATTCATGCCATATCCGCACAGCGCACGAGGCCGATGTCGTGTACTCGCCGCCGATGGAGACGTGTTTCGCGTGTCACGGGCTCGTTCACGGCGTGCAGGGCCTGGTGGCTACGGGCTCATGTGACTACTGCCATACGCCTGATTTCGAGCTGCTGCCCGCTAATCACACCAACGGGTGGGCCGAGAAACCACATGCGGCAGAGGCCCTTCGCGGTGGCACCAACCAGTGCATTCTTTGCCACGATGCACGAGTGGATTGCGATGAATGCCATGTCGAGCTCGGGATAGACACGCCTCGGGTGGCCCCCATCTACGTGCGTTCGGTTCCCGTTCCCGAGCCGCGCCCCACCATCACAATCGAGCCGAGGGGCCCTGTGGCGATAGGGCAATGCAGCTTCTGCCACACGCAGCTCGACCGTGAATCGCCCGATCTCATCTTCGCGCACGACACCCACCTGCGCCGCGATTACCAGTGCTCGGTGTGCCACGAGGAGTTTCCGCATCTTCCCGATGCGCAGGCACGTCCCGCCATGCTCTCATGTTATCGCTGCCACGGGCTTACGCACGCCGCACAAGGAGAGGTGGCAAGCGGGGAGGACTGCCTGCTGTGCCACCCGCCCTCGTTTGAGCTCGTTCCTAAGGACCATACCCCTGCGTTCATCGCGCGCGAGCACGCTGAGCCTGCGAAAGAAGCGCTTCCCGAGTGCACGATGTGCCATGCGTCTACGGTATGCGCCGAGTGTCACTGGGGTTCTCGCCGCCTCGCCGACGGCACGATGAGCCAGCAGGTGCTACCAAAAGATCACCTCACTGCCGAGTGGATCTCGGAGCACGGCGGCATCTACCTCTCCGGGCAGGGTGCGTGTTCGATCTGCCACTCCAACGAATCGTGTCAGAGCTGCCACGTCACCTCGATGCCGCACCCCTCCACATGGCTTGCCGACCACACTGCCAACGGCTACCCGCGTGATGACTGCAAGGTGTGTCACCAGGACCGCACGTCGTGTCAGGAGTGCCACCACGGCGCGGTGCGCAGCCTAGAGCTTCTCCCTGAGAACTGCGTGGACTGCCATCCCATCATGTCCACGCAGCCCGCCACCGACATCAAGGAGATGGGCTTTGCCGAGCACGCGGTTCACTTCAATGTGAGGGATCGCATCGGCCGCCCATACGTGTGTGATGACTGCCATGTCGGGTTCACGGTGGCGAGAGTCCGCGAATTCGGCACACATGATTTCTCAACTCAGGCACACGACTTGCGTATCTGTTATGACTGTCACGGCGCAGTCGATCTCAACAACGTGGAGATCGCGCCTTGGCCAGGTTCGCTGCTCTGCCGACAGTGCCATAGCGACCTGAACATCTGATGCACGACTGCTGTCTCGGCAAACCGGCATAAGAAACGAGGCACGCTTGAGATTCACGGTAGACAATCGTGGGGTCGACATCGCCATCAAGGTCACACTTGCACTGCTCGTCATCGTCCTGGCGTATCTCGTGTACAGCATGATCTCTGTGCAGCTTCAGGAGAATCGTTCGCAACCGGCGTCCCAGGCCATCGAGAACCTCATCGCCGCTGTGGAAAAGGATCCGCAAGACATCGGGTTGCGCCTCACCCTCGCCGAGGCTTTTGCAGCCGACGGCCGTCTTCGCGAGTCCATCGAGCAATTCAATGCGGCGCTTGAGATCGAGCCGGACAGCCCCAACGCGCTTTCCGGTCTTGCGCTGATCGCCATGCATCAAGGTGAGTGGGACACCGCCGAGCAGTATTGGCGGCGTGCGATCACGGAGCTTTCAGGTGGGCAGTACTCACTGCTCGACCAGCGATTGGAGCGTGCTCTCTATCAGCTGGGCGTGACGCTCATCGAGCGCGGGCAGTATGAGGAGGCCGTGCAGTACCTCACCGAGGCGCTTCGGATCAGGCGAAGCTCGGCCGACACGCACTACATGCTTGCCTACGCCTACCGTGAGCTCGGTTCCGAGACGAACCACCGCCGCTATCTTGAGAATGCGTTGATGTTCGATCCGCGCATGCCGGAGGCGAACTACGATTTTGGCCTGGTGTTGCTCGGTGAGGGCGATGTGGCGGGTGCTGCCGAGCACTTCCGCGAGTCTGCGACGTACGCTCCCGCGAACAAGCGTGAACCCTGGGATCAGCTGCGAAAGCTGGAGCGCGAGGCCGATGCGCAGGAGCGTTTCGAGCGTGCACAGGCCCTCCAGGCCACCGATGTCGCGGGCGCAATCAGCGAGGCGCGTGTCGCGCGCGCTCTCGAGCCGGAGAACGTGGACGTCGCCAAGTTCGTAGCTGAGCTCTACGAGAAGGCAAAGGACGACGAGGCTGCACTCGCTGCGTGGCGTCGCGTGCAGGACCTGGTTCCCAACGATGACGGAGCGGCGGCTGCCGTCGACCGTCTCACGAAGCAGAAGTGACGAGGAGCCCCGATGGCACAGGACATATACACCTCTGAGACCACGCCTTTCGGCCGTGCTGATTCCGGCAGGGCCTCCTGGCGTAAGTGGCTCCTCCTTCTCTTGCTGCTTCTGTTGCTCGCGCTCCTCACCTACTCCGCGTACTACTTCAGTGCGAACCGGCGTCTGCCAGTCCCTGGTCTGGGCAGGCTGGACGATGCGGTGGAGCCGCTCCAGTATCTGTACTCAATCTCGGGGCCACAGGGCCCCGATGCCCTCACGCGCCCCCTCGGCGTGGAGGTGAGCGAGGATGGTCGAGTCTACGCGACGGACTCCTCGGCAAACACCGTACGCGTGTATACGACCGATGGAGACTACCTGTTCTCCTTCAACAAGATCGCTGACGGGGAGCATACCGAGCTTGGCACGCCTGTGTATCTTGCCATCAACCACAAAGGAGAACTCTTCGTCTCCGACCGGCGACACCGCGCGATCTTCGTGTTCACGCTTGATGGCGAATACCTGCGCAAGATCGCGCCCGCCGATCCTGCCGAGGAGAAGGTCTGGAGTCCTTTGGGTCTGGGGATTGACGAGGATGACAACCTCCTGGTGACCGATGTCGGCCGCACCGACCTCCACCAGGTCATCATCTTTGACGAGGATGGCGACGAGGTCAGGCGGTTCGGGACGTTCGGGCAGGTCGATAACATCCCCGATTCTCCAGGATCCTTTTGCTTCCCGAACGATGTGGAGTCTTTCGGCGGTACCATCTACGTCGCTGACAGCGATAACCGCCGCATACAGATCTTCGACAAGAACGGTACGTTCAAGTCCATCATGCGCACATCAGGCATCCCGCGTGGGCTTGGCTTCGACGACGAGGGACGTCTGTATGTGGCCGATGCGCTCGCCCATCAGGTGGATGTCTACGGCACCAACAACGAGCGCATAACCGGATTCGGGGCAAACGGCATCGGCCCAGGACAGTTCCGTTACGCCAACGATCTTGCGGTGGATGGGCGCATGCACGTCTATGTGACTGACCGGCTGAACCACCGCGTGCAGGTATGGGGTTGGCCCGCGCAGATCACGCCGCCTATCCCTGTGCCTGAGACACCCGCTGGCTGGGCGGGATGTCTGGCGCCGCTCGTGCTCCTGCCGCTCCTGCTCTTCTTGCTGCT
>JAVEVF010000047.1:0-14039 GCA_034005175.1 Coriobacteriia bacterium | reverse complement strand
CCGGGCAGTCGACGTGCGCGTAGTGGCGGTTGTCGGTCTCGTACTCGACGTGCGAGATGGCGATGGTGATGCCGCGCTCGCGCTCCTCGGGGGCCTTGTCGATCTTGTCGAACGGGGTGAAGTCCGCGTAGCCCTTCTCGGCCAGCGTCTTCGTGATCGCTGCGGTGAGCGTCGTCTTCCCATGGTCGACGTGGCCGATGGTGCCGATGTTGACGTGGGGCTTGGTACGCTCGAACTTCTTCTTCGCCATGACGCTCCTCCTTACGAGACCTCTTGACGGCATCGGCCACCTCGGCCGATCGCATCCCGTCTGAAGGTACTCCCTAACAACCATCCATTATGTCCGTACTGATAAACGCGCGGGCCACACGAGCCCAGCGTGTGTGACCTGGTAGCGGTGACTGGATTCGAACCAGTGACTCCACGGGTATGAACCGTGTGCTCTAGCCGCTGAGCTACACCGCCGTATCGGTTGGACGCGCACATCCGTGTCGCCAGCCGAGTAGTACCTGGAGCCCACAACCGGACTTGAACCGGTGACCTCTTCCTTACCAAGGAAGTGCTCTGCCGACTGAGCTATGTGGGCATGACACGACGAGAGTACCGGCGTCGATACCTCACGCGTGGCGTATCGCTGGTGGGGGCGCCAGGATTCGAACCTGGGTAGGCATAGCCAACGGGTTTACAGCCCGTCCCCTTTAGCCACTCGGGCACACCCCCAAAAAAAAGAAACGCTCTTCTACGCTTATCAAGTTGCATGCCGAAACAGGCTCCGGCAGAAAGCATACGGATAGTACTCCATCGATTCTCCGAGTGTCAACGACGACAACGCCACCGGGCGTATCGCTATCCCCCACACAAGCTCCACTGTTTACACGCATAGTATGGGCACAACACTCACCTAGCCGTCCGTGAGCGCGTCCGCCGCACGGAGCCGCTGCGTGAGGACCTCAAGCAGCTTCACGGCGATGGTGGGATGACGCTCAAGCGCCGCGCGGAAATCCCAGCTTGAGAGCATCATGCAGCGAGTGGGCTCAGCCGCGCGAATCGTCGCCGAGCGCGGCGCGCTATCCATGAGCGACATCTCCCCGAAAAACTCACCCGGTCCCAAGGTACTGATGGACTCGCCATCGCGTACCACCTCGACATGCCCCTCCAGAATCACGTAGAACGCCGTACCAGGAGTGTTTTGGGTCACGATGATCTGCTCGGCAGAGAACTCATTGACGAGAGCGAGTGCAGTGAGGCTGGCAAGCTCGTCTGGCGTGCAACGTGCGAACAGTGGAACGCGAGCAAGAATCTGCTCATAGCCCATCAGCGTCCTCCTCGGCGGCTCAACCTGACACGATCCTACGCCGATACTCTACACCAGCGAGAGTGATGCGAACGGCGCGCCTGGTTGGCGGGTTGTATGATCCAACGGAGAGCCGCACTATGGCCATCGACCTATCCCTGAGCTCCCACGTCCACCGCGGCCTGGTGGGGATGGTTTACTTCGCACTGACGTGGCCGTTGCTGCTGACGCTGTCTTTCACGCCCGCACCGCTCATCCCCCTCCTGGCAGCAGCGACTGGGATCGCAGGTTTCATCTCCCCTGACTTGGGTGTTGCGCTCTCGCTTGGTCTGGTGGCGCTTCCCCTGCTTGCTGCCGATGTCTTCACTGGCATGGTGTTCCTGCTCTGTGCCGCCGTGTTCTTCCCCTTCCTTGCGCGCAGATCAGGCACTGTGTATCTCCTGATCGGCGGTGCTGTCGTCCTCGCCGCGGCCGGCCCGGTCTGGGCGATCGCAGCGCTTGCTGGCTTCCTTCTCGGACCTGCAGCTGGCGCCGGGGCGGCGGCCCTTGCGTGCCTGTGCGTCCAAGCGGCTGCGATCCTTGCCGCCCACACGCACGTGGGCATGGTCGCATCCGCTGCGGCGGGTCCCGGTCTTGCTGGCATCACATCTCCCCCCGCGGATCTCATCGGACTGGCGTGGTTAGCGTCGTCGGTGCAAGCGCTTGACCCCGCCCCCTTGCTTGGCGTGTTGCCCGCCGGAGATGCGATACCGCTCATCATCGGACAGGTTGCGGCCTGGGTCGGCGGAGCAGCCGTTGCGGGTCTGCTCGTGCGGCCGGCAAGACACCCCCGCCGCGCGGCCTCCGCGCTCATCGCGGTGGCTGCAGGCGTAACGACCACCGCACTAGCTCATGTCGCGGTGCTCGGCATGAACGATGCGCTGCCGGATTCAGGAGTGAGAAGCGCATTCGCAGCCTCGCTCGCGCTCGGCCTGTCGGCAGTCGTCTTGCGCGAGTGGATCTTCCCTCCGGCGCCGCGACCAGGTACCGTTGCACGATCCTCACGCCCGCATAGAGACGTGGACGCCCTCCTCCAGACAATCGCTCAGGCCGAGGATGAACTCACCAGCAAGCACGTCACGACCGCGACGGTGCTCATCACCGACATGCAGGCCTTCTCCGCGCTCACCGAGTCCGCCGGTAGTCTCGTGTCGGCGAGGGTGATACAGCGTCAGCGCAAGCTCCTACTGCCAATCGTCGCAGCGTACTGCGGTAACGGAGTCCCAGCCGGCGGCGACGGGCTTGTTGCCGCATTCGCTGACCCTCTCGCCGCTGTGCGTGCCGCCATCGCCATGCAAGAATCGCTTGCCGCCCATAACCGTTCTGCGACGCCCGGACAAGAGATCGTGGTGCGGGCAGGAATCGCACGTGGCGAGGTCGTGGTCGACTGTGATGGCCGCCCCTTCGTCGGCGAAGCCATCAATCTCGCTGCTCGGATCATGCAGCTTGCCGATGGCGGCGAGGTCTACGTCTCCCGCGACGTGGCCGACACAGTCGCACCATTCGACATCGCCACCGAACCGCGCGGCTTGCATGAGCTGCACAACATCTCCGGTCAGGTGGAGGTGGCGGTGGTGACCTCACGCCTCCACGTGCCCGCACACGAAACCACGGTATCGGCAACGAAGGGCCCATCGAACGTCAAGGCTCCGGCATGATGCCGGAGCCTGCGGTATTCATGGAGCTGGCGGAGGGACTCGAACCCACAACCTACTGCTTACAAGGCAGTTGCTCTGCCAATTGAGCTACGCCAGCGGCGCGCCCTATTGTAGCCGCGACACACCCGCTCTGCCACCCGACATCAGCACATGCGGCAGCGGTCGATCTGTGTCTCCATCTTGCGCTTCACTCGCTGCAGCGCGTTGTCGACAGACTTGGTATGACGGCCGAGTTCGTCAGCGATCTCCTGGTACGAATGGCCTTGCACGTACATGGAGAGGACCCTGGACTCGAAGGGTGAGAGGGATTCGGTGAAACCCTTGCGGATGAAGTCGCCTTCCCAGGCCGAGATGACGATCTCAGCGGGGTCGCAGACTTCCTTCGCCGCAAGGATGTCTTCAAGCAACCGCTCACCATCCTCCTCGGCAGTAGCCGGACGGCTGAACGAGATATACCCGTTGAGAGGGGTGTGCTTCTGGCGGGTGGCTGTCTTGATAGCGGTGATCATCTGGCGCGTCACACAAAGCTCCGCGAACGAACGGAAGCTCGACTGACGCGAAGGATCGTAATCTCGGATGGCCTTGAACAAGCCGATAAGGCCTTCTTGTATCACGTCCTCGCGATCCCCGCCCACAAGGAAGTACGAGCGCGCTTTGCAGCGCACCAGGCTGCGGTACTTCCTCACGAGCATGCTCGATGCTCTCTGGTCGCCCTGTCGGGCAGCCATGACAAGATCGAGTTCGGCGGTGCGTACGCTACCAGGCGTGTACGCTCCCTGCACTTGTGCGTTCACTCACAATCCCTCCCGTGTATACCCCCGTTGTCGCTTGAGGGGAAGGATGGCGCCGCCGGCAGCGGCGCCTTGGCTAGTGTCGAACATCACAGTTTGTTGACGAACTGTCAACGGTTTTGCATGAGACTGAAGAAACCTGATGGCTTTCGGACGTCGCCCGAAGCGCTAGGGTTCCCCCCTGGCCCAGCGCGCTAGGGCAGCTGCCACATCGGAATCGATGCGCTCAGATACCGTGGACTTGCCAGCCCCGGAAGGCATGGCATGTCGGTACTCAGCACGCTCCCCCGCAAGCTCAGTGATGAACTCGTCCGATGACATACGTGCCACGCCCATGCCCATGACAGCCCACTGCGTCTGCGCGTCCGATGTGACCACCGTGACGTCGGCTCCTGTGGCGCGCTCGGCAAGAGCCGCGTGTTCGATCACCGTATCTGCATCCACTGCATACGGGGAGAAGATGACCGTCAACCCTGCGACGTCATGCGGAGCTCCATCGGAATGGGGATTGCCGGCCCCGTCAAACACCACGATGACGTCGATCTCGCCCTGAGCGAATGCTGCGATGTCAGAGACGAGCCGAGTGCGGGCGGCATCGAGATCTTCTGCAGCAATCATCGAATATGGTACCCCGCGCCGCAGCACGTTGTAGCCATCGACGATGAACGCACGCTTGCGACTCACCCGATACCACGGGTTCTGCGCACCCACTCAAACGCGAGAACCGTCGCTGCCTGCGCGACATTGAGAGAGCCTACAGCGCCAGCAACCGGCAAACGGACGAGAAAGTCGCACGTTTCCAGCACGAGACGCGAAAGCCCCCTGCTCTCTGACCCCATGACCAGCACGAGACGGCCTTCCATCGGTGCATCCCAGACGAGAAGATCCGCCTTCTCTGTCGCTCCAGCGATCCAGTATCCTGCCGTTTTCAGACGTTCCAGCGCGCGCACGAGGTTGGGCTCCCGCGCAACTGGCAAGTGGGCGAGCGCGCCAGCGGAAGTCTTGTAAGCTGCCGCACCGATAGCGGCGGAGCGCGCCTTTGGAATGACAAGGGCGTCAGCGCCCGCAACCTCCAGCGAACGCGCCACTGCTCCGAGGTTCCCTTCGTCAGTCACGTGGTCAAGCACGACCACGAGACTTGATGTGCGCTCTTTCACCGAGCGCAGGATCTCTTCGATGGGCTCGTATGCGAAGGGCGCTACATCTGCTGCCACACCCTGATGCGCACCGCGAACGCTGCGCTCATCAAGCATGGCCCGAGCGACCGTGCGCACGGGAACACCTCGCTCGGCAGCAAGCCGGCGAACCTCGTCGATGGGCTTGCCCTCCGTTCCTGAGGCGATCAGAACAGCGGTGATCGGCACCCCCGCACGCAGCGCCTCAAGCACGGCGTTACGCCCTTCGATCGCCGCGTTCACGATCTCAGCTCCCCTGTTGGAGGATGACACGCGCGCCTTGCGGTGTATCTTCAACCACGATGCCGAGAGCGGCCAGACCATCACGCACCGCATCGGCAGCAGCCCAGTTGCGCTCGACTCGCGCGACTGACCGTGCAGATAGCAGCGCCTCCACGGCCTCGTCCGTGCTGGTGCCCGAGTATCCGGCGAGATGACCGGCAAGATCGATGACCTCGGCTGGAAGAACGTGTGTGCTCGTCTTCTGCACGATTGCCACACCCAGTGCGCCGAGCAACTCCACCAGCGCCATCTCCACCTCGCCGAGAACAACAAGATCCGCCGCTGAGAGCCCGGAACTGTGCTCGGTCATGAAAGCATTGGCGGCGCGCGCGAGCTCAAACAGACCGCCGAGAGCGCCTGCCGTATTGAAATCATCATCCATGTCAGTCACAAATCGATCACGCGCAACAGAGACCGCCTGGGAGAGCGACTCACGCTCCGGTTCTGTAGCCCCAGCCTGTGATGGTGTCGTCCCTCGCGCCCAGCGGATGTTGCGCACGAGCGTGGCGAGCCGATCGTATGCTGACTTCGCCTCGTTGAGACGCTCCATCGAGAAGTCCAGAGGGCTGCGATAATGCGTCTGCAACATAAGCATCCGAATCACCGGAGCGTCGTACTCCTCGAGCAGGTCACGAAGGAGCATGAAGTTGCCGAGCGACTTGCTCATCTTCTCCGCGTTGACCTGGAGCAAGCCGCCGTGCAGCCAATAGCGTGCGAACGGTTGGCCGGTCGCCGCCTCAGACTGCGCGATCTCGTTCTCGTGATGGGGGAAGATGAGGTCGGACGCGCCGCCGTGTATATCGAACGAGGGGCCAAGTTCTCGTTCCGACATCACCGAACACTCCAGGTGCCAGCCCGGCCGCCCTTCACCCCACGGACTCGGCCAGTGCGGCTCACCTGGCTTGGCGGATTTCCAGAGAGAGAAGTCAAACGGGTCGCGTTTGCGCTCATCGACTTGGACCCGTGCCCCCGAGCGCATCTCGTCGATGTCGCGACCGGAAAGCTTGCCGTACTCGGGAAATGAGCGCACGGAGAAGTACACGTCGCCGTCGACGACGTACGCGTGGCCGCGCTCGATGAGCAGTTCTACCATCTCAATCATGTCGGGAATCGTCTGTGTGGCACGTGGCTGCACATCCGGAGGCTGCACGCCGAGCCTGCGCATGACATCAAGAAACGCATCGGTATAGACCTGGGCAATGTGCTCGGCGGTCGAGCCTTCCTCTGCCGCACGCGCGATGATCTTGTCGTCGACATCAGTGATGTTCTGCACGAACGTCACGTCAAATCCCCGCCATTGCAGATAGCGGCGGATGACGTCGAACGACAAGAAGGTGCGAGCGTTTCCGATATGGACATGGTTGTACACGGTCGGCCCGCACGTGTAGATGGAGACAGCGCCCTCGTCGCGCGGCACGAACTCCTCCTTGCGACGCGTGAGGGTGTTGTACAGGCGAATCGTCACGTCATTCTCCCTCTCTTGAACGCGCTCATCACGCGCACGTGTCTCTCTCTCCATCTCCGGGACCCATGCCTTCACCTGCGGTCTCATCAGCGTCTTGTGGTGCAGCGACTGGCGCAGGGGTCTCACCGCGCTCATCTGCTGCTCCTTCATCCGAGCTGAGCCGCGCTTCCACGCGGTCCATGCGGCGTCGCAGACATCGGAACATCTCTACGACAGGGTCGGGAAGGTCCTCGTGGTGCAGGTCGATGGTGTCGACACGCCGACCCTCGCGCACGACGACGCGACCTGGGATTCCCACCACCGTGCAGTTCGGAGGTACGTCGTTGACGACTACCGCTCCTCCACCTACGCGCGTGCCGCGGCCGATGACGATATCGCCCAACACGGCGGCGCCAACGCCGACCACGACAAGGTCCTCAAGCGTGGGATGACGCTTACCGCGTTCCTTGCCCGTCCCGCCGAGTGTGACCCCTTGGTAAATCGTCACATCGTCGCCGATCACCGTCGTCTCGCCAATGACGACGCCCATGCCGTGATCGATGAAGAAGCGGCGGCCGATGCTCGCTCCTGGATGGATCTCCACGCCTGTGAACAGTCGGCCAACCTGCGACCACCACCGTGCGAGGCCTCGGCGACCGCGACGCCACAGCCAGTTCGTCTGCCGATGCCACCAAACCGCATGAAGCCCAGGGTAGTTGAGGAGAACGCTCCACGTCGTCACGGCTGCCGGATCGCGCTCCTTGACGGCCTGGATGTCCTCTCTCACACGATCAAACATGAGTCCTCCGGGCGGCTCGTGGCCGCAACTGATTCCCTATCGGGGCCATGTGGGTTCCAACTATCTCCGCCCGTCCGAGGCCTTGTCAATCATGCGCTCCAGCAGCACCACCGCGTACGCAGTGACACCCTCCTCTCGGCCCGTGAAACCAAGCCCCTCCGTAGTGGTCGCCTTAACCCCGACACACTCAAGTGGCACGCCGAGCGTACCTGCGAGTCGCTCACGCATCTCATCGCGGTACGGTGACACCTTCGGCCTTTCCAGAACAAGCACAGTGTCGGCGTCCACCAGTCTCCAGCCCTGTTCGGCCATGAGTGAGGCCACCCGTTCCAGCAATGTAATGCTGCCGATGCCTGCATATGCGGAGTCGGTGTCGGGGAAGTGCGCCCCGATATCGGCAAGCCGCATCGCAGAAAGCAACGCGTCCATGAGTGCATGCGTGAGCACATCGGCATCGGAATGGCCAGCGAGGCCCCGGTCGCAAGGGATGTCGACCCCTCCCAAGACAAGCGGACGCCCCTCGACGAACGCGTGCACGTCATAGCCGATGCCGACCCTCACCGGTCCACCTCCACGTTCCGCGCATCAAGCGCCGCCTCAGCTATCGGGAGGTCTTCTGCGAGCGTGATCTTGATGTTGTCGCGCGTGCCCTCGACAAGGCCGATGGTGCCGCCTGCCCGCTCCACGAACGACGCATCGTCAGTGCCCTCCCAGCCCTGTGCAGCGGCATAATCGTATGCAAGGCGCAGGGCGCTCGCTCGAAACGCTTGCGGCGTTTGCACCGCCCAGATGTGCGAACGGTCAAGGGTGCTTATGACTCGGTTGGCCTGGACGCTCTTGAGCGTGTCAACCGAGGCGTGACCGACGATCGCACCAGCAAGCGTCTCATCAGCATCGAGCAGTGCTAGAACCTGGTCGAACATTGCGACCGTTGCCAGAGGTCGGGCTCCGTCATGCACACAGATATACCTGTAGCCCTCGGGTATCTCGGCGAGTCCGGCTGCTACCGAATCCTGCCTGCGCTCACCACCTGCCACGAAACGCACCTCGGCACGAGACGCGTTTTGCCTGACCGCCGCAGCGTACTCCTCCACACGTGCCGGAGGACATACCACCGCCACCAGGCCCACGCGTGATACGGCATCAGCAATCGCGAACGAATGCGCGAACACCGGCCGTCCGGCGAGCAGTGCGAGCTGCTTGCCTCCCGCCCGGCCGAAGCGTTCACCGGCCCCACCTGCGACCAGCACGACCGAGGTGTCGCGCTCAGACATCCGTCGCCTCTTTCCCACTTGTGAGCATCCGTGAGAACACCATGCGACCTGCCGAGGTCTGTAGCACAGACGTCACCTCGACATCAGCATCAGCCCCGATGTGGTCACGGCCGTGTGCCACCACGACCATCGTGCCGTCCTCGAGATAGCCGACGCCTTGCCCGGGCTCCTTGCCCTCCCTCGCGATACGCAACCGGATGCGCTCACCTGGAAGGTGGCTGGGTCGCATCGCCGAGGCCACCTCATTTAGGTTGAGCACTCCAACCCCGCGGATGCGAGCTACGTTAGTCAGGTTGTAGTCGACAGTGAGTACCACCGCGTCGGCCTCTGCGGCAAGCTTGAGCAGCTTGTTATCGACATCAGGGATCGTGGGGTAGTCGGCTTCAAACACCTCGATCCGAACACCGGGCTTGTCACTCGCCCGCGCCAGAAGGTCCAGACCTCGGCGTCCACGTGCTCGCTTGGCGTCATCGGCCGAGTCCGAGAGTGTATGCAGTTCCCCGAGGACGAAGCGCGGAACACGCAGTTCACCTTCGAGCAGACCGAGGTCCCGCAGCTCGGCATAACGCCCGTCGATGATGGCACTAGTATCGAGCAGCTTGAGCGCACTTGTGTCGATGGCACTGACATCCTCGGCGAGCGTAGGTAGCGCGCGTGCGAAATCGAGCTTCTTGATGAACGCGACGCGTACGCCGGCCCACCCGAGCACCACAAACAACAGAACCGTCGTGATGACCGACAGCCATATCGGTTGAAGCAGCCTGAGAGGCACGCTCGCCAGCCAAGCGATGGCAAGGCCGATGATCAAGCCGGCGACGCCCAGCACGACATCGACCGGAGCCATCTCTTGGAGTCTTGCTTCAGCCTCATGCTGCATGAACGCGAACTCACGGCCGAGGATACCGCCGAGGAGATAACCGACAGAGGACC
Source organism: Coriobacteriia bacterium (assembly GCA_034005175.1). Classification (GTDB taxonomy): domain Bacteria; phylum Actinomycetota; class Coriobacteriia; order Anaerosomatales; family SLCP01; genus JAVEVF01. The sequence goes on along the minus strand of JAVEVF010000047.1, from coordinate 4,353 downwards.
CGAGGATGATGAAGATGATGATGACGATAGACTGTGGGTAGCCTGTCTGTTCCGACCAGTCGATGAGCCTCGTTACCGCAAATCCGCCCAGTGCGCCGGTCATCACGGAGAGAAGCCGCGTGATTCGGACTATCATGGGCATGTGACGCTGCAGCGGACCTTCCAGGTCCGGGTGCGCCACCACCTCCCTTCCACATCGCTCTACCGACATCGATCACCGTAGTCGACACTGACGTCGATTCTAGCACGCGCCGAGCAGGCCTCTCAGCCGCGCGCATGCTCCTTGATACGCGAAAGGCCGTCCACGATGGCGATGGCGCGTCGCTCTCCGATCCCGTCCACCTCGTCGAGGTCTTCCACCGTGGCCGCAAGCACCCCTTGCAAGGTGCCGTAGCGTTCCACGATGCGCGTGACTACAGACGCCGGCAACATGGGGATCCTGCGCAAGACGCGCAGTCCACGCGGGCGCAGATGGTCATCGGCAGAGCGCGGCTCCGTCACACCGACACCGAGGATCTGCGCGATCACGGTGGGTTCAAGCAACTGCTCGGTCTCCAGTCGTGAAAGCTCGGCGCGCACGGAGCTTCCCTTGCGTCTGCCTGCGTCTTGCGCATAGTCCCGCACCACCAGCAGGTAGTCTTCATCGACTGTGGCGGTGAGTTCCTCGGCCTGCATCCGAACGAGCCGGCCTTCCGTCCCTAGTTCAGCGATGTACCGAGCCACCTCATGCGCGGTACGTTGGACGAGTTCGAAGCGGCCGATGACATCGGTAAGGTCACCTAGCGTCACGAGATCCTCGAACTCGAGCTCTGTCAACCGCTCTAGCATCTGGTCGAGACGGTCTCGGTATCGTTGCAAGGTCTGCAGGGCCTGGCTTGCCTTGGCGAGCAAGACTTCGATCTCTTCGAGCGTGACGCGTGTGCCGTTGAGGTACAGACTCACCACCTCACGGCGCTGCGAGATTGAGATGACAAGTGCGTGTGTCTGCCGACTCACTCGCTGAGCAGTGCGGTGTCTCATGCCGGTTTCTACCGTAGGCAGGGAGGCATCGGGCACGAGATGCACGTTGGCCAGCAGGATGCGGCCGCAATCCTTGTCGAGGATGATGGCGCCGTCCATCTTGGCAAGTTCATACAGGCGCTGGGCCGAGAAATCCGTTTCGATCTTGAAGCCGCCGTTGCAGAGCGGCTCCACCACCTCGCGCTCGCCGATCACGATGAGCGCACCGGTCCGTGCAGCGATGATATAGTCGAGCCCTTCGCGCAACGCAGTCCCAGGCGCGACCTTCTCGAGCTCGAGTCTCATGCGGGTCTCCTCGGACACACCCATGTGCCTTCCCCTCGCTCGGACTCAACGATGCTCACTTCGGATTCTGCCAGACCTCACCACCCGGTGCCAGAGAGCCGACGAGCCCAGTACGGACCTAGCTGCACATCTAGTGCAGCAGTCCCACCAGATCCGCGACGCTGCTCACCGGCGAACGGCGCACGCCTGCCGGCAGCGCCATGCGTGGCGGAACGGGCGCCACAAACGTCGTAAGGCCTTGCCGGGCCGCCTCTTTCACACGCGCTTCAGTATGCGCGACCGGGCGAACCAGACCGGTGAGTGCCACCTCCCCGAAAGACGCGACATCGAGCGGTACCGCCCGGTCCTGCAACGCCGAGGCAAGCGCTACTGCCAGAGGCAGGTCAACGGCTGGTTCCACCACGCGCACACCACCAGCGACTGAGACATATACGTCATGGCCTGCGAATGACAGGCCGCCTCGGCGCTCGAGCACCGCGAGGATCTGCAACAATCGCCCCGAATCCACTCCTGTGGCAAGGCGGCGAGGCACCTGGAGATAGGACGGCGTCACCAGCGCCTGAATCTCGACAAGGAGCGGTCTCGAGCCCTCCATGGTGGCCATCACCACCGATCCCGGCACCGCGCTGGCGCGCTCGCCGAGCAGCAGCGTCGCCGGATCCCCGACAGGATCAAGCCCTCGCTCGGTCATCTCGAAGATGCCGATCTCAGAGACGGGACCGAACCGGTTCTTCACGCCCCGAACGACTCGGAATACGTGATCTCGATCTCCCTCGAAATACAGCACCGTGTCGACCATGTGTTCAAGCACGCGCGGACCGGCGATGGCGCCGTCCTTCGTGACATGGCCCACGAGCACGGTCGTCACCCCGAGGTCTTTGGCGACGCGCAGCAGCCGAGCTGCGGTCGCACGCACCTGACCCACGCTGCCCGGCGCACCGGCAAGCTCGGGGTCGAACATGGTTTGCACAGAGTCCACCACAAGCAGGTCTGGTGGCTGCTCGCGCACCGCGGACTCAAGGGCCGTCACATCAGTCTCTGGAATGAGGTCGACTCCTTCGACCGCAGATCCCGTGCGGCGCGCCCGCATCCCCACCTGTGCAGGTGACTCCTCGCCGCACACGTACAACACGCGTTTGCCGAGGTCTGCGATGCGCGATGCCACCTGCAGAAGAATCGTGGACTTTCCGATGCCGGGTTCTCCACCAAGCAGTACGAGCGAGCCACGCACGAACCCGCCCCCAAGCACACGGTCGAGTTCCGTGATGCCGATGGGCATACGCAGCGCTGTCTCGGCGCCGGCCTCCGTCAGCGGAACGCGCGGTGCAGCAGTGACACCGGCACCGCCGCGCGAGTGCATCGAGGCGACCTCGGCCTCTTCCACGAACGTGCCGAACTCACCGCAGTCAGGACAGCGCCCATACCACTTGGGTGCGCTAGCGCCACACGACTGACATCGCCAGGTCGTGCGGGTGCGCGCCACTGTTCGCTACTCCCCCGCGGCGCCGCCAGACGCCGCGCCTGATCCACGTCGGGTGGCCGAAGCACGCTTTGCGCCGCGCGGCATCACGGGTTCGTTCGTGTCTGAGGCGGCCGATGGGATGGAAATCTCTCCCTCGCCCTTGCGAAATGCCACCGTGTCCGCTCCTTCTTCAACATACACCTCGACGACGTCACCATCCTGCCACTGGCCAGCAAGAATCTGTTCAGAAAGCGGGTCCTCCACGAATCGCTGAATCGCACGCCTGAGCGGACGAGCGCCCAGTGATGGGTCGAAACCCTCCTTTGCGAGCAGCGAGCGCGCCTCGGCGGTGAGCACGATGCCCATCCTGTGTGGGGCGAGCTGCTGGCGCAACCTGTCCATCATGAGATCGACGATATGCTCGATCTCCTCGTGTGAGAGGTCATGGAAGACAATCACTTCATCGACTCGGTTGAGCAGTTCCGGCCGGAAGAGCTTCTTAAGCTCGCCGGTGACACGGTCCTTAAGGTCGTCGTACGCAAGCCCTTCGCCTGTGTCGAGTGAGAAGCCAAGGCGCTGCCCCTTGACGATGTCGCGCGCTCCGACGTTGCTCGTCATGATGATGATGGCGTTCTTGAAATCAACCTTGCGCCCTTGCGCGTCGGTGAGCCGTCCCTCTTCAAGAATCTGCAACAACACGTTGAAGACATCGGGATGCGCCTTCTCGATCTCGTCGAACAAGATGACCGAGTACGGCTTGCGCCTTACGATCTCAGTGAGTTGTCCCCCTTCATCAAAGCCGACGTAGCCGGGGGGCGAACCCACGAGCCGGCTCACTGTATGCTTCTCCATATACTCGCTCATGTCGAGTTCGACGAGCGCCTCCTCGTTGCCGAACAGGAACTCCGCGAGCGCCTTGGACAGCTCGGTCTTGCCCACACCTGATGGGCCGAGAAAGATGAATGAGCCCGCGGGCCTGCGGGGGTCTTTCAGGCCTGCTCGCGCACGTCGGATGGCCTTGCTGACCGACACCACTGCCTCGTCCTGGCCTACGATACGCTCGTGGATGCTGGTCTCCATCCGCAGCAGCTTCTCCGTCTCCTCCTCGGTAAGCGCGGTGACTGGTACACCGGTCCACATGGACACGATATCGGCGATCTCGCACTCGGTAACCTCGACGACACGGTGGGTGTCGGGCTTGCGCCACTCCTCTTCCATCTCGCGCTTCTCGGCGATGACCTGCTTCTCGTCGTCGCGCAATGCCGCAGCCTTCTCGAACTCCTGCGCTTCGATAGCAGCTTCCTTCTCGGCACGCACGCGGCGCAGACGATCCTCGACCTCTTTGACCCCAGGGGGTGCGGTCATCATCTTGATGCGCATCTTCGAACCAGCCTCATCGATGAGGTCGATTGCCTTGTCGGGCAAGAATCGGTCGGAGATGTAGCGGTCACCGAGGGTTGCGGCAGCTTCGATGGCGTCATCGGTGATCGAGACACGGTGATGCGCCTCATAGCGATCCCGCAGCCCGCGAAGGATCTCTATGGTCTCGGCAACACTCGGCTCTCCCACCATAATGGGCTGGAAGC
>JAVEVF010000046.1:0-14416 GCA_034005175.1 Coriobacteriia bacterium | reverse complement strand
CGAACCTGACATCGAACGTGCCTGCTCTTGCGTACGTAGTCAATGTGCGTTGCCATTCGGGGTGCACGGTCCCCGCGCATACCACCGTCTTTCGCCGAGTGACCCTCACGGCCATCATCGCCGCCTCGGCGAACGCGGTTGCTCCGTCGTACATGGACGCATTGGCGACGTCCATCCCGGTAAGCTCACAGATCATCGACTGATACTCATAGATGGCTTGCAGCGTGCCTTGGCTCACCTCAGGCTGGTATGGCGTATACGCCGTGAAGAACTCCGGCTTGCGCAGGATGTGGTCGACGATGGCGGGCACGTAATGGTCGTATGAGCCTGCCCCCGCGAAGCTCACCAACCCCGATGCGGGCTCATTGGCATCGGCAAGGCCCTTGAGATGTGCCACGAGGTCCATCTCGGTGAGGCCCTGTGCGATCGCGAGCGGGCCGCGAAGGCGAACCTCTTCCGGGATGTCAGCGAATAGCTCTTCTACATCAGCGCTTCCCACCGCGCGAAGCATCGTGGCGCGCTGCTCGCAGGTGACAGGTATGTGTCGCATCGGCTCCTTACGCTTCCTCTGACACGAACGCCTCGTACTGTTCGGCACTAAGCATCCCATCGATCTGCGAGGGGTCAGCGAGCTTGATCCGTATCATCCAGCCCTCGCCATAAGGGTCCTCGTTCACGGTCTCCGGTGCGTCAACTAGCGCCTCATTGACGGCAATGATCTCGCCGTCAGCTGGTGCGTACAGCTCAGAGACGGACTTGACCGACTCGATCTCCCCGAACGGCTCTCCTGAGATTGCAGCATCGCCCGCCGATGGCAGGTCCACGTAGACGACCTCTCCGAGCTGGTTCTGCGCGAACTCCGAGATGCCTACGGTCGCGACGTCGCCTTCGAGCCGAACCCATTCATGCTCTTTGTCGTACACAAGATCGGTAGGATACATCTCCTGTGCTCCTTTCGGCCCGCCTACGATAAGGATGTGCTGCTGACAAAGGGAGGGCGCTCCACCCGCGCCGTCGCGGTCTTACGCCGAATCTCCACTACAAGCTCGGTGCCGGGCTCGGTAAGCGAGACTGGCAGATAGGCCGTGGCGATACCAGTGCGCAGCGAGGGTGAGAACGTACCGCTTGCAACCTTACCCACCTCGTCGCCGTCGTGCAACACGGCATATCCTGGCCGAGGGATGCCACCATCGACCACAAGCCCTGCGAGGCGCTTCTTCGGGCCCCGAGCGCGGACCTGCGCGATGGCAGCCGCTCCGATGAAGTCAGCGGCCTTCTTCTGGGGAACCACCCAGCCAAGCCCGGCCGAGATGGGATCCACCGTGCGGTCCATGTCGTTTCCGTACAGGGGATAACCCATCTCAAGACGCAGCGTGTCGCGAGCGCCAAGCCCGCACGGTGTGACCTCCGCAAAACTCAGCAACAACCGCCAGATCGCAGGTGCGTGAGACGCGTGGCAGACGATCTCCACGCCGTCCTCGCCCGTATAGCCGGTGCGCGTCAGGAGCACGGGCGTGCCGTCCACCTTCGCCTCGGCGATGTGGAAGCGTGCGGGCGGCTCGAAGCCTGGCTCGGCGAGCTCGGCGATGACATCGAGGGCGCGCGGGCCCTGCACAGCGATGAGCCCAGTCCTGTCAGACTCGTCGACAAGCTCGACGATGCGGCACTCCTCTCGCTGCTCAGACTGCGAGTCCTCGGAAAGCGTGACATCATCTGGGCAGTGTGCGCGCATCCACTCAAGGTCAGTGGCATGGTTCGAGGCATTGCCGATTATCAGGTACTCAAGTTCGCCGGTGTGATACACGATGAGGTCGTCGATGATTCCGCCGTTCTCATCACACATCAGGGTGTAGTGAGCCGATCCCACCTCAGCGATTCGGGCGAGGTCGTTGGTGAACAGCCGCTGGAGATAGTCGAACGCACCGAATCCAAAGACACGGAATTCGCTCATGTGGCACACGTCGAAGATGCCCACCGAGGATCTCACCGCAAGGTGCTCCTCGGTGATGCCTGCGTATTGCACAGGCATCTCATAACCTGCAAAAGGCACCATACGCGCGCCAAGCGCTAGATGCTCCTCGTACAACGGCGTCCTGCGGAGTTCCTCGCTCATAGGGCGACCCCTTTCCTCCCTGTCACGCAGCGTGTTTCCTACTGCCCGTCATGGTCCTCATGTTGCTGGCACTGCCTCTTGCGTCCCGCCTCCGAATATCGAGCGCCACGTGCGAACAAGCGCGATCCACGCACGCTCGAGCAAGGTCGGTCTGCGAACGTCAACGATGGCGATCAACGGCGTCTGCGCGAGCAGGCGCCGCCCTTGCACCAAGGACAGCGTGCCGATGCGGTCTCCCCGCGACACCGGCGCATTCACGCTCTGCGGAAGATCGATCTTCCGCGTGACGGTACCGGCAAGATCGAACACCGGCAGCGCCGCCGGCTCGCCCACCACGGCATCGATAGAGCGGTCGAGGTAATCGGCGACGGGCACGGTGCCCAGCACCTCTCCCGTCTCGGCGAGATGCTGCTCGGTGTAGTGGGCAAAGCCCCACTCCAGCAGTAGCCCTGCCTGCTGAAAGCGCTCATTCTCGCTAGGGGTGCCGAGAACGACCGCGTACAGCTCGGTACCTTGGCGTTCAGCAGATGCGACAAGGCAGTAGCCGGCCTTGCTCGTCCAGCCGGTCTTCACACCCGTGGCGCCTTCCAGCGTGCCGAGCAAGACGTTGCTGTTCTCGTACTCCATCGGCCCCTTCGCGCCATCGATGGTGAGCTTCTCAAGGCCCACGATGCGGCGGATCTCGGGGTTGGCCATCGCATAGCGCGCGAGTATGGCAAGATCCATGGCGCTCGTGTGATGCCCTTCTGCGTCAAGCCCGTGCGGGTTCGCGAACGCGGTGTGCTCCAGGCCGAGCTGTTGGGCCTTGTCGTTCATCATAGCGACGAAGCCCTCGACGCTCCCACCCACATGTTCGGCAAGAGCCATCGACGCGTCGTTGCCCGATCTCACCAGCGTAGCCTCGAGGAGCGTGCGCACAGAATACGTCGCTCCTGGTTTGAGCCTGGCAGCTGACTCACCAACAGCGACTGCGCTTTGCGAGACGGCGACCGGCTCGTCAAGCGAGCTGTTCTCCACCGCAACCACCGCAGTCATGATCTTCGTGGTGCTTGCCATCGCACGCTCGCTATCGGCATCCCGCGCCCACAGCACTCGACCATCCCCTGTCACGAGCACGCCCGCAGCCGCTCCGAGATCGGGCGCCTTGGCCGAGATGTCTGCGGGCAGGTCCGAGATTCGCATGTCTCCCACGAGGTCGCCACTGCGCACATCAGCGCCAGCAGGGAGCGTTCCCCCACCAAGCAGCGCCAGCGACACAGCGACGCTCACTGCGGCGCGAACCACGCGGCGAGTCGCGTCAGCCCCTATGTGCAAGCGGTGGCGCAGCGTCCGTCACGCCCTATCGGGCTCGTAGAGCTCTGCGGGTCCAAGAACGCGGTAGCCCGCGGCCTCGAGCACCTCTTGAGCACGAGCATCATCGACCTTCAAGACGTCGACCGCCGAGCCGCCCTCACCTGGCTCAAGGAAGCAGTATGCGTACTCGACGTTCACACCGCTCTCTCCGAGCGCTTCCAGCACATCGGCAAGCCCGCCGGGGCGGTCAGGTGTCTCGACAGCGATCACATCGGCGACCGAGACGCCGAAGCCTGCGGCCTCAAGCACCTCGCGCGCGGTCTGCGGCCGGTCGCAGATGATGCGCACGACACCGAACTCCTGCGTGTCTGCCACCATGAGCGCGCGCATGTTCACCCGAGCATCACCGAGCGCTCGGCAAAGATGCGCGAGGCGGCCGGGTTGGTTCTCCAGGAAGACCGAGAGCTGGTCGATCACATGGCTCACGCCCCTTCTTGCTCGCTGCGCAGATCGATGACCCGGCGCGCCTTGCCCTCACTGCGCTCGATCGAGCGCGGTTCAACCAAACGCACGTCAATGGAGACCGCAAGCGCGGCGGCAATCTCCGCACGCACGGTACGATGCAGCTCTTCAAGCTCGCGTATCTCATCGAATGCGAGGTCCGGCGAGACCTCGACGTGCACCTCGACCGTGTCCATGGAGCCGTGTTTGCCGAGGATGACCTGATAGTGTGGGGCAACGCCAGGGATGCCGGCGAGCACCTGCTCGATCTGCGTCGGGAAGACGTTCACTCCCCGGATGATGAGCATATCGTCGGTGCGGCCGGTGATGCGCTCCATGCGTCGAAAGGTGCGTCCGCACGCGCAGTCGCCGGGGATGATGCGTGAGATATCGCGTGTGCGGTACCGCACCACGGGGATGCCTTCCTTTGTGATCGTGGTGAAGACGACTTCGCCGTACTCACCATCAGGAACAGGGCGCAGCGTTTCGGTATCAAGTATCTCGATGAGGAAGTGATCCTCGTTCACGTGCATGCCGTGTTGTTCGCTACACTCGGCAGCCACGCCCGGACCGAGCACCTCGGACAGACCGTAGATGTCAATCGCACGAATAGCGAGTCGCTGTTCGATCTGAGCACGCATGTTCTCGCTCCACGGCTCAGCACCAAAGACGCCGAGCCTCAGCGGCAGCGAGCGTATATCGATACCCATCTCCTCGGCTGTCTCAGCGATGAGAAGCGAGTATGAGGGCGTGCAGGCAAGCACCGTCACCTCGAAGTCTTTCAGCACCTGCACCTGGCGCCGCGTGTTGCCGCCTGAGATGGGGATGGTGAGACAGCCCAGCCGTTCAGAGCCGTAGTGGGCGCCCAACCCGCCCGTGAACAGCCCGTAGCCATACCCCACCTGCACGACGTCGTCGGCCGTGGCGCCAGCGCTTGCCAGTGTCCGTGCCATCATGTCAGCCCAGTTGGAGATGTCGTTGCGCGTGTAGCCCACCACCGTTATCTGGCCGGTTGTGCCCGAAGAGGCGTGTGCACGCACGATCTGCCGCCTATCCACCGCGAACATGCCGTAAGGATAGCTCGCACGCATGTCGTCTTTGACCGTGAACGGCAGCTCGGCAAGATCGGCAAGGGATGTGACATGCGGCCTCACGCCCGCTTCGTCGAACTTGCGGCGATACAATGGGACACGTCCGTACACGCGGCCGAGAAGACCATTCAAACGCTCGAGCTGAAGCTCTCGCAGCTGCTCGACCGGCATCGTCTCAAGCTCGGGTTGGTGCATCTCTCATCCCTGTCTGATCATCTCTCAGTCGTGGCTATCCGCCGCTCACGAACCCTTACGGTGCAGGCGTGGGAGTGGCTGTCGCGTCGCTGGACACCACCTTGGTGCCCACTCGCACTGCCTGCTGTTTGGGGACATACGACGAGGTGAACGAATCCTCGCGCACAACGGTACCACCCTTGGTCACTGTGCGCTTCACCACGATTCGGCGCCCATCCACTCCCGCATCTTCTACCACGCGCACGCCAGCTGCGAGCGTGTCATCGGGGATCTCCTTGGTCGTGAAAGGCTTGATGTCAGTGAACTCGCCGGTCACGCCGGTCACCGAGTAACCGGGATCAGTGCCGTACAGGCTGATGGTGACCGAGCTGTTCGAGAAGCCCGTGGCGATGAGCACCCAGTTGTCGGTGTCGTTCTTGAACTTGAAGTCGACGCCGCCCCACGAGACCGTGGCGTCTCTTCCTTTGGGGTATGCCGAGATGAAGTACGAGTGGTTGCGGCGCTCAACGACCGGCAGGCCGGACTCGAACACAGTGTTGAACAGCGTCGTTGCGACCTGGCAGATACCGCCGCCGAGGGAAGGCACAAGCCGCCCGCCTACGATGGCAGGAGCTTCCCGGTATCCCTTAGCAGCCGTCCTCGGCCCGATCGTGTCGTTGAACGAGAACGTCTCGCCTGGGCCTATGAGCGTGCCATCAAGCGCTTTGGTGAGCGTATGGATGTTGGAGACGCGGGGCTTGTTGCCCGGCGAGTAGTTCGTCGTAAACGTCGCGATGCGCTCTTTGATGCCCATCTGCTTTGCGCGCTCGGTAGTAAGCTCCGGCTCGATGCGGCGGGTGTGCAACTTCACCGTCCGGCTCTCTTCGGTGGTGAGAACGCGCTTCATGTCGCTGGCAAGCGCCTCGACGTCGACACCAACGCCATCGCGTGAGGGCACGATGGAGACGTTGCCGCCACCTACCTGGAAGCGCGCGTCGACCGGTGGCGTGCCCAGATCGCCCACCTTGGCACGTACGGTCGCAGACGCCTCGTCTGCCGAGATGTAGGCGGAGAGCACCCACTGCTCTGCGGTTTCAGGCGTGGTCCCGTTCGGCGGGACGGGATCGTCGGATTGCGCGGTGGCGGTCTCGGCGGTAGGTGCGGCTGCCGCGGTGGTGACGGGCTTGGTCTCAAAGGCGACCCATTTTGCGACCTCGGCGGGCGAGAACTCCCACTTCTTGGATTCATCGGTCACTGTCACGGGTCCCGCAAGGATTGCGCGCACATCAGCAAGAGCGCCCTCGGCGTCCTTGTCGGTTATGCGTACGGGGAGGAAATCGACCGCCAGCTCCACCTGCCGGTCGGTCGAAGCAAACGCCTGTAAGATGCCGGTCTTCACATCAGGATGACGCACCCCTATGCCAAGGACCGCAGGTACGAGCGAAGCCTCGGTGCCCTCTATGGCGATGCGTGCATCCTGCGGCTCGCGTGCCACTGCGCCCTCGATCTCGCCGAGGAACGCTTCAAGCGCTGCCTCATCGGTCTCCACCGCCACCGGCACGGTATGCGCACGGAACCACAGCTTGGCGCGAGTGATGACCTTCTCTCCAATCGAACCGCTGCGCCCGTACGCCATGGCCTGGGCGATGAGCGCCTCACTGTCGAGCGTCGCCGAGAGCTCTTCTGCCTGGGTCTCCCAGACTTGATCTTCAAACACCACCGATACGGGATCGGCTAGGCGTGGCTTAAACGTCTCGTCAACCCTGGCAGCAGCGGCCTTCGGGGTCATCGCGCCAACGCGCACCTCCCCCACGCGCACGCCTGGGTGAATACGTCCAAGCGATGAAAAGACGTCCACCGCGACAAGCAGAACGAGCAGGGCCAGCGTTGCAGCCGTCCCGATCGCTACACCTTTCAGCCAGGTAGGCCGCTCGGAGAACAACCGGTTCGAACGCGCGTGCAAGGCACGTTCCTCGGCACGCTGCGCGCGAGCGACACGGCCTTGCTCGCGCAACGCATGGCCGTCAACGGCCGTAGGGCTCTCTTCTTCAACGATCTCGCTCACTGAGCATCCTCCACGGGTGTTCCAGCGACGAACTCCCGTATGTCTGCAGCAGGCACCGTAAGAATATTCTCCTCGGTCACCGCCACCGTCACACCAGGAAACGTCGTCCATGTCGACTTCAAGCCGCCGGGCATAGTAAGCGACTGGGCGAGATTGCCCGGCTGCCCAAGGGCCACGATCTCGTATGGGCTGGCAAGCACCGTGCCATCGAGGGTGGGATGCCCCCTGGACACCTCGAAGCCGCTTGTCGCACTCACCCGCTTGTGGTTGATGGCGATAGCTTCGGCCCCCCCGCTGCGAAGATCGTTTATCAAACGCACGAAGTCCTGCGCGAGCAAGACGTGGTCGGGATCTTCTACGGTTACGGCTATGCCTGGCCCGCTTGCCGCCTCAAGGCCCGCGATCACGGCGACCGAGTGCAGCTCACGAGTGGCTTCGTTAAGCACGCGCGTTCTATCCTCGGATGCCTGTCCGGCCTCAAGAAGGCGCATCTGCAGCCTTGCTACCTCGCTGCGCAACATGTTGTTCTCGCCAGTCAGTTGCTCGATGATGATGGCGAGATTCTGATCGGACTGGCGCTCAAGGGAGCTTGAGAACGTGGCCTGTCCGCGCATCTGTGCGACGAGCAAGAACCCCACGAGCGCAAGCCCGATAGCAAGGCTTGCCATGAACCTCGCTTCGTTGAACGAGCGCTCGACGAGCTGCTCGGAGGCTCGCATCGCCTTCACGGACTCATCGCGAAGATGCATGAGCCGGTCTCGTGGTGGGATGCGTTCGGGCGTGGTCATCACCCCCACCCCCAGCGATCAAAGAGCAGCCGGCGCACGTCTCCTAGGTGCCGGAAGATCCTCGTCCCAAAGGCCACCACAGCAGCAAGATAGAGCTCTCGTACGCCGATGCGGTCGCCAACGAACACGATGAACGCCGCCATCAAGGTGTTTGTGATGAACCCCGAGATGAACGCGTTGTCTTGGAAGTTGCGCTCCAGGCTCGCCTTCACTCCGCCCAGACATGCATCTATCGCTGCAAGAACAGCGACTCCGATGTAGGTAAGCAACCCCACTGGCACGCTCACGTTCGTGAGTAGGCCGAGGAGGATGCCGAGTGCCAAGGCGAGCAGTAGGGCGAGCAAGCTAAGCACCCCCATCCGGTTGACGCAGATACTGAGGCCTCATCGAGCCGCGATATCCCGAGACGGAGACCTCATTCATCTGAGTGATGTTGGCCTGCAGTCCGAGCTGGCTCTTGTACACGGTGAACAATAGAGAGGCCGTGTCATCCTCAAGTATTGCTCTTTCCAGCGCCACCGGATCGCCGATGGCCTTGATCACATACGGGTTACCGAGACGTGAAGAGTTCACGAGTACGGTGGTGCCCGCGCAACGGATGGGCGTTGTCGCCACGACACGTTCACCGTTCACTTCGAGAGCCTCGGCACCACCCACGAACAATGCGTTCACGACAATCGCGATGTCTGTGTCGTGAATGAGGTAGTCGTTGGGGTCGGTGCCTGCGCCGACATCCATGCCGTCGCCGAGAACTACTTCGACACCCGGACCTGTCACCGCAGAAAGCCCTGCCGTCTGTCTCACGCGATCAAGCTCGCGTGAGAATGACGCGCTCACACCTGTGCTATCGGCGGCTTTGCGCTCAAGATCGCCGAGTTCACCGCGCAGATCCGCCAGTCGGTCCTCTAGCTCATCGCGCTGATCTTCCATAGAGTGCACGACGTCAATGAGGCTGCTCACACGAGCCGGTCGCGCCTCGGCAAGCCGCGAGGTTGTGTTGAAGGCGACCGCTATGAGCAGCCCCAATACGCCAAACACGGCGAGTAAGGCTGGTCGGTACGGGACTCGGAACATCAGGCAAACACACCACACGTAGGCCGAGGGCTGTCAAGCACCGTATTGTAGCAGGTAGCAGGCCAAGTCGTCAGCAAAGCAAGACCTCATCTTCGCGTGTCGTCACTCGGCCTCGATGGCTTCTTTCACTACCGTCACCCAGCGATCAAGCGTGCGTGCGAGCGACTCCTCATCCCCACCCTCGGCCCACACGGTGACTTCGGGCTCGCTTGAGTGCGGCAGGACGAGGGCCCAGCCATCATCGGTGGCGATACGCACACCCTCGGTAAGATCGACTTGCAGGTCTGCCGAAGCCTCGGAGATGGCGCGCATGACCGCGCCCTTGCGATCCGAGGGACAGAACACCGAAGCCTCCCCCTTATAGAAGGGCGGCAGGCCATCCACGATCTCGTCGAGGCTGCTGTCGGTATGAGCAAGCATGCTTGTGATCATCGCGACGGCCACGATGCCATCGTACGCAGCCAGGAACCGAGGACAGATGTAACCGCCCTGGGTTGAGCCTGCGAAACCAACCACTCCCTCGTTCGCGAGCACCGAAAGCGATCGGCGTGAGCGGCCGGGGCGCAAAACCTCATGGCATGTTGACGCGGCGATCTGCTCAACCACCTGTGATGCGGTGAGCGGCACTGCTATCGGCACGCCAGTGGTATCGAGTGCGCACCACAGTGAGATGATCGCGTGTAGCGCGGTGTCCCCGTCGAGGATGCGCCCACGTGGGGTCACGAGCGTGATGCACTCGGCGGTGGAATCGAAGCGCACACCGAAATCGGCACGGAAGAGCTCAAGTGCACTGCGCATGTCGGTCCAGTCGGGCTCCTCTCCGGTGGCAGACTCCATGCGCTCCGCATCCACAAAGGGGTTCAGGGCAACCATGTTCACGCGCCACGCGGAAGCCACTCTCGGCAAGGCCAGCGACGCGGCGCCGAATCCGAGATCGGCTATCACCTTGATCCAGGAACCCTCAGTGGGAATCTGACCTTCGAGCGCCTTTTCAAGTCCCGCGGTGTAGTACTCGAGCGCACGAGGCGGGTAGATGATCTCCCCCACGTCTTCGAGGAACGCACGTCTGAACTCGCCTTTGAAGTACAGTCGCTCGAGCTTCTTCTCTTCCCACGGCGCGATATCCAGACCGTCCTCATCGTAAAAGCTCATGCGCAGCGACTGCGGATCGTCTCCGGATGCCGCAACGTGAATCCCACCCATGCAGCGCGTGTCGCGTGTGGTGAAGCGCGTGAGCGCAGGTGAACCTGCACGCAGGTCGCGAACGTGGCACCCTGAGGCGTTGAGTCCCGCCACCATCGCTCGCTTGATCATGCGCGCACCTCGGCTTGCATCGCGGCTCACTATCACGTGAGAGCCTTTCGGCAGCATCGAGCCGAACGCCTGGGCGGCGCGCATCGCTCGCTCGGGGGTGATGTCAACCCCTACAAGGCCTGAGATCCCCTCGGCACCGAACAAGCTCTTCGACGCGGTGGTCTCCCAGATGATGGATGAGGTCACGAACGCCGCGGGTTCGATGCGCTTGGACGGGAAAACCTGCACGTTCGCACCGATATGCGCGCCACGTCCCACCATGGTCTCATCGCCGATGACCGAGTTCATGTCCACCGCTGCCCCCGCACGCACATCGACTTTGCGGCAAAGCACCGCACCGCGCACCGTCGCGTGTCTGCCTACGAACGTGTCGCTCCACAGCACCGAGTGGCTTACTGTGGCTTCGTTGCCGATGACGCAGTTATCGCCGAGCACCGTGTAGTCGCCGATGACAGCACCTTCGCGCAAGGTCACGTTCGGGCCGATGACTACCTTATCGCCGATAGTGACATCGCGTTCGATGCGTGCACCCTCGTCGATCCACACGCGCTCACGTGTCTCAACGCCTGGCACGTAGACCCTGGCCTTTCCGTCAAGGACGTCTCGATGCGCCTGCACATAGGAGTCAAACGAGCCGATGTCACACCAGTAGCCGTCCACCACGCAGCCGTACAACGGGTAGCCCTTCGTCATCAGCAAGGGAAAGAGCTCCGACGAGAAGTCAAATGGCTTGCCGTAAGGAACGTGCGCGAGCACCTCGGGTTCGATTACATAGATGCCCGTATTGATCGTGTCCGAGAAGACCTGCCCCCAAGAGGGCTTTTCCAAGAAGCGCTCGATGCGCCCCTCCTCGTCGGTGATGACCACCCCGAACTCAAGCGGGTCAGGCATGCTCTTGAGCGCTATGGTGACAGCGGCCCCACGATCACGGTGAAACGCGATGACCTCAGTAAGGTCGATGTCGGTGAGCGCATCCCCCGAGATGACGATGAAGGGCTCACCGGCCAGCAGCGCCTCTGCGTTCTTCACAGAGCCAGCGGTCCCGAGCGGGGTCTCCTCAAGCGCGTAGGACATGCGCATGCCCCACTCTTCGCCATCCCCGAAGTAGTCCTGGATGACCTGCGGCATGAATGCAAGCGTGGCAACCACGTCGTTGATGCCGTGGTGATGCACAAGGCCGATGATATGCTCCATGACCGGCTGGTTGACGACTGGCACCATGGGCTTTGGCTGCAGACTGGTGAGCGGGCGAAGCCTCGAACCTTCGCCGCCAGCCATGATCACTGCACGCATGGTCTCCCCCTTCTTCACACGGTTGTCAGTCGGTCCTCTCGGCGATCATCCGCTCTATTGCTGCCTGTACCAGCCGTTTGGCTAAGACGGTGTAGTGCACGGCACTCGAAAGCGAGAGCACCAGCCCGACAAGCACGATAGGTTCGCCGAGGTAGTGTTCGACACCGCCCAGCTCGAAGGTCGGCCTGCCGAGGATGAGCAGAGAAAAGCCGGTTAGCAACACGGCCGTGGTGGCCTTGCCGATGTAGGTAACCGGCATGCGCTCGCCCAGCTTCTCAAGCCGGTACGCACCCCAAAGCAGGTATGCGTCACGCGCAACGAGGACTGCCACGAGCCAGAACGGAACGCGCTCCACCAGATACAGGCCGATTACGCCCGAGGCGAGCAGGAGCCGATCAACGAGCGGGTCGATGACCTTGCCGAGCGCGGTGACCGTTCCTGTGCGTCGCGCGATCTGGCCATCAAGCCAGTCGGTGCCCGCTGCTGCGGCGAAGAGCGCGAACGCGAGCGTGTCCGCATGCGCTCGGTCAGAAAGCATCACGGAGAAGAAGAACGGGATCAAGAGGAGTCTGAGCGCGGTGATGACGTTCGCCACAGTCCACACGTCGTTGATCCGATCGTCGTGTGCGGCGCGCGTCGTTTCAGTCTCGGTCTCGGCTCCTGTCATCAACCCCTCCTCTTCTTGTTGGTGTGGTGCAGGTGCATGAAGCATAAAGCCTAACTGGAGACGTGGATGCCGCCTCTCACAATACGCACACTGTGTGGCTTCAGGTCATATATACCCTTGATGAAGATGAGGCGGCCACCTGGGGCGCGGGTGGGTGATCCTGCGGCTTATCCTGCAGGTCGGTGATCTGCTTCTGGAGGTCCTCGACGCTGCCGCTCTTTGCCGAGAGCTCGTCGGTCTGCTTGCGCAGCTTCTCGGCCTCGCCCTTGTCGCTTATCGCGATAGGGTCGCCGCTCTCATCGAGCACGAGCATGCCCTCGGTGTCCTTCTTGAACTTCATCCCGTCCGTCCCCTTCCGTGCTCCGTTGTCGCAAGAGCCTGTGTCTCGGCTCTCACGAGCCCGGGAGGGGATTGGTTGCCGCGGTTCTCTCCGCGATGTCTCCCGGCCGCCATCGAGGCTACGGGATATGTCACCTGGAACTAAGAGAGCCCCCGGCCGACGGGGGCTTCGGAGACGTGCGGCCTACTGAGTCGCCACTAATCGTCTAGGAGGTCCATGATCTCGCGGACCTGCCGGCCGACGGCATTGTCGTCGTATGCGTCGTCCAGGCCTTCGCGCATCAGTAGGTTGCCGAGATCCTCCTCCAGTTGTGCGAGGTCGTCCTCTGACATCGCCGCAAAGTCGAAGACGACACCGTGGTGTGCGAGGAATACAGCCTGCTTCTCTGAAAGATTAAGGACCGCCACCTTAGTACTTCCTCCTAAGTCCGGCCTTCGTCTTCCACGTAGAGGCGATCATGCCGGTATCCGGGTTCACTGCGATTGTAGCGCGCTCACCGATTAGCTGGTAGCTCGGCCGACCCTTGCTGTCGAGCGTCACCCCGGTCTTATGGAGCGGATGATCTATCGCGTCTTGGATATTCGTCTTCGAGACGCCGCGCTCGATGGATCGCCCCAGCGCGTGGTTCGAGATGCTGAAGCCTCCATGTAGGGGGACCTTGATAGCAGCAGTCGACCGCAACGCCCACGGCTGCCCGCCGATCGCGTAGGCCTGCTCGCGCATCCGGATCCGCGGCAGGTCGGTCTTGTCACAGAACATCTTGAGCCGCTTGTGCTGGGCACCGAGCTTCAGGCGCGCATTCGTATCGTCAGCGCCGCGAGGCGCAGGTCCGCGATCTCTGCCTTGGTCTTGCGGATGGCGCGCTCATATCCGCGCTGCTTCTGGGTGAGGTCGTAGTACTCCTCCTCGCTCATGCCCCTCGGCGGCTTCGGGACCTCGGGCAGCTCGCTGATACCCGGCCCGTGGTCCTAGCTCCCCACTCTGACACGCTCGTTTCGCGTCGTCGTCTCTGGCCCACTCCGCACATAACCAGGGGTGGCCCCTCTCGGCGAGGAACCACCCCTGGCGCTGCATACCTGGTCGGGCTGACAGGATTTGAACCTGCGACCCCTTGACCCCCAGTCAAGTGCGCTACCAAACTGCGCTACAGCCCGGTGCCGCTTCAAGGCGACAAAGCAGCATATTACGGCTCACCGGCCCGTGCGGCAAGTGCGCAGATGCAACGGGACCTCCTCGGCCCACTCATTTGGGCTCTGGCCCGCCGGTCACGCCTCCTCGGTAGACAAGCACGGTGACATCTTCGACAGTGATGAGCCCGTCGCCGATCATCGCGGCGTACACCTCGGCAAGCGCTGTTATCTTGTCAGGCTCGTCGATTACCTCCACCACCACCGGCAGGTCGACTGACATGCGCACGCCGTGCTTGGCGTGCTCTCGGCTCGTGGCGCCGAACCCCGCCATTCCCCGAAGCGCGGTCGCACCTGCGCATCCCGCCGTGCGTGCCGATTCCAGGAGTGCGGTGTAAAGCGGCCGGTCGTCGTAGCGATCAGCCTCCCCGATGTAAGCCGAGATCTTCTTCATGCGCCCGGAAAGCGTCATACGTCTTCTCCTCCTTGACGGCCCGCGATACGGCGCTCAGTCATGAGCGTTGCGAGCCGGTCACATATCTGCCGCGCAAGCGCGTGCTTGTCCATCACAGGAAG
>JAVEVF010000045.1:0-14495 GCA_034005175.1 Coriobacteriia bacterium | reverse complement strand
CCGATTGCCGGGATGGCAAAGATGATGGCAGCCTGCACCACATATACGGTGACCAACCCTACGCACGTCACCAAACCGCCCAGGAAGCGACGCAGGAGGAGCTCATTTCGTGACGGGCTATGTTGAGATGAGCAGTTGCTCATGGAACCACGGTCACGGACTTTAGGATCTCGTCCCCTTCCGGAATGATTGTCCACACGATGTCGAGTGGGCTGCCGTCCTCCTCGAACTCGACTCGGCCCCGACCCTGCATGTCGCGCTCCATGTCGATCCCGATCTCGTCTGCACTCGTGACTCTCCGTGTTCCCCAAAGCCGTAGCCGACCGGCCGAGAAATCTCGTCGCTGCCATATTTGCATCCTGCGCAGCCATCCACTGTAACATCGGTCACCAGCTTACTCCCCATCCACACAATGCTCTTCATTCACTAACAGTCCCGATGCATGCGCAGGATGGCGGATTTTATCGACTATCTTCCGGCTGCCGTCGGTGAACACATGGACATCAGCGTGATGGCATGGATTCCAAATGATGGGGCATCGGGAGGTCCTCACAACAATCCCGCAGTCGAAGCGAGCGTGCAGGGCCCCTTTGGTCACTTCTTCCATCAGTTGTTGTATCTGGGCAGCAGAGAGATGTCCGATCTTGATTGCCCCTCCGAAAGCTCGCGTGATTCCAGATGCGGCGACGATCTCCACAAGAAAGCTCTCTTCGTTCAAGGCTTCACTGCGCGGCCAATGACCGTCAGAGATCAAGAATCCTTCCCCTGTTTCCAACTCAGAAGCAAGAAGTTGGGCTGCCTCAATAGCCGTGTCTTCGATTTGCTCTCGCAATCCGAGATTGATTACTGAGTCGTATAGACGAATTTCCGGGATCCCTGTACTTAGAGTGAATAGACAGCCGAGGGATTCCCATGCGTCTAAATCTAGTAGCCTCCAGCGGCGAAGCATACTGCGGAGCTCTCGGCGAGAGACTTTTGAAATCGTCATCTCTTGTTCTTGCTCTTCGGGCCTTTCGGCCATATCTGTTCATCTTTCTTCGTAACCGCAGTTGACGAAGCCTCCGTGATGTATGCCTTGCGTTGCCGACAGCGACGGAACTCTGAACAAGTCGAAAGCACTTACTCGAAATGCGGCACCCCCGGCTCGACCCATGCACGGATGACTCGCCCGCGCTGATCGTAGTCGAGCCTCAGTTCGGGTGGTAGCACAAGCAGTAGATCCCGTGGCCGCCACAGCCTCCAGGCTTGCATATCGGTGCCAATTCCTGATGGGTCGCTATAAGAGCCGTCTCCGTAACCCAACATCGACCACATCTCTTCACGCCTCATGCCGAGAAGTTCGCCTGATTCCACCATATGTTGTGCCATCGCGTATCGCACCCAGGGTTTGGATTCCCATGTTTCTGCGTTAAAAGGCTCGGGTTCCGAATCGGGGACGATGCGACCTGTCGCCCAGGCGGACGAGAGGGCGAA
The DNA here is from genome assembly GCA_034005175.1 of Coriobacteriia bacterium. Classification (GTDB taxonomy): domain Bacteria; phylum Actinomycetota; class Coriobacteriia; order Anaerosomatales; family SLCP01; genus JAVEVF01. The sequence goes on along the minus strand of JAVEVF010000045.1, from coordinate 13,022 downwards.
GATCACAGCAACGCCCAGAAGTGTGGCACCGGCGATGATTCCCGAGCGTTTGACAGGCATTCTGTGTGCGAGTGTGAGAAACAATAGCCTGGCAGCGCCGAAGCCCAGCAGGAAGATCGCAATCCAGAGGATAAACGATGAGAAGTCCCAGAACGTCAACGCAAACCAGTCCCACACAGCCTTTCCTTCCCGCCAATCTGGCAGCCGATGGACGTATGATGAGCTTTCTAATCCATTCAGGAATCAGATATTAGGACCAAGACCCCAGACAGTATAGAATCGGCGGACCATAACCCGCCGTTCGTTATTATTGACATGTGCCTCTGAGCCCCGATTCCTCAACTCCGCTCCTAATTTCCGCATGATACGCGTAGCCACAGCGGCTTTGCCGGCATAGTGTGCGACGGCATGGGCGTACGACTCTACCGCGATGCGTTGGACTCCCATCTTCTTGTATTGACCTCTAGTCCCCAACTTGAAGACGAGGTCTGCAGCAAAGGCTAGACAGTAGCCTTTCGACAGAAACGGCCAGCCCATTTTGACTCTGAAACTATTGGGGCCCCTCGCTGCACACGTATATCTCTCCGCCCACTCCCCGCTCGGATCCACCCTCCCCACCGGGTCCCCTGCGCAGTACTGGTAGGCGCTCTCGTCCCCGTCATCACGCGCGGGGTCTTTGGAAAGGAAGCGCGCGGTGGCCGGGTCGTAGTGGCGGGCAGAGAGGTAGTAGGTGGCCGAGTGCGCGTCGTAGACGTAGCCGGCGTAGCGGAGCGGCTGTCTGGCGGCGATGGAAGAGGCGAGCGCGGCTGAGATGCCGGTGACAGCGTTCGATGCTTGCGAGAGCACGGCGCCGTACGGGTCGTAGGTGTAGCGGGCGAAGGGCGTGCCTTGGGTGTCGGTGAGCGCGGCGACGTCGCCCCTGTCGGTGATCGCGATGAGGAAGGTGACCGGCTTTCCCTCCGTAGGTCAGTCCTCAATGAATGGACCCACCTTCCCGAGATCGACGGACAATGGCCTTCGCAAGGTCATCGACTCGCGCACTGTCACCGGCACAGCCGCCTGTTGACCCCAATGAGCGATCGATCAACATCTTCACTGCTGACGTGCTCAGCGAGGTCCCGGTCCTGATCTCTTCGGAAATCATGCGCGCAGCTGGCAGGTATGCGTTACGCGATTCACGCACGTTGTAGTAGAGGCATGGATCAACCGCTACCAGAGCGTCCAGAATCCCTGAGGAATCCCAGTCCAACTGCGATAGCGCACGTTCGGCGCGATGCCTAGGCGCAAGGCTTCGCCTCCAACAGCGAACCAATGGATACCGACCATGTGCAGTAAGTCGCCAATCAACCCCACAGGCGATACCTCACTTCTTTGTTGACAGGTAATAGTAATCCCGGGCAAGGCTCCTTACCGAGGCGGCGCTCGCAATCGTTCTGGATACTCTCCAGCTAACACCATAACCGCTGCTCGGTCGGCCGCGACTGACATATCGGTGAATCGCCGCGGCCGCCACCATTCCGGACACAGTACAAGCGGTCAACGAAACCACGAGTTTGGTGCCCCAGTTCGAGTAGTCCCAGGCACTGAGCAAGAATGGAAAGGTTGTGTAACTGGCTGTGTCAGCTATCCCCCAAATCGAGCGGTCTACCCAGCCGAAACCTCGTCTCACATGCTTGAACCACCATGAACTGTAGACTTGGCCTCGTGTGAAGACATTCCGCATAGCGCTCGCTTTCGGAAAGATTGCACCCGCCATGTACCTGGTGGAAGCGAATATGCGACCCCACATGTAGTCGTACAGGCCGTACCGGACTGCTCGCCGCGTGAGGTCCTTCAGGTACCAAGCTTTCGACCAAGTTGTGGCCCCCCGCTCCTTCTCAGGAGCAAGCCGATGCTGGTTTGCGGTCCCCCTCGCAATCCCAGCTCGATGAAGTCGTCACCCCACCGTAGTCGAAGGTATTTGCTGGGCGCAAGACCGGGTTCGCTCCGTGCGATGCGGCCTTCCTCTACCCGCGCCTGCCCGCGCGCCCCTTGCCGCCTCTACGGCCGGCGCGCCGGCTACCCACATGCTGACCGCCGCCGTTCCTTCCGCCATTGCCTCCCGAGCCCCCGCGCCCGCCTGCGCGCGCGACGACTCGCCCGGGGTCGGGCACGTGGCGCTCGGCGTAGCGGAAGCCCTCAAGGTCCTCGCACACGAGTGTGGAGCCGAGCACCGCCTCGATCTCGCGCAGCACGTCGGTCTCCTCGGCGGAGAGGAAGCTGATCGCGCTGCCGCTCGCACCTGCCCGGGCAGTTCGTCCGATGCGGTGCACGTAGTCCTCGGTGGTATTGGGCATGTCGTAGTTGATGACGTGGCTGATCTCGTCGACATCGATGCCGCGGGCCACCACGTCGGTCGCTACGAGCACCGGCGAGCGGCCGGACTTGAACGCGTCGAGCGCGCGCTGGCGCTGCGCCTGACTGCGCCCGCCGTGGATCGCAGCACTCGGCAAGCCCTTGCGCTCGAGCTGGCGGCTCAGGCGATCGGCGCGGTGCTTGGTGCGCGTGAAGATGAGCGTGCGGGTGTGGCCCTGCCGCTTGAGCAGCTCGACGAGCAGGTCGGTCTTCTGGGTGCGGCAGACCGGGTACAGCGTCTGGCCGATGCGCTCGACCGGCGTGGCAGGCGGCGAGACCTCGAGACGCACAGGGTCATGCAACGTCGACTCGACGACCTTCAGCACACCAGGCGACATCGTCGCAGAAAAGAGCAGGTTCTGCCGACGGGTCGGCAGCAAGCCGAGGATGCGGCTGACGTCTGGCCAAAAGCCCATGTCGAGCATGCGGTCGGCCTCGTCGAGCACGAGCGTCTCAACGCGCGACAGATCGATGGCGCCGCGGGAGTGCAGGTCGAGCAGGCGGCCTGGGCAGGCGACGACGATGTCGACGCCACGGCGCAGCTTCTGAATCTGCGGCTGGATGCCCACGCCGCCGTAAACAACCGCGTAGCGATGGCCGGTCCGACGCGAGGCATCACCGATGACCTCGGAGATCTGCAGCGCAAGTTCGCGGGTGGGCGTCACGATGAGCGCGCGGACGCCCTGGCGAGTAGAGGTTTGCTGCAGCGTTGGCAGGACGAACGCGGCGGTCTTGCCGGTACCGGTCTGCGCGACACCGACGACATCGCGGCCCGCAAGGATCTGCGGAATCGCCTGTGTCTGAATCGGGGTGGGGTCGGTGTAGCCCATGGCGGACACACCGTCGAGAAGGCGCGGCTCAAGGCCGAGCGAGTGAAACGACATCTGTTTTCTCCTGTACCGTGCGCCGCATCAGGGTCGCACTGCGTGGCAGACGCAGCTGATCCTCTTCGCGGGCCGCATCGGGCGGCACAGGACAACCGGGTCTTAGGTGAGCTGCGGCAGTGTATCATGGATCGCCCGAGCGTGCTTGAGTGCCGTCGAGACAAGTCTGCAGAGCGTGGCCGTTTCGCGGCTCTGTGCTCACTCAAAGCCCTCTGGGAGTTCACCTCATATTCACATCAACACGAGACACTCTGCTTGCACGTTCACAACAGTGCTTCAAGGAGGGACTTCTCATGAATCGGAACCGAGCGATCGCCTTGTCTGCAGCCACGCTCGTGGCTGGGCTGGTTATCGGTCAGATATCAGGGGCGTTCGCTGCACGCTCCCTGGAGACAGCCGAGCAAACCGCAGGAGCGGGGCGTGGCGGATACTGCGGCCTGCACATCAGGCCAGGCACTATGATGGCCGACGCTGGCGCGCGCTTGCGTGACACCGTCGCCAGACTCACAGGCTTGTCGTCAGAAGAAATCGCCGAGCAGCGCTCGGCGGGAAAGAGCATCGCCGACATCGCTGCCGCTGAAGGCGTGAGCACCGAGGAGCTTACTGACGCGACGCTCGATGCGCGCAAGACAGCGCTTGATGAGCTCGTGGCCGATGGGGCCATCACCCAGGCGCAGGCCGACAACATGCTCACGCACATGAGCGACCGCATCACCGAGAGAATCACGTCCACAGATACCGGCTGCCAGAATCGCAGTGCCCAACGCAAGACCACGTCAAAGACGGCTCCTACAACCTCAGCGAGTCCTGCAGAGAGAACGGCTGCCAAGCCCGCACAAGGGACCGCCGTGAGACCCGTGGAACAGCCCGTCGTAGCCCAGCCCGCATCGAAAGCTCCCGCCACACCGACGCAAGGTGAATGCCCGGGCGGCAAAACCACGCGCACTGAGCATGGGGAGCGGCAACGGTCGGATGACTGTGGCACCTGTGTCTGCCCGAACGGGCGCTGAAGCCTACGACACGACGATACCGTCAGATGCCTCATACGAGTGAGGGCGGGCCGCGATGGCCCGCCCTCTGCTCCATGTCATACTTGATGCAAGGAGACGCACGTGCGCACGATTCTGGTGGTAGACGACAACAAGAAGATCGTCGATGTCCTCTCCGAATACCTTCGGGCTGAGGGCTTTGCGACACTGGCTGCCACCGATGGCGATGCTGGTCTTTCGCTCGCCATCGAACATCACCCGGACCTTGCACTCGTCGATGTCATGCTCCCCGGTACCGATGGCATCGAGATCACCCGCCGTCTTCTGCCGATGGGGATACCCGTGATCCTCGTGACCGCACGCTCAGATGAGATCGACCGCCTCATCGGACTTGAGGTGGGCGCCGACGACTACGTGACCAAACCGTTCAGTCCGCGCGAGGTGGTTGCGCGCGTCAAAGCGGTTCTTCGCCGAGTGGACCGTTCTCTCGATATTGAGGCGGATGCCCCCATCCACGTCGGAGATCTTGTGATCGACCCACGGCGCCGGCTCGTGAGAGTGGGAGAGCGCACGGTAGAGCTGACAAGATCGGAGTTCGATCTCCTTACCGCGATGGCAGCGCATCCCGGTCGCGTCTATACCCGCGGTCAGCTGCTTGAGATCGTCTCCGGAGAAGCATTCGAGGGCTACGAGCGCACCATCGATGCCCACATCAAGAACGTCCGCAAGAAGCTTGGCGAGGATCCGCGTGCGTCGCGCTACATACACACTGTGATCGGTGTGGGTTACAAGGTCGGGGGCTGACCGGTGTTCCGTTCAGGTCTTTTCTGGCGCATCTTTCTGGGAACGCTCACTGCGGGGCTGAGCTCGGTGCTCATCGTGAGCCTCGTCACCCGCGAAGCATTCCTTCGGGCACTTGGCACCTATATGGGGATGCAATCGACTCACCACGGGGTGGGGATGATGGGACCCGGTCGAGCGGCCATGCGTGGGGCCGCCGAACAGGCTTTCTTGGCAAGCGTTGACCGGGGAGTGATTCTTGGCGGGGTGACGGCGGCAATCGTTGCAGCAGTCGTTGCGTTCTTGCTCGCGCGCGCCATCAGCGACCCTCTGCAACATCTGGAGCACGGTGCAGCAATGCTTGCAACCGGTCACCTCGGCCACCGCATAACCGTGAGTGGTCCGCAAGAGATCATCGATCTCGGTGATAGCTTCAACGCAATGGCGCACTCACTTCAGGACACCGAGAGTTCGCGCAGACGCATGATCGCCGATGTCGCGCACGAGATCAGAAACCCCCTTGCGGCAGCGCGCGTGCAGGCCGAGGGGATGGCCGAAGGCGTGTTAGCACCTGAACCCGAACGCCTGGCATCACTGGTCGATGACCTTGCACATCTTAGCCATGTAGTCGACGACCTCCAGGAACTGACGCTTGCCGAGGCGGGGCGGTTGAGCTACGACATGCAGCGGTTAGACATTGCGGCCCTCGCTGTCACCGAAGCACGCCGCGCACAGCCGCTTGCCACGCCGGGAGTCTTGATCAAATCAGTCATACCCGATGCGCAAGTGATTGTGGTGGGTGATGAATCACGCCTGTCGCAGGTCTTGCGTAACCTTATTGGCAATGCGGTGCGACATACCCCGTCCGGCACCATCGACGTGCAAGTCGCAGTGGTCGGACGTGCTGCGGAGGTGCGAGTGCAAGACACCGGGCCGGGAATCGACCCGAATAACCTCCCACATATCTTCGAGCGCTTCTACAGAGCCGATGCCGCACGCACGACTGACACCGGAGGGATAGGGCTGGGGCTTTCAATCAGCCGTCGGATCGTGGAGGACCACGGTGGCGAGGTGTTCGCCGAAAGCCAGCCCGGCCACGGAGCGACAGTGGGCTTTCGCCTTCCGCTCGGCTCATGACCTACTCTGCTGTGCTGCCACTTCCCGAGCCAGCCCGGTACAGCCCCAGCAAGAACCGGTGAGGCCCCGGCGTACCGGGAGGCACGAACGCCACACGGTCCTCGGGCATGATGCGGTAGTCGAGGTCGTGCACGACATGGTTGCAGAACACGCCCTCGATCTCATCGACAGGCAGTTCGAGGTCGAGTGCGATCTGGCGTGCCGAGATGCCTTCTGGTGGGATTTCGATCTCGACCACCGAGGGCAGACCCCGCTCCTGCCGCAGTGAATGCAGCAGCCCGAACATCCGGATGGTGGCGGCTCCCTCGGCCATGAGACCTCGCTCTCACATCACCGACCTCAGTCTGCGCTCGGGCAGGCGTTGGCCGGCAACACTCAGTCAATCGCATCTCGTGAGATAGGACAGGTCATGCAGTGGCATCCACCTCGGCCTTTGCCGAGCTCGGAGCCCTCGATCTCGATGACTTCGACCCCCGCCTCCCGCAAGGCTGCGTTCGTGGCCGTGTTCTTGGAGTAGCCCACGACCACACCCGGCTCGATGGCCACCACGTTGTTGGCATCATCCCACTGCTCGCGCGCGGCCTGGAAGCTGTCGCCGCCCGTGGGGATAGCGCGTATCTGTGGCACGCCAAGAGCGTCTGCCACGGCTTCGAGAAGCCCCTGTTCCTCGGTGATCTCAAATGCGCCATCACGCTTGCCAGGACGCACGCTGTAGACCTTCATCTGGTCGATCACGGATGGGTACATTGTGACAGCATCATGGTCAACGAAGGTCATCACCGTGTCGAGATGCATGTACCCGCGATACCGTGGGAGCCGACAGGCGATTACACGGTCGGCGCTGCCAGGTGCGAAGAGCGAGTGCGCGATGTGTTCCACCATACGCACCGTCGAGCGCTCACCGATGCCGACGAGCACGCATTTGTTGCCGATCGGCATGATGTCGCCGCCCTCGAGCGAGATCCCTTGGCCGAGATCTTCCACCGCGAACCGCTCGGCATCGCCATCCGGCGGGTACCAGAAGCGAAAGTCCGCCTCGGCGAAGCGCGGATGGTACCGGTAGACGGTCGAGGTGTTCACCACTTCGAGCCGCCTGGCATGCCAGAACAGCGGTGGCAGGACAACGCCGTCGTAGAGCCACGCCGAGGAATCACGCGTGAACATGGTATTGGGCAGCGGTGGCAGGACGAACCCATCCTCGTCGGTGAGAACGGCACCCAGCGAGTACCGTGCGAGCTCGGCAGGGTCGAGACCGTCGACCTCGCTGATGAGCAGGCCCCCGACGACCGCATCGGCCAGACGATCTGCAGGAAGATCGAGCAGATACTTGCGCAAGTCTTGCACGAGCGAGGGCCCCACGGTGTAGGGAGACACCGCACGCGCCACGAGGTCCTCGCGGGCATCTTGCGAGGCGTCTATCGCCTCTGACAGCAGCTGGTGGAGGTACAGGACCTCAACGCCGCGCTCACGCATCACCTCAACGAAGTAGTCGTGTTCGCGCTGTGCGCGCTCCACCCACACGATCTCATCGAACAGGAACGACTCGCGGTTGTGCGGCGTCAGTCGCTCGAGCGCGCGGCCCGGCCGGTGCACGAGCACCGTGCGCAACCTGCCGACCTCAGAGTGCACACCGATAGGTCCCATGCGCTCGCCTCCCTGCAGATTCCTGTCGCCTAAAGCCTAACAGATGGGCTCCGTATCCCGTGGCAGCTCTCCGCACTCTCGCTACGTCACCATGGCCCTCGCCACATGCGCAGCGGGCACATTGGGAACGAATACCCCAAAGTCAACGAGAGTCATCGAAAAGCCTGGGCCGCCGAGAGCGGAGCGCATGAGCGTGTTTCATAGTGCACAATGTAGAAGCGACAACCATGGGTGTTCGGTGTGAGCCGTCATGGACAGTCGTTGCCGAGGGAGGGAGCATCACCGATGGCCGACGATATCACCGCCCTTGTCGACCTCGCGCGGCGTATGCCAAAAGCCGAGCTGCACCTGCATCTGGAGGGCACGCTTGAGCCTGAGATGATGCTTGAGCTTGCCGAGCGCAACAAGGTCAAGACGCGCTTCGCCTCTGCCGAGGAGGCGCGCGCAGCCTACGAGTTCACCGACCTTCAAAGCTTTCTCGACATCTACTATGAAAGCACCTCGGTCCTTCGCACTCCAGCCGACTTCCGCGATCTCACCGCGGCCTATCTCAAGCGTGCGGCGGCAGATGGGGTGCGCCATGTCGAACCGTTCTTCGACCCGCAGGTGCACACACGGAGAGGCGTCGCCTTCGATGACATCGCCGAGGGCATCGTGTCAGCCCTGCGCGAAGGCGAGCGCGACCTCTCCATCTCGTGGCGTCTCATAATGTGTCTGCTGCGTGACCTGCCAGCAGCCGACGGCATTCAGGCGCTCGGCGACGCGCTTCCGTACAGAGGCGTGATCACCGCGATAGGGCTTGACTCAGCCGAGGTGGGAAACCCACCCGAGAAGTTCGTAGGCGTCTTCGACCTTGCACGCTCTGAAGGGTTCGAGGTGGTGGCACATGCGGGCGAGGAAGGCGACGCTGATTGCGTGCGTCGGACTCTGGACCTGCTGCACGTCGCACGCATCGACCACGGCGTTGCCGCCATGTCCGACCCGGGCCTGGTGCGCCGCCTCGTGGCCGACCGCGTGCCCCTCACGGTGTGCCCGCTTTCCAATGTACGCCTCGGTGGGTTTGAATCGGTCGCTGCCCACCCGTTGCGCGACATGCTGGAAGCCGGCATCGTGGCAACCGTCAACTCGGACGATCCCGCGTACTTCGGCGGCTATGTGTTGGAGAACTACCGGGCTGCCATCGAACAGCTCGGCCTCACGCGCGAACATCTCCACACTCTCGCACGCAACTCGTTTGAAGCCTCGTTCCTGCCGGCAGGCGAGATCGAGGCGCGTCTGACGGAGGTGGATGCGTTCTTCGCGCAGACGTAGATCACTCGGTAGCATGAACGTGCGGCACACGTGCGTTGGGGCTGACATGGCCGAGTGATTGGAGAGGTACCGCGGACAATAGCCGGAAGGGTCGCGACAGGAGGAGAATCCGTGAAGCGTCCGATACACATTCTGACACTCGCCATGCTCGTGCTCGCTCTTACGGCGTGCAGCCTTCAATCTCGAAGCAGCGGTGGGGCTGATGGGCTTCACAGCGTCGTGCCTGACGTCGTCGGCCTGGCCGAGGCCGATGCCCGTGCAACAATTGCCGATGCGGGCTACGCAGTCGGCGAGGTGATCGCTGAGACATCGGAGGCGTTGCCGGCCGGCACCATCGTCTCGCAAGACCCCATCGCGAACGTCTCTGCGCCACGTGGCTCCGAGGTCGATCTCGTCGTTGCTGCGCAGTAACCGACACCGCGTGTCGCGCGATCGCGCTCGCCAATGACCAGTCCCGACTTCAGCGAGCTCCTCGGCACCGATCCGATCCCCTGGCTACTGGGATCGGAGGAAGCCTGCGCTGTCTGGGCGACGCTTACCGGTGTGCTCGGCATGGCGCATGACCAGGTATCCGTGCGCATGGCCCACGCCGCTGTCGTCGATGATCCTGCAGTGCGCAGTCTCGTCGCTTCCCTCCCGACCTGGGACGAGCCTCTCGGGCAAGGCGGGGCTCGCCACCGTCTCACGTTCCTCCCTGACCGTTTGGGCCTTCTGGCAGACATGGGCATCGGCCGAGGAGACTTCGATGCCATCGAGGTGCTTCTCGACGAAATGCTCGAGCAGCAAGACGCGCGGGGGCGCTTTCGCGCCCTTGAAGACGAGGGTGGCCGCCCCAGGCCAGAAGGCGGGTCGCTGGCGTGTAACACCAACGTGACAACCGATGTCTTGCTGAGATTCGGCCGAGCAGACGATCCCCGGGTTCGCCGCGCGCTTGACCGGATGGCGGCCGATCTCGCCGTCACACCCCAAGGATGGGGCTGGCAGTGTGTCCCCGAGCAGCGCGCGCTCTTCCGCACCGCCTCCCGAGGATCTGACGTCTGTCCGCAGGTGACGCTCGAAGGCTTGCGTGCATTCTCGCACCTGCCCGCCGCTGAACGCCCGCCCCAGATCGGTGAAGCGGCGCGCACGCCGCTTGAGGTGTGGCGGCGGCGAGTGGCCGAACGGCCTTACAGTTTCGGGCACGGCTATCAGTTCAAGAGCGTGAAGTGGCCGAGCTCGTGGTATGACGCTCTTTGGGTGCTGGACACCGTGGGGCGCTACCCTGAGGTCTGGCGCGACCCGCAAGCGCGCTCGGAGGATCGTCGTTCACTGGCCGAGCTCGCCGCCTGTCTCATCGCGTACAACTTCGACAGCGATGGGACGGTCACACCCCGCAGGGTGCAGCGGGGATTCGAAGCGTTCTCGTTCGGTCAGAAGCACCTGGCTTCCCCCTTCGCAACCGCGCGCTGCCTCATCGCACTGACCCGAATCTCCGATCTCACTGACGAGATCTTGGATGTGGATGTCGAAACGCTGCCGAGTTCCAGACGGGCCGATTCTGCCGCCATCCCGCCGCGCAAGCGCAAGCCTGCCCCCTGCCTCAACCTCACGAGCCTGCCATCGTCTTCCACCGAGCGTGCAGTCACCCGCGTGCTCGCACGTCATCATCTCGGAACGCTTTGGGAGCCTGCAAGCATCGAGAGCGTGGTGGGCGACGTCGTCGGCGTGCAGTTCATGCAGCCGTCGATTCCCTACCTCGCACTGGCTGCTCGCCTTCCGACGCTCACCATCGGTGCGCTCGACTCGGCTTTGTATGACCGGCGCTCACTTGTATGCATCCGGGGCATGCGCGGCATGGAGTACGTGGTGCGCACCGACATGATGCCTGTCATCTTTGCCGCCACCAACGGTCCGGTGGTGGAATACGCTCGTGCATACGCGCGGTCGCGAGGTCTTAGCGACGAGCGGATGGAACCAGCGCGCGAAGCCATTCTTGATGCGCTCTCGGACACCGCGCTCACCAGTGCACAGATCCGCCGCCTCGTATCCTTGAAGATCGACGTCGCTGCAGCAGTGAACCTGATGTACGCCGAGGGCACGCTCGTCCGAGACCGCCCCCGGACCGGCTGGCTCGACCACAAGGCCACCTACACCTCGCTTGCCACAGCTCTTCCCGGAGTGTCCCTCGACTCGGTGCGCGAGCCTGAGGCGGACGTAGCGCTTGTCCGCGCGCACATCCGTGCGTTCGGCCCGGTGCACGCCGAGGACACCTCCTGGTGGACGGGCCTGGGACGTAAGCGCACCCGCCGCGCGCTCGATGTTCTCGGCGACGAGATAGCGCGCATCGCGCTCAGCGGGATTCCCGGGGAGTTCCTCGTGCATGCTGCCGATATCGATGAGCTTGCTGCGGTGGGGGCTCCCGCGAGCCCGTCGATAGCGTTCCTGCCGAGCCTCGATCCGCTGCTCATGGGATATCGCCGGCGGGGTCTGTTCATCGATGATGCCAGCCGCATGTTCGTGTTCGATGCAGCTGGGCGTGCGACCTCCGTGGTCTTGCTCGATGGGAAGGTGGTCGGAGTGTGGGACGCCGTCACGCGACCCGAGCCTCGCGTGCTCGTTCACATGCTCGGCGAGGTCTGTGTCGCCCACGCCGTAAGCGTAGGAGAGCACGCAGCTCAGGTGGCGCGCTTCATGTTCGGCGAAGACGTCTCCGTCCTCTTCGTCCCATCGATGACACCGCTCACTTCACGCTCCGCAGGCGCAGTGTTCAAGCCGCTTCGCTAGTGCGGCACACGCTGGGACGACCCGGGTTCTCACGCTCTCGGCACGTATGTGAGGCCGAGTGCGCTGCTCGGGGCTACTGCTCGGCTTTGGCGACGCCCTCGAGCTTGAAGATGAAGCGGACATCGCCCGTCGCACCCTCGGGCATGCCGAGGAATGTGGTGTAGGAATCCGCGGTCTTCTCCATCAGATCGAGGGTGGTCTTGCCCAGTTCGATCTCATCGATGCCATCGCCCAGCCCAGCTGACATCTTCTCAAGGCCCTCGACCGTCATCGATACGCCCGGGATGTCGTGCCCTTGCACCGTGCCGCCATCACTTAGCGCCAGCAGGACCGAGCGCAGATCCTCAAGGGTCGCGGGAAGCTCGGCTAGTGGGCCGAGGGCCCCTGCTGCAGACCCGAGACCCGAGCCCACTCCATCAATGCCGGTGGCGACACCCGCGAGTCCTGCTCGGGTAGTCACAAGGCCTGGAAGCTTCTGGCCTTGAACGCTGCCACCGTCACGCAGAACCCTCAAAGCACCTGTGAGCTGCTCGAACTGTGCGGGCAGTGTGGCAAGCTGCTGCGACCCTGCCGCAATCCCTCCCAGGGCGTCTGCAATGCCCGTAAGGCCCGAAGAGACTTCGGCGAGACGATCGCGCGTATCGGTTAACCCATATGGCAAGCCCATCGCGGAATTTCCATCGCGAAGGCCGCTGATCATCGCCTTTTGCGTAGAGAGACCTTGCGCGAGCGCAGTGGTGGTGTCATCGGGAGATGCGGAAGCGAGCGCCCAGGCGCGAGACTCCAGCGCCTCATTGGAAGACCCGATGGCGTCGAGGTAGGCGATCTGTCCGTCCAGCAGGGCGACAAGCCCATCCACTCCATCACGCGCCGAGGTGACACCGTCAGTAAGCTGTGCGAGGGCTGTGGGAAGCTGCGCGATCTGTGACAGGTCTTGTCCTTCGATCCCTCCGATGATCCCGCTCAGGTATGCGATCTGCCCATCAAGCAGTGTCACCAGCCCGCTGGCGCCTTGTTCGATCTGCTGTGTACCGGCGATGAGCTGGTCAAAGCCCCCCTTCATCTCGCCGAGACGCCCACACTGGCTGGTGTCCATGCGACCGGCCGTCGTCTCGAGGAT
>JAVEVF010000133.1:0-3141 GCA_034005175.1 Coriobacteriia bacterium | reverse complement strand
TCGGGAGTTGCGATGAAGAACCTTTTCGCGATGTCTTCAAGGAGAGTCTTGGGCAGTTCTCTGCGCAGGATTGGCAGTTCATGTTCGCTGAACACGCCGAAGTCGAGCCTGCCTCTATTCTGCATGGCAGCCGTCCAGAGCAGGCACGTCGCAGCCACGAACTGGTCGACGTTGCACCCGAGAACCGAAGTCCAGAACTCGGGCGAGATCGTGTTCTGATGGGCGCGGTCAGCCGCTTCGTAAGCGCCCGGTCTACCCATCTGGTCGGCGCGGACTTCGCCGGCACGATCCGGTGGCATGACGAAGTCATCAGAATCGAAGTGGCGCGCCCTGATCTCTGAGCAGGAGCGGAGCGGCTTGTCTGTCCGTGAGTTCGCCGATGTCCACGGCATCACCCCTTCCACGCTCTATTGGTGGCGCAGCAAGCTGAAGCGGCGCCAGCCTGATCTGGTGCCTGTCGCCGTCGTGGCCGACGACCCTCTCCAGAGCGGCCATGTCGACGGCTTCGAGCTGAGAATCGACGCCGCGTTGACCCTGCGAATCCCCTCGGGCTTCGACGCATCGGAGCTACGACGACTCGTGGCAGCCCTGCGATGCTGAGCTTGCCGACATCCGTCCGGATCTACCTCGCTCGGGGTGAGACCGACATGCGCAAATCGATCGACGGACTCGCCGCCATCACGAAGACCGTGCTCTCGCACGATCCGTTGAGCGGCCACCTCTTCGTGTTCTGCAACCGCAGGCGCGACCGCATCAAGATCTTGTACTGGGATAACACCGGGTTCTGGTTGCTGCACAAGCGACTCGAGAAGGGCACGTTCGCTTGGCCGCTCGCTTCGGACGACACCAGCAAGCAAATCGAGATGTCAGCCTCGGATCTCGCAGCGCTGCTTGGCGGACTCGACGTGCAAGGAGCGAGACGGCGACGATGGTTTTCTCGATCAGGATGAAACAGTGCACGCCGCCGTGCGTTGTGTGACCATCGATGAGCAGCACGCACGACAACGAAGAACTGAGCGATATGCGTGCTCGCGTCGTCGATCTCGAATCGAAGATCGCGGAACTCACTGCGAGTAACGCTGCACTGCGACACAAGGTCGAAGTCCTGCTGCATCAGCTCTACGGCAAGCGCAGCGAGCGCCGAGAAGACAACCATCCTCTGCTGCCCTTTCCCGACGACGAGCCCGAACCGGTGCCGCCACCGCAAGTCGACGAAGCGCCAGACGAGGAGTACGAAGACGTCACCTTCCGTCGCAAGAAGCGCGGCGCGACGCGCATCAGCAAGGATCTGCCGCGCGAGACCGTAACGCTCGAGCTGCCCGAGTCCGAGCGCCGCTGCCCATGCTGCGGCGAGGCCATGGAAGAGATCGGCAAGGAGATCTCCGAGCGCATCGATTTCACACCTGCCGTGCTCAAGGTCATCGAGACCGTACGGCCGAAGTACGCGTGCAATAGGCATGAAGAGTGCGGCGTGCTGACGGCCGAGCCGCCGGTGCATCCGATCGCCAAGGGCATGGCTACCTCAGGACTGCTCGCGCACGTCCTGGTGTCGAAGTACAAGGACCATCTCCCGCTCTACCGGCAGAACCAGATCCTCACTCGCCACGGTGCTGAGATTGCCGAGTCGACGCTGTGCGATTGGGTCAAGGATGCCGCAGAGATCCTGGATCCGGTCGTGCGTGCCATGCGGTTCTCGGTGCTTCAGTCCGCGGTCGTGCAGAGCGACGACACACCGGTGTTAGTCCTCGACCGAAGTCATCCGCAAGGACGCAGGCGTGGCTTCCTCTGGGCCTACGTCGGCGATCGCGACGAAGTCGTGTTCGATTTCACGCCGGGCCGTGGTCGCGACGGCCCCGCTCAGTTCCTCGGCAACTACCGCGGCATCCAAGAAGCCGACGCGTACTCGGGCTACGACCACCTCTACCTCTCTGGCCTGATCGTTGAAGCGGGCTGCATGGCTCATGCCCGTCGTCGCTTCGTGGAAGCCGAAGAGGCCGACCCGGAGAACGTGGGGCACGTCATCGCGGTGATGCGCCGACTGTATGCCGTCGAGCGCCAGGCCAAGGAGCAAGCGCTCGATGCAGATGCCAGGCGTGAACTTCGACAGCATCACAGCAAACCACTGCTCGAAGCGATGCGCCCGTGGCTCGTTGAGCTGGGCAAGACCGTGCTGCCCAAGAGCCCGTTGGGTAAGGCCATCGGATACATGACCCGGCACTGGGATGCGCTCACCCGCTTCTGCGACGATGGCCGCATCGAGATCGACAACAACCGCGTCGAGCGCCAGATGCGCGGCGTCGCGATCGGGCGCAAGAACTGGCTCTTCGCCGGATCAGCGGCGGGCGGGCAGCGCGCTGCAGTCGCCTATTCGCTGATCGGCACCTGCGGCCTGCTTGGTGTCGAGCCGTGGGCGTACCTGAAAGACGTGCTGCAGCGCCTCGCCGAAGGGAGTGACCCGGCAACGCTCACGCCGCGGCTGTGGCGGTCGGCGCGGGCCACGAGTTGACCCGGAGATTGGACACGTCGGCCGCGCGACTGCCGGGGTGGGTGTAGCGGGCGGTTACTGTTTGCGCGCATGCCTGAGTCCGGGATGACCTCGCTGCTCAACGACGTGGTCGATCAGGTGTTGCGCGCCAAGCGAGCGCAAGCGTTTCGCGAGGTGGTGGTGCTCTGCGACGGCAAGGGCACGATCTGGGACGCGGCGGCCGCTCGGCCTGTGCTCTCCGACGCGATCTGGATCCTCGACTTCTTCCATGCCGCGGAGAACCTGATGAAGGCGGCTACCGCGATCTTCGGGGATACGGCCGAAGCGAAGCGCTGGCACAAGCAGCAGCGTGAGAAGCTCCAGCTCGACGATCGCGGTGTCGACCACGCCATCCGGTCGATGTGCCGATACCACAGACTGATGCCGGCGGACTGCAAGGAGGGGAAGGTAGTTCGCAATGCCATCCAGTACTTCCGTGATAACCGGGCACGAATGCAGTACGCGCACTTCATCGCGTTGGGTCTGCCGATCGGTAGTGGTCCCGTCGAGTCGGCCGCGAAGAATCTCGTCCAGGCGCGCCTCAAGCGGAGCGGAATGCGCTGGTCGCACCAAGGGGGTCAGCATGTGCTGGATCTCCGCGCGTACCTGAAGTCGAA
>JAVEVF010000044.1:0-14729 GCA_034005175.1 Coriobacteriia bacterium | reverse complement strand
ACACAGACGCGCAGCTTGACGCCGAGTTTCTCGGCCGAGTCGTAGAAGGCCTCCAGGAGGTCTCGCCTCTTACCATCGGCGAAGTCTGGGCGACTCCCATCCTGCTGCGTGTCGCGCCGCTGGAGAACCTGCGGCGCCTTTCCGCCCGCGTGGTGAACGCATATCGCGCCACCCGCGCTGCCGACGAGTGGGCCGAGCGGTTGCTTCTCGCGGCACAGGACGACCCCGATGCGCTGCGTGTCTTGCTTGATGAGCTGAGCGTAGCCTCGGCAAACGCCACGCCCGCGTTCTTCGTGCGCCTTTCCCAACGGCTGCAGGGCGAGGACGCCGGCGCCGAAGCGACGAATGCCTTTCTCGCCCGCCGATTCGTGGCTGCCGGCTATGACCTGGACATGCTCGCGCGCACCCTGCAGCAAGAGCAAGCCGCCGACCAGGTCTCGATCGCCAACAGCATCACATCCGTGCGCTTCCTTGAAGCCTTCGACTGGCGAGGATTCTTCGAGGCCACGAGCTTCGTAGAACTGGTTTTGCGCGAAGATCCTGCCGACGTGTACGCGCGCATGGACTTCTACAGCCGCGACCGGTACCGCCACAAGCTTGAGCGACTTGCCAAGCGCAGCCCGCTCGGGGAGATCGAGGTCGCCGAAGCTGCTGTGGCGTGCGCGCTGGACGGCTCATCCCGGGTGGATGGGGACCCCTCGGTAGGCCATGTCGGACACTACCTCATCGGTGAGGGAAGCGCCGAGTTCGAGGCGACCATCTCGTACGTGCCGAGCGCAGGTGACCGGTTCGAGCGTCTGCTGCAGCGTCATAGAGCCTTGTTCTATTGGGGCTCGATAGCGAAGCTGACGATACTTGTCGTGGCGCTTCTTGCTTACTACGCCTTCCTCATGGGTGCGCCGGCGCCGATGATCGCGCTCCTCGCGCTTCTGGCTGTCGTGCCGCTCTCCGATGTCGCGCTCACCCTCACGAACCGCCTTGCCGCACGCGCGTTCCCTCCTCGCATCTTGCCGAAGCTGGATTACCTCCAGCCCATCGAGAAGCCGCACCGCACGCTCGTGGTCGTGCCGGCCCTGCTCACATCGGTGGGGTCGGTGCGCTCAGTGCTCGACAATCTTGAGGTCACGTACCTTGCCAACCGAGATGCTGAGTTGGGATTCGGGCTCCTCGGCGACCTGAAAGGCGCCAACAGCGAACACCGCGAAGGTGACGCTGAGATCATCGAGGCGGCCGTGCGAGGCGTCGTCGAGCTCAACGAGCGCTATTCTGCAGAGAACGGGCAGCGCCACCCCTTCTATCTCTTCGTCCGAGGCCGCACCTACAATGGCGCTGAAGACATCTGGATGGGCTGGGAGCGCAAGCGTGGCTCCCTCGCTGAGCTCAACCACCTGCTGCGCCACACCCGTGAGACCTCTTTCACGCACCGTGTCGGTGATGAGGAGTTCTTGGCGGGTGTGACATTCGTGCTCACCCTGGACGCCGATACTCAGCTCCCGCGTGACGGCGCACGCAAGCTCGTGAGCACCATCGCACACCCGCTTAACCGCGCACGGTGGGTGCCTGGTGAGCCTATCGTTCGCAGTGGTTACGGGCTCATACAGCCGCGAGTCGGCATGGCCCTGCCCGCCTCGACGCGCTCCTTTTATGCCTGGGTGCATTCCGGTGTGACGGGCCTTGACCCGTACGCGGGCGCGGTATCCGACACCTACCAGGACGTCTTTGCCGAGGGGAGCTTCACCGGTAAGGGCATCTATGAAGTCAACGTCTTCAATGGCGTGCTTGATGGCGCTATCCCCGAGAACACCTTGCTCTCGCACGATCTGCTCGAGGGGTGCTTCCTGCGCGTAGGGCTGGCCTCAGATGTAGAGGTGCTCGACGATTACCCTGCCACCTATCGCGCTCAGGCGGCACGGCTTCACCGCTGGGTGCGTGGCGACTGGCAGACGCTCCCGTGGCTCGGCGCGCGCATCCCGCGTGAGTCAGGGTTCATCCGCAGCCCGCTGTCTGCATTGCACCGCTGGAAGCTCGCTGACAACCTGAGGCGCAGCATGTCGGGTCCGGTCACACTGCTGCTTCTCACGGTCGGCTGGGCGCTCTTGCCTCGGCCGTCGTGGGCTTGGCCGCTGATCATGGGGCTCGCATGGTTCTTCCCGGTGTACTTCAGCGCGGCCAACGGCCTGCTCTTCCGCCCTCGGGATGTGCCGTTCATCCGCTCGGCGGCAAACGTCTGGGCCGACTTCCAGCGCGACGCCACCCGCTCCTTGCTCGCGCTCGCTTTGCTGCCTCATCACGCCTACCTGATGCTCGACGCCGCGGTTCGCGCCATGTGGCGTATGTGGGTCTCACATCGCAACCTGCTCGAATGGGAGACCGCCGCCGACGTGGAGCGCTCTGTTGGCCAAGGGCTCTCTGGCTACTTGCGCCGCCTCGGCCCCTCGGCGGCAGTCGCTGTGGGCCTCCTGTTGGTGGCAGGGCTCTCTACCCCCATGCGCGCGGTGGTGGCGGCCCCGTTCGCGGTGCTGTTCGCTGCTGGGCCGTTCTTCGCCTGGCGCGCATCGCTCACTCGTGAGCTCGAGCGGCCGGCTCTTGATCCTGCGCTTGCCGAGCCCCTTCGGCAGACGGCACGAGCGACCTGGCGTTTCTTTGAGACGTTCGTGGGCCCGGAGGGCAACTATCTTGCTCCGGACAACTTCCAGGAAAGCCCCAGAGGAGAGGTGGCGTACCGCACGTCACCCACAAACATGGGGCTGCAGCTGCTCGCCGGGCTGACCGCATACGATCTCGGCTATCACACACTCGGCAGACTCATCGACCGCACGTCAGACACGCTCTCCACGATGTCGGGCATGCGCCGGTTCCGCGGGCACTTCTACAACTGGTATGACACCCGCACGCTCGAGCCGCTCCCGCCGCACTACATCTCCACCGTTGACAGCGGCAACCTGGCTGGCCACTTGTTGGTGTTGCGAGTGGGGCTCCTGGAGGCCTCCGAGGCACCGCTCATCGGCCCGCAGATCAAGGCCGGGCTCGAAGACACCGTGGCGCTCGTGCTACACGAGCTTGCTGAAGAGCGCGAGCGTGTCGGGCCCGAGGGCACCGTGGCTACGGTGCGCGAACGCCTCGAGGAGCTGCGCCGTGACGCGTCTCTTACCGAATCGCCCACCGAGGCAGCTGGCTGGCACGCGTTGCTCGTTCGCTGGCGCGGCCTTGCTGAAAGCGCTGCCGAAGAAGCTGCTTTGCTTCAGAGTATCGCCGTTCCCGTCGCTGAAACCGATCTGCCGCACGTGAGCGACCCGTGTGAGCGCATCCTGGGAAGCGCAGTCGCGGTTGTGACGCTCGTACACGACGCGCTGTCGATGCTCGACAGCTACCTGCCCTGGGCTGCGCTCGCGGGCGAGGTGCCGCAGGCGGTGCGCACGGATGTCAGAGATGCCGCGCTCGCTCCGCTGCTTGCGCACATGCCGAGTCTCACGGGGCTTGCCGAAGGGCTCGACATCGCGCTTGCCGCACTCGATTCACTTGCGGCACAGCCGCCTGGCACTGAGGACGCCGCGCGCGAGAAGGCGGGTGCGTGGGCGGCCGAGATGGCGCAGATGGTGCGGGGGGCGCGCCCTGACTGCGAGGAGATACTCGGCAGACTGCGGCTCAACGCCGATATCGCGCACGAGATGTGGCAGCACACGGATTTCGCGATGCTGTTCGACCGTCAGCGTCTGCTCTTCTCAATCGGCTACAACACCGCCGAGGGCCGCCTCGACGACTCGTACTACGACATGCTCGCCTCCGAGTGCCGCCTCGCCTCGTTTCTCGCTATCGCAAAAGGCGACGTACCTCAGGAACACTGGTTCCGGCTCGGCAGACAGATCACGCGCGCAAACGGCGGGCGGGCGCTGCTGTCCTGGAGCGCTTCGATGTTCGAGTACCTCATGCCCCTGCTCGTCATGCGCTCCTGGCCTGCCACGCTGCTCGACGAGACGTATAGCGCGGTTGTGGCTCGACAGATCGAGTACGGGAAGGAACTCGGCGTGCCCTGGGGCGTCTCTGAGTCCGCATTCAACGTGCTCGACGCCGACCTCACCTACCAGTACCAGGCGTTCGGGGTCCCGGGCCTGGGGCTCAAACGGGGCCTGTCCGAAGATATCGTCATCGCGCCTTACGCGACCGTGCTCGCTTTGCCCATCGCGCCGACCGAAGCACATGACAACCTTCAGCGCCTAGCGAAGATCGGCGCTCGTGGCCGATACGGCTACTACGAGGCGGTGGACTTCACACCCGGGCGCGTGCCTGCGGGCGAACGTCGCGCGGTCGTGCGGTCGTACTTCGCACACCATCAAGGCATGGCGTTCGTGGCGCTCGGCAACGCGCTTGCGGGAGATACGATGCGCGAGCGGTTCCACGCCGACCCCGTCGTGGCCTCCGCCGAGCTGCTTCTGCAGGAGCGCGCGCCGCGCGCGGTCACGTACGCGATGCCTCACGTCACCGAAGAGGAACACGTACGCTCGGTCGAAGACCTTCCTCTCCCTGCAGCACGCACGTACCTGGTCGCCGATACGCCCTCGCCAGCCACACACTTCCTTTCCAACGGTCGCTACTCGGTCATGGTCACGAATGGCGGAGGCGGATATAGCCGTTGGAAGGGTCTTTCGGTCACGCGCTACCGCGAGGACATCACGCGCGACTGCTGGGGCCAGTTCATCTACCTGCGCGACGCGGAGACTGGTGACGTGTGGTCTGCCACCAACAACCCCGCGCCGCGTCGCCCTGACGAGTATCAAGTCACTTTCTCGGCGGACAAGGCCGAGTACTACCGTCGTGATGGCGACCTCGAAGTGCGCACGGAGGTCGCGGTATCCCCTGAAGATGATGTCGAAGTGCGCCGCGTGACACTCTCCAACCAAGGACTGACGCCACGCCGGATCGAGATCACAAGCTACTTCGAGGTGGCGCTGACGGATCAGTCCGCGGACCAGGCGCATAAGGCGTTTTCCAACCTGTTCGTTGAGACCGAGGTGGTCGAAACACAGTGTACGCTCCTCTTCTCGCGTCGCCCGCGCTCGTCGGATGAGGAGCGGGTCTGGGGCTTTCAGGTGCTCAGCTGCGAAGAGGGCGACTGCGAGTGGAGCTACGGGACCGACCGGGCTCGTTTCTTAGGGCGGTTGCGCGCTGCCGACAACCCAGTTGAGGTACAGCACGGTGGGCCGCTTTCGGGGACGGTGGGGGCGGTGCTAGACCCCGCGTGCGCGATGAGGCATCCCGTCACCCTCGGCCCCGGCGAAAGCGCGCGGTTCGCGTTCGTGACCGGCATGGCACGCAGCCGCAAAGACGCGCTCACCATCGCCGAGCGCTACCAGGACATCCGCACCACACAGCGCGCGATCGACCTGTCGTGGACCGCTGCCCAGGTGGAGCTACGCGACCTCGGGATCGGTGCCGAGGAGGCCGTCGTGTTGCAGCGGCTCGCCTCGCGGTTGCTGCTCACCGATCCGTATTCGCGGCTCAAGGTCACCACCCCCGTCGAGAACGGGCTCCCGCTCTCCGGGCTATGGCCGCTCAGCATCTCGGGTGACAACCCTATCCTGCTCGTGCGCATCGATGAGCCGGAGCACGCCCCGCTGGTGCGTCAGGCCCTGCTTGCCCACCAGTACTGGCGCCACAAGGGCCTCGTCTCTGACCTGGTCGTGCTCAATACTCGGCCCACCGCTTACTCGGATGAGCTCGACGACCGGCTGCGCCTGCTCGTTCGCACAGGACACGCGCTTCAACTCGTGGACAAGCCCGGAGGAGTGTTCTTGCGCCGGGCCGACCAGATGCACCCCGACGTGCTGAACCTGCTCGAAAGCGCGGCTCGCGCGGTGCTTGATGGCTCGGCCGGCTCCATCGAACTGCAGCTTAACGGGCGCAGCGTTCAACCTGTGAACCAACCGGAGCTCGCTCCCTCGGCGCCACCGCGAGACTACCCGACCCCCGCCTTCGTGCGGCCCACGCTTCAGTACGACAACGGCCTCGGGGGATTTGATGTGGAGGCCCGCGAGTACGTCATCGTGCTCGAGAAAGGCGCCACGACGCCTGCTCCTTGGATCAACGTCATGGCCTCCCCGCAGTTCGGCTGTTTCGTCTCCGAGGCAGGCATCGGGTGCACATGGGCGCTCAACAGCCACGAGAACCGCATCACCACCTGGAACAACGATCCGGTCTCTGACGGCTCGGGCGAGGTGTTGTACGTCCGAGACGAAGAGACGGGGGAGTACTGGAGCCCGACCCCGTCACCGTGCCGGACCGACGCGCCATATGTGGTGCGGCACGGGCTCGGCTACACGCGCTTCGAGCACACCTCGCACGGGATAGCGCACGAGATCGACTGGTTCGTGCCTGTCGACGACCCCGTCCGTATCGTGCGCATGCGGCTCACGAACATCACCGATGACCCCCGCCGCCTGACGGTCACGCAGTTCGTCGAGTGGGTGCTGGGCTCTTCGCGCAGCAGGGCGCAGCACCTGGTCGTGACGTGGTTTGACGCCGAATTCGAGGCGCTTACCGCGCACAACCACCTCAACGAGGACTTCCCTGGCCGAGCGGCGTTCCTCGCGTGCGACCGCCCGCTGCACTCATGGACCGCGAGCCGCACGGAGTTCGTGGGCCGCAATCGACGACCCTCTTCGCCCGCGGCCATGGGGCGCGAGCGGCTTGATGAGCGCAGCGGGCGGTTCCACGACAACTGCGGCGCGCTCATGACCGAGATCGCGCTCGCTCCCGGCGAGAGCCGCGAGGTCACGTTCCTGCTCGGCCAAACCGACAAGCTCGAGGAGGCGCGCGAACTCATCGCCCGCTACCGCGAGCCCGGCGAGGTGGACCGCGCGCTCGCCGAGGTGCGCTCGATGTGGGACGGGGTCCTCGGCACCGTGCAGGTGAGCACGCCGGAGCCCGCGCTTGACCTGCTCGTCAACGATCGGCTGCTCTACCAGGCGCTTGCATGCCGCATGTGGGGACGCACCGCCACATATCAGTCCTCCGGCGCGTTCGGCTTCCGCGACCAGCTGCAGGACTCGCTCTCGCTCGTCTTCGCGCGGCCCGACCTCGTGCGCGAGCAGATCGTCGAGGCCTCGCGCCACCAGTTCGAGCATGGCGACGTGCTCCATTGGTGGCAGCCGCATTCCGGCCGAGGCGTGCGCACCCGCATCACTGACGACCGGCACTGGCTCGCCTTCGTGACCGCCGAGTACGTGGCGGCCACCGGCGATGCGGACGTGCTCGACGTAGCGACCCCCTACATCGAGGCCCCCGAGCTCGAGCCCGGCGCCGAGGACGCCTACGTGCAGCCTGCGGTGAGCGAGCGGACCGCAAGCGTCTACGAGCACTGCGTCGCGGCACTCGATCTCGCTTTCGAAACGGGCGAGCACGGACTGCCGCTCATCGGCGGGGGCGACTGGAACGACGGCATGAACCGCGTCGGCCACGAAGGCCGGGGCGAGAGCGTGTGGATGGCTTGGTTCCTCGACGTGACGCTGCGCGCGTTCGCGCCGCTCTGCGCGCTCAAAGGCGAGTCCGAGCGGGCCGAGCGCTACCGCGAGCACGCCGCGCGCCTCGTGGCCGCTGCCGAGGAGGCCGGCTGGGACGGTGGCTGGTACCGGCGCGCGTACTTCGACGACGGCACACCGCTCGGCACCAAGGACGCCGAGGAGTGCCGCATCGACGCGATCGCCCAGGCGTGGGCGACCATCTCCGGGCAGGGCGACCCCGCGCGCGCCGCACGCGCCCTCGAGGCGGTCGAGGAGAAGCTCGTGCGCACCGAGGACGGGTTGGTCGCGCTGCTCACTCCGCCGTTCGACCGTACGGAACGCGACCCCGGCTACATC
Source organism: Coriobacteriia bacterium (assembly GCA_034005175.1). Lineage (GTDB taxonomy): Bacteria > Actinomycetota > Coriobacteriia > Anaerosomatales > SLCP01 > JAVEVF01. The sequence continues at coordinate 6,876 of JAVEVF010000044.1, read as the reverse complement.
AAAGGCTACGTGCCCGGCGTGCGAGAGAACGGGGGACAGTACACGCACGCGGCGGTGTGGGTCGTACTCGCGCACCTGCTGCGCGGCGACGGCGACGAGGCGATGTCGCTCATCGACCTCATCAACCCCATCAACCATGCGCTCGATGCTGAGGGGCTCGCCCGCTACAAGGTGGAGCCGTACGTGGTGGCCGCCGACGTCTACGCGGTCCCGCCGCACGTCGGGCGGGGCGGCTGGACCTGGTACACCGGCTCGGCGTCGTGGTTCTACCGAGTGGCCGTCCAGCATCTCTTAGGCTTGCGCCTCATGGCCGAGGACGGGCAGCGCTGCTTCACGGTCGACCCGTGCGTACCCAAGACGTGGTCCGGCTTCGAGATGACCTACCGCGACGGGGAGACGACCTACCGCATCACGGTGGAGAACCCGCGCGGCGTGAACCGGGGCGTGGCGTGGGTCGAGCTCGACGGGGCGGTGCTCGACGAGCCGTTCGTCGCGCTCACCGAGGACGGTGCCGAGCACCGCGTGAGGGTCATGCTGCTGGGCGGGTGAAGGGAAGCAAGACTTCCTCCTCGATAAACCGGTCATCTCGAACCGTATAGATCGCATATTCCTTGGTGGCCCGAGTAGACGTTCTCGTTCCTACGCGAGCGCGTAATCCTTTAACTGTCAAGGCACTCACTTAGCGACTAATCGATGTTCTCCCTGAATCAGTACTTAGCCTGCAACCCGAGCACGGATACAAAGCTCTCTAGAACTTCTTTGGCTGAGGAGTCACCAGGCTCTTGATGAGTGAAAGTGAACACGGTAGCACCCTGTTCTTTATCAAAGGGAAGATAGATTGACAGGGTCAGAGAGCCTTCATCATCAAGAAGAGCAAATCCTTGGCTCGAATGACTTTCAAATGGAGTTGATGATAAATCGAGTGATTGCGCAATAATCCGTTCTTCGCCCAAAGAGGTTTGCCACGTAGAATTGTTGTAATAGGAGGCGATGACCGCAGTCTTAAAATCTTCTTGACTACGCAAAGTAATTGTTTGTTTGAGTCCTACACTTGCTGCCTGCCCCAGTTTCGTCCACTGGGGAAATGGTAGGTAATCGGTCACGCGACCTGACCAACTTTCTGGGCATTCAAGCACCAGGGCCGTCCCGAAAACTCCGATGCTCTTACCTGATTCTACAGTCTTATCCGAATAATCTCCCGCCCATCCCATGCCCAGAGTAAGCATGAGCCCGAAGAGGCTCAGGGCCACAACAATGCCCAGTACGTATATAGAAGTCCGCACGGTTTTCAATTGCCATTTTACGATATCACCAGACAACTTCGACTCCTCTCACAACCAAATAGCCAGCTTTCTTGACGGCCCGTTTTTTGTACTCGGGAGTCGCTTTGGCCACATTCCACTTTTGGTTCTTAGTAACTCCAGTTACCAGATTCACTGTCTTTGCCTTGCTCGAAGACATAACCAGAGGAAGATATATATCTCTGAGTTCCTGTGGCCACTTTCGTCGGTACACATCGTAGATTCGCAGACCGCGCCTCTCTCCATTTGCAGCAGCTTGAGCAATTGTCCATAGAGCGCCTATTTTGTTGGCCCAACTCCATGCACTCCAGGTCGTCTTAGCCCATGATCCGAATTTTGAATATGTTCTGTACAACTTATCAAGTGGTTGATTCCGGAACCGATTCCACAGGCTCTTTTCCCCGCTCGGATCCACCTTGCCCACCGGGTCTCCCGCGCAGTACTGGTAGGCGCTCTCCTCCCCGTCGTCACGCGCGGGGTCTTTGGAAAGGAAGCGCATCGTGGCCGGGTCGTAGTGGCGGGCGGAGAGGTAGTAGGTGGCCGAGTGCGCGTCGTAGACGTAGCCCGCAAAGCGCAGCGGCTGTCTGGCGGCGATGGCAGAGGCGAGCGCGGCTGAGATGCCGGTGACGGCGTTCGATGCCTGCGAGAGCACGGCGCCGTACGGGTCGTAGGCATAGCGGGCGTGTAGTGTGTCAAGACTTCTTGGACACCGATGAATCATAGCCTCGATGGTGTCCGAGAGGAGCCGGCCGTGGGCCGCAAACCGATCTACAGCCCTGAGGACAAGATGCAGATCGTGCTCTCGGTCCTTCGCGGCGAGACCACGCAATCCGACATCGCCAGGCGCCTGCAGATGAGCCAAACCGCGGTCGCCAAGTGGCAAAAGCAGTTCTTGGCCGGCGGTATCGAGGCCTCGGCGTCGAGCGTGCTTCGGGCCCTCAGGCGCCTCGATCTGGTGCTCCCGAAGCGCCACCTCAAAGAACGCCGCATGCTCGCAGCTGCACGCAAGGCCGCATTCATGGATCCGCCCACACGTCCCGACCAGGTCTTGGCAGACGGACTTCATGCAGTTCGGGACGAGCCTCGCTGAGGCGTGCACGGTCTCTGACACCCGCGAGGTCGTCCCGCTCAAGATGGTCACCGACGACGGGTCGGAGATGAAGTCGACGGTGTTCATGCGCTTCATGGCCGCCCGCCCGTGGCTTCAGCACATACGTACCCGCCATTACTCCCCGGGACAAAACGGGGTGGTGGAGCGGTTCAACCGCTCGCTGAAGTACGAGCATCTCTACCGCCTGGAGATCGATGACGCGGCCAGATTGATGGACGAGGTCGCGGCCTTCGTCGAGCTGTACAACGATATCCGGCCGCACGAGGCGATCGGAGACCTCCGGCCGGTGGATGCGCACACGGGATCACACCTATTCCAGGCCCGGAGTGTCCAAGAAACTTGACGCGGTACAGCCTGATACCTCGTTGGGCGCCGGTCATGCGGACCTCCGGTCGATGGCTGACATTGGCCAATTCTGTCAACCGAGGTCGGGAATCTCAAATGCCATTCCTACCAGATGAAGGTGCGCACCACACACCCGCTCGAATCGGAATCATAGCGAACCACCAGCTCTGGCGGAAAGAGAATGAACATGTCCCGCGGCCGCCAGAGCTTCCAGGCGTCGAAGTCCAGTTGGCTGGATCCAGGCGGGTCGTTGTAGGAACCGTCCCTGCCGACGAGGAGCGACTCCACCTGCTCGCGCGTCATGCCGATGAGCAGGTCAGAATCGACGATGTTCTGCGCCATCGCCCAACGATCCCACGGCCTGGAGGCCCAGGCTTCCGGAGTGAAAGGCTTGGGTCCGGGGTCGGGAACCACGGCCCCCGCACTCCAAGCAATCACAACACCGAGGAACACGGTGATGCCGAGAAGAACGGACCCCATGAAAGCATGCGTGCGTCGAATCCGCGTCTTGCGGGTCAAGACCACGGATAAACCGCGAGCTGCTGCCACACTGACTACGAGTGTCACGAGGAGCAGCGCGCAGGGGCTAATTTCCCAGAGCATCTTCAGTAACGCATCTCGACCAATGACCGCAACCACTACTCCTTCCGCATCCCAAGGACACTGTTCTCACGCAGCCTGGATCACTGCCTGCACTGCCTCACCCTGTATTTACCCGAGACGGGGCTAGAGACCCTTGTACCTGGACCACACGAAGTAAAAGGCCAATACGACAGCACGCCGCTCGTCATTGTTGACATCTGCCACGGATGCGGAGCGGTGCAGTTTGACTATCTCATTCTTCAATGCCGGGGCATGCGACAGGCCAGGAGCACGCAGAAGGTATGTGAGGTGGTAGTTGGCAGCCGCGTGCGCGAACAGCTCAATCGCAATCCGGTAAGGGTTCATGCGCTTATAGAGCCCTTTGTTGCCAAGTCTCCACACGAGGTCAGCCGCGAACGCGAAGCAGTAGGTCCGGGACAGGAATGGCCAGCGCATCTTGACGCTGAAACCCCACCACTTGTCCTTATTGTAGATAAGCTTCTCCGCCCACATCCCGCTCGGATCCACCCTCCCCACCGGGTCTCCCGCGCAGTACTGGTACGCGCTCTCCTCCCCGTCGTCTCTGGCGGGGTCCTTCGTGAGGAAGCGCGCGGTGGCCGGGTCGTAGTGGCGCGCCGACAGGTAGTAGGTGGCCGAGTGGGTGTCGTAGACATAGCCGGCGTAGCGCAGCGGCTGGCGGGCGGTGATGGCCTCGGCGAGCTCTGCGGTGATCTCCCCGGCGGCGTCCGTGTCTTGCCACTCGAGCGCCTTTTGCGCGCGCCACGGCCTGTACGCCGGATCGCCGGCATGCTTGGCCCAGAACCAGCCCGTCAGGGGCGCCGTCACCCACACGTGAGATTCGGTCGCTTGCTGTCTCACCAACCTCCCTCACCGGCTCTCTCCAGGGAAAGAGCGAAGAGCACGACGACCGCAATCGTCAACACGTTGCCGACGACCGCGATGATAACGATGTCTCGCCTGAGCTTCCAGAGAGCCAGGACTCCCAACACCAGTCCGATAATGCCCATACGAAGAGGCACGGTCATGTCGCCATCGCGAAACCAGATCGCCCAGCCGACGACGGGGAGCGCGATAGAGAGCGCCGTGCCTGTTCACGCCATCCATATCAGCAAACGGGCGGGAGGTGGAGTTGGCGCCCCACCGTGGTTCTCTGGCAGGTTCATGTTGATCTCCTACCTGCGGCGATGCGGGAGGCCGACCTTGACTGAGAACGACCTGGGTAGCGAGACGGTCGTGTTCCGTGTCGCAGATACACGCCACGGCTTGAAACTCGGATTGTCGTAGTAGAGTTTCCAGGTAACGGAGTCGTAGCCGTGCGCCAGGGGGTTGACGTTCCCATGCGCGAAGCAGTCCTGAATCGCGTGGATGCATCGTGCCTGTCTCATACCCCATCTCCCACCGACCGTGAGAGTGTCAGGGCATGCTCGGCGAATTCGTGTGCCCAAGCCAAGTCATCTTCTTCGGCTCTCGATACGGCGAGCCGAGCAGCCCGAAGATAGTAGTGGACCGCGTCAGTCTCGAAGCCCGAATGATCTAAAGACGCGGGGCACTCACCAGCTTAGCTCGCCAATCCTCAATAGGGAGAGAATCCACAGGGCAACGACCATAATCAGCAGCGCGTTGAGAGCGACAGCGACCAAGATAAAGCTGCGTCTAAGCCTCCAGTATGTCAGGACTCCGAACAGCAGCCCTACGAGGCCCATACTGAACGGCACTGTACTGTCAGGCCCGCGCTCCAGAGCCACCCATCCGAAAATGGCGAGCGCGAAGGACAATCCTGCCCCAATCCTTGGCAGCGCATCGTTGGGACGTAGGCTTGAGGCCTCCCTATCGTGCTGAGATTGACTCACGCGCGACCTCCTATCTGCGGCGATGCGGAAGTCCAACTTTGACTGCGAACGAGGTCAGCAACGAAAGCGTCATATTCCGTGTCGCAGATACACGCCACGGCTTGTATCCGGAATTATCGAAGTACTGGCTCTTTTGATCCGCGAGATGCCTTCCCGGATGGGCGTTTCCATGTGCGTAGCAATCTTGTATTGCGTGGATGCCCCTCCCTAACTCGATAAGAGAGTCCTTCCGATTCGTCTTCCACTTCAACACCGCAGACCTGAACTGTCTTTGGAAGTAGTCACGCCTAGAGTCTTTGCGACCAACACCAAAAGTGACTCTTTCAACGTTCCAAACACTATGGTCCCACGCATTGAAATGCCACCATCTCTTCTTTACTGCACTGGTAGCATACCTGTCCAAATCCGCACTCCCATAGGCAACCCAACTGGCCAGGGTCGTTGACCATCCCAAATCACGATATGCCCAAGACTTGGTCCATTGATAGTGGTGCGTCCACTGCGCCCACATCCCCGTCGGGTCCACCTTGCCAACCGGGTCTCCCGCGCAGTACTGGTACGCGCTCTCCTCCCCGTCGTCTCTGGCGGGGTCTTTGGAAAGGAAGCGCGCGGTGGCCGGGTCGTAGTGGCGGGCAGACAGGTAGTAGGTGGCCGAGTGGGTGTCGTAGACGTAGCCGGCGTAGCGCAGCGGCTGTCTGGCGGCGATGGAAGAGGCGAGCGCGGCTGAGATGCCGGTGACAGCGTTTGAGGTCTGCGAGAGCACGGCGCCGTACGGGTCGTAGGCATAGCGGGCGAAGGGGGTGCCGGAGGTGTCGGTGAGCGCGACCACATCACCGCGGCCGGTGGCGGCGATGAGGAAGGTGACCGGTGAGGCTGCCCCCTCGCCTTCGTAGACGCCGGCGTACGGGCGCCCGTCCTCGTCGGTAAGGTAGGCGACCGAGAAGGTGGTCTCGTCGGAGCGCTCCGCGGAAAGCGAGAGCAGCGCGATGCCGTCGTAGACGTAAGTCGTCGCGGTGGTGGTGCCGTCTTGCGTCACCTCTGAGCGCGTACGCTGTCCTGCCGCGTCGTAAGCGTAGGCGGCGGAGTCTGACCCGCGCTGCCAGGAGGTGAGGCGGCTGGCGTCGTCGTAGCCGAAGGTCGTTGTGGCCCCGCCCGTGCTCTGGGAGGTCCGCCTGCCGAGGGCGTCGTGCCCGTAGGTGGTCGACGGGATGCCGTTGACAGACGAGCCCGTGAGCCGGTCGGCGCCGTCGACGGCGGAGAACGTGGCCGCGACACCGTCCGTGACCGCACCGGTGAGGTTGCCGCGCGTGTCGAACTGCCTCGCCAGGACTATGAGCCACTCCGGGCACGCACGCTGGGAACCCCGGCGCTGGGTCGCACAACGACTGGTCGGCAGTGGCCCGCTGAACCGACCTCCGTGCAGCTTGAGCAGTTGGGGAGCAGTGGACAGGCACTCTCATTTCGGAGTCACCACCTGCTGATTCTCAGAGGGCTGCCAGACCATTTGCGTCACCGTTTCCGACCAAGCTCTCCGACTAAACGGACGTGGCGATCGAGACTGTTTGGGTTCAAAGGGTCAGGCGCGGCGCTCACGATCAGCCTCTCTTAGTGCACGGTTACTTTTCACTGGCCTGCACGATATCGATGCCCGAAAGTACATCGTGCA
>JAVEVF010000132.1:0-3213 GCA_034005175.1 Coriobacteriia bacterium | reverse complement strand
GGGGCGAAGGTCGATCTCGTTGTGGCAGGCACTGTGCAGGAGGAGATCGGGCTGCGCGGAGGCGTCACGAGCTCGTATGGCGTGGACCCCACTCTCGGCATCGCCATCGAGGTGGGGCATGCCACCGATTTTCCCGATGTGGACAAGCGCAAGCACGGTGAGACCGCGTGCGGCAAGGGCCCCATCATCACACGTGGTGCCAACATCAACCCCACGCTCTTTCAGCTGCTCGTCAAGGCCGCCGAGAGCGCCGAAGTGCCACACCAGTTCGACGGTGAGCCGCGCGGGACTGGCACGGACGCCAACGCCATCCAGCTCTCGCGTGGCGGTAAGCCTGCTGCTCTCGTGAGCGTGCCGTTGCGCTACATGCACACGCCCGTCGAGGCGCTTGCGCTTGCCGATGTAGAGGCAACGGTGGAGCTGCTTGCGACCCTCGTGATGAACCTGGAGCCGGATACAGACTACACTCCGTAACATGGCTGGTAGCGAACGCAACATCTCAACAAACAAGAAGGCGTTTCACGACTACTTCGTCGACGAGATCTTCGAGGCCGGAATCGAGCTCACCGGCACGGAGGTCAAGTCGCTGCGCGAGCACAAGGCAAGTCTGCGCGATTCGTTCGCCACGGTTCGCAAGGGTGAGGTCTGGCTGCATAACGTGCACATCTCACCGTACAGTCATGGCAACCGGGCAAATGTCGATCCCACACGCGCGCGCAAGCTGCTCTTGCACAAGAAAGAGATTCGCTATCTCGCTGGGAAGACGGCCGAGAAAGGCGCTACGCTCGTGCCACTTCGGCTGTACTTCAATCCAGGAAACCTGGTGAAGGTGGAGCTCGGCCTGGCGCGGGGCAAGAAGTTGCATGACAAGCGCGCGTCCATCGCCGAGCGCGATCACAAGCGCGATGTCGAGCGTGCGCTGCGGGAGCGCCAGAAGGAATGATTCAACGCCGCTCGGCATGTTCCTTGCGTAAGCAGGGTATACTCACCAAGCGGCCGTGAGAGGTCACTCGGGATCGGCCAGAACCTTGAGAACGTCGTGACCATGGCCGCAGTGATGCGGGGGCGATTGGTTTCGACACGATAGTCCTGAGGGAAGAAGCAGGCCGAGGTCTCCTCACCTCGCTAAACAGGGGTAAGACGCCTTTAAGCGTCGACAATGACTTTGCACTCGCTGCCTAGATAGAGCAGCGACGCCGCCCGGTGTGCGTCTCCGACACCGGCCCCGGCGCCATTCAGGAGACTCACCGAAACGGAGTTCGACGGCACTCCGCACGGGACATCTGAGCCATCTAGGAACGGGTACGCGGGCCACCGAGCCTCACCCCGCCCGAATGCTGATCGGTGGCTGAGCCTGGAGATGCTTCCCAGGGGGGTATCGTGGACGCGAGTTCGATTCTCGCCGCCTCCACCAGTGAACCTACGAGCGGGGCCCTGCGGGGCCCCGATCGTGTCCTGTCGCATGCGTGGCGTACAGCATGGAAAGGGAACCAATGGAAGACTTGGTAGCGGGGCTGCCGCCATATCTGAAGTACCTGGTGCTCACTCTCGTGCCGTGGATCGAGTTGCGAGGGGCTGTGCCGTGGGCGGTCCAGCAGGGCGACCGGGCATATCTGTTGATAATCCTGCTCACCAACATGCTTATCTTCTGGCCGACGTACTTCGGTCTTGAACTGCTGTACGATCTCATCCCCGAAGACACGTGGCTTCATCGCAAACTCGAGTCCGCGCGCGTGAAGGTCCATCCGCTTGTCGAGAAATACGGGCTCGTCGGACTTGCCATCTTCGTGGCTATCCCGCTCCCAGGAACCGGCGCGTACTCCGGCACTGCTGCTTCGTGGTTGCTCGACATGGACAGGCGCAAGGCGTTTCTCGGCGTGGCGCTTGGTGTGCTGGGCGCCTTCTTCATCGTCTGGGCGCTTTCGGAAGCCGCGTTGGCAGGGGCGGGCATGGTGAAAGGCCTCGCTGGTTCCTGAGAGGGGGGCTATGAGCAAGCGCGACTACCAGGTGACGCTTGCCAGAGTGCGGTCAGCATTGGCGGGTGGCGATGGCACAGACGTGGTGCTGGGCGTCACATTCATGCCCGAGGCTGCTGTGCGCGCGCTTGCGTGGGGGACGCCACCACGCCACCCCGCGGTGATGCTGGCTTGCAGCCGTCTCGAGCCCGATTTCGTGTTCGTCAACTCCTGGGAGACGGATACCGCAGCCACGTGTCGTGCTGTCGCCGAGTGTGGCACGGTGCCCTTCTGGGTCGTCCGCGGGCCCCTCGACTCTGCAGCGTGTGAGAAGGGCTGGTCCGAGACACTCGCCGCCACCGTGCGAGACCCCGTGGGGCTTTGCGAAGCATTCGATGCGGCGGTCGAGGAAGCATGCGCATCGGTGACATCGGCGCAGAAGTGCGGTGCGGGAGCTTTGGTGGTGGCGGATGACCTCGCGGGCGCTGCTGGGCCGCTCGTGCCGGTCGACTTCGTTGTCGGTGAGATCATGCCGCGCGTCGGACGAATCGTGCGATCGGCGGCGGCTGTAGGTCTCCCTGTGATCTGGCACTCGGACGGCGACATCAGCTCTCTTCTCGAGGCTGCCGCAGAGCAGTGCATTGTCGCAGTGCATCCGGGAGCGCTTGAGGAGGAGACGTCTTCGCGCGTTCTTGCCAGCGCTGCCGACCTTGGCCTTGTCGTGCTGGCAGGCCTGCCAGGGTCTGCGCTGAGAGCTGGGGTCCCGCAAGCGGTACGTGCAGCGGCCTCGGCCTGGCTGAAAGCCCGCCAAGGCGGGATGATCCTTTGCGACGATGGGGGAGTGAGCACCCCCGAGGAACTCGCGGCGTTGATCGCTGCTGTGCAGGCGCTGCGCATGTGAGCCACACACCGGTCACGTGGGCGTTGTCTGGCTGCGACGCTTCAGCGAGTAGTGCATCGCGCCGATACCCTGAGGGAACGGGTAGCGTTGACCCGGTGTTCGCGCGTGCTAGGATTGTTCCGGTGTGTAAGCGCCGCCGCTCCTGTGCTGCGCGAGGGATGACACTGCAGGCCGATGGCTGTGCCAGGAGGTATCTGTGGCGCTAGAGGGCAACCTCAAGGACTTCTCGCTTGCCGACATGTTCCGGCTTCTCTCGGGAGGCCAGAAGACCGGCACGCTGTATCTTTCGCGTCCTGACGCAGAGGGCAAGGGGTGTTTTCGGAAGGGAAGGATCTTCTTCGCGACTTCCAACTACAA
>JAVEVF010000043.1:0-15017 GCA_034005175.1 Coriobacteriia bacterium | reverse complement strand
CGCATCGCCACGGCAGCGGCGTCGCACAACAGGATAGTCCCCTCTCACGCAACCACACAAGCACCTCACCAAGGAAGAAATCACGCGGTCGCATCGAATCATCCCCAGACTGGGCATATATGCTTGGAGGTGGTCACAGTGTCTGAGCCACAGATCAAGAAGACCGAGCCCATGACGGTCGCATATCTGCAGATGCACGGTCCCTACCAACAGATTCCGCTTGCGATGGGGATGTTGTACGGGTGGATGAACAAACGGGGCCTCTCCCCGACAGGCGCTCCTCTCGGCGTGTACCTCACCGACCCCCAGATGGTGCCTGAATCCGAGGCAACATGGGAGCTCTGGGTGCCCGTGGCATACGCCACCGAGGAAGCCGAACCAGACACCGCTGCCATCGGCATCAAGAAGCTTCCGGTGATGACGGTGGCATCAACGGTCCACCTGGGCCCGTACGAGGACGTCACACCCGCCTACGAAGAGCTCGGCCGGTGGGTCATCGAGCAGGGATATGTCCTAGTCGGCCCGCCGATGGAGGCGTACCTCAGCGATCCAGCTAAGACGCCGCCTGAGGAGTACGAGACCGAGATCATCTTTCCCGTGCGCCAAGCGTAGCGAGCGTGCCGCCAGGATGTGCGCCCCGGGCAGTCGAGCGCCCCGCATCTCGTCGCGATCGCTACTGTCTGTGCTCCTTGTAGAACCGCTTCTTCTCGCGGCCTGCGGCCTTATCGGCTCTCTTCTTCTCCGCACGCGCACGAACGTCCTGGCTTGCCGCCACGCGTTCGAGCTCTTCTTTGAGGCGCACGTAGCTCGCCAGACGCCGCGCCGGCAGCATGTCGGCCTCCACCGCGGCCTGCACCGCGCAGCCTGGCTCTCGCGTGTGCGTGCAATCCGCGAACCGGCATCCCTTGGCGAGCTGTTCGATATCTGGGAACGCCGAGGCCATCCCCTCCTCGGCCTGCCACAGAGCCAGTGCACGCATACCCGGCGTATCGATGAGAATCCCGCCATGGGGCAAGAAGAACATCTCGCGCGCGACCGTCGTGTGACGGCCCTTGCCGTCGTACTCACGCACCTCGGCGGTCTGCTGGATCTCGGCACCCATGAGGCTGTTCAGCAGCGTGGACTTACCCACCCCTGAAGCACCGAAGAACGCGACGGTGCGCCCCGGCTCGATATGGTCGTGCAGCTCATCCACGCCTTCCCCGGTAACCGCGCTTGTCACATGGATGTCCACACCAAGCGCGACCGCAGCCACCTCATCACGCATCGTCTGGACGTCGGTGACGAGGTCGGCTTTGGTGAGGACGACGGCGGGCGTCGCCCCGCTCTCCCAGGCGAGCACAAGCTCGCGCTCGAGACGTGAGAGGTTGGGACCGCCCGGCGCGAGGGCCTGCACGATGAAGATGGTGTCGATGTTGGCGGCCATCACCTGGCCGATGGTGTGCTCTCCCGGGTCCTTGCGTATGAACGCCGAGGAGCGCGGCAGGATAGCCTCGACGATCGCTGTGTCGTGCGCTTCGGGAATCGCGAGCGCCACCCAGTCTCCGACCGCCATCGGGCCGTCGGCGGCTTCACGCAGATGAGTTGCGGCCTCGGCCCGCATGATGCCTCGCGATGTGAGCACGAGCGGAAGGCCGCGGTCCATGCGGCTCACACGCCCAGGGATGAAACCCTCGGCATCAAGCGGCTCGAACATCGCGGCGAACCTCGGCGTGAACCCGAGTGCTTCGAGGTCGCGCGGATATGCGCTGCTCTCACTCGCGCCGGTCTTGGAGTTGTGTATGTTCTCGTTCGGCACAAGGTCTAGCATACCGCGCGCAGGCCTCACGCGCACCGCGCACAAGCCAACTCTGGTCCTAACGCCCCTTTCGATACACTGTGCAAATGCCAGCTGCTGCTTGAGAGGAGCGCGTCGTGAAGAAGCGCCTCGGCCCTACGGATCGCCTCTACCCCATGCCATGCCCGCTCGTCGTGGGTGGCACTGCCGAGCAATCCAACCTCATGGCGGTGGCCTGGATCAACATCGGGTCAGGCACGCCGCCAAGCGTGGTGATGGCGCTTCGCGATACTCGGCACACGCTGGGATACATCAAGCGCACCGGTGAGTTCACGGTCAACATCGCGCCTACGCGTCTTGCGCGCGAGGTGGACTACTGCGGCATCACGAGCGGAAAGACCGTCGACAAGTGGGCAGCGACTGGGCTGACCCCCATCCCCGGCACGGTGCTGAGCACCCCAATGGTGGCCGAGTGTCCGTACAACATGGAATGCAGGGTGTCCTCCATGCATGAGATCGGACACTACATGCTTGTGATCGGTGAGGTCATCGAGGTGCATGCCGACACGGACGTGCTTGATGCTACGGGGGAGAAGGTCGATGTGGACCTTCTTGACCCGCTCGTCTACATCGCCGGCTCGCGCGAATACCGCGGGTTGGGCCCTGTGAAGGCCAGCGCTTATTCGATCGGAAGAGACCTTCTCGGTGAAGAGGTGTCCTAGACGCGATCCAACTGCTATAATCCTGACTGTTTTTGTATGGATTGGATGACTGCCGAGTGGCTTCCGCCCTTGCTGGGGTACGCACGCCATGCGCCGTTGCGCGAAAGCCGCTTCTTGTCCGCCGAGAGGAGAACGTCATGCACGTCACCCGCGACACCAAGGTCCACGACCTCATTGAGGCCCATCCCTACCTGCTCGACTTCCTCGCCGATCTCACCCCGGTATTCTCCAAGCTCCATAACCCTGTGCTATACAACACCGTCGCGCGCGCTGCTTCGCTTGCCACAGTCGCCGAGATGGGCGACATGAGCGTCGAAGACCTGCTCGACGCCGTGAACAGCGAGATCGCGTTGCATGCGATCCATGGCGCCACACCAGCGGCTGATGCGCCTCCGGTCGATCCTGCGATGAGGACAGCACGCCAGGAACACCTGAAGGCCATCATCCACAAGCTTCACGACGGCGCGAGCGTGCAGGATGTCAAGGCCGAATTCGATGCGCTCACGCAAGAGATTGACGCCGCTGAAATCGCCGCCATGGAGCAGGCGCTCATCGCCGAGGGCATGCCGGTCGAAGAGGTCCAGCGACTGTGTGACGTTCACGTCACGGTCTTCAAAGACGCGCTGGGACAAGAGCCCGCCGAGAAGGAGCCTGCGCTTCAGCGAGGACACCCCGTGGCAACCTATGAGCGTGAGAATGCCGCTCTCGGCGGTGTGGTGAACGACGTGCGCCGTGCAGCAGAGTCACTGATGACAGATGATGAAGGTGAGCGAGCGTCCGCGCTAACGGCCATCCGAGAGGCGCTCGGACGGCTGACGCTTCTAGACATCCACTACCTGCGCAAGGAGAACCAACTCTTCCCTGTGCTGGAGGCGCACGATATCGAGGGCCCGACACAGGTGATGTGGGCGCTTCACGATGACATCCGCGCGCGCATCAAGCAGCTCGTTGCTGCCGCCGACGCTGGGGATGTGGGCTATCTCGTAAGCGATATCCCCGAGGTGCTCGGCATGGTCGAAGACATGGTCTACAAGGAAGAGAAGATCCTCTTCCCCACGGCGCTGGAAGCGCTATCTGAAGCCGAGTGGAAGTCGATGGCTGCCGGCGAGGCCGAGATAGGGTTCGCGTGGATCCAGCCCCCGACGCCGATGGCTGCCGCCGCGTTAGCGCAGCCCGGCGAAGGCGCCGAAGACGCAGCGCTTCTGCCGCTTACCACGGGTGCTCTCTCGCTTGAGCAGATCGACCTCATGGTCGGCGCACTGCCCTTCGATATCAGCTTCGTCGACGAGCACGACCGCGTGCGGTTCTACTCGGAAGGCGACCGCATCTTCCCGCGCAGCCCCGCCGCCATCGGCCGAGAGGTGCGCAACTGTCATCCGCCCAAGAGCGTGGACAAAGTCGAGGAGATCCTATCCGAGTTCAAGGCAGGCAAGAAGGACGTTGCCGAGTTCTGGATCGAGATGAGCGGCCGCTTCATCCACATCCGCTACTTCGCAATGCGCGATAGACACGGAGCCTACCGCGGCAGCCTCGAGGTCGTGCAGGACGCCACGCACGTGCGTCAGCTGGAAGGTCAGCGCAGGCTCGTGCAGTGGTAGACAGAGTGCGAAGCTAGGCGCGCAACAGACGGCCTGCGGCTACGATGACAGCGACGGCAGCTGCCGCGATCGCGCCGATGACGGTGAGCCGGTTCACATCAAGCGTAGGGATCCAGTACACCTCGTCCGCGGTCACCTCGATGACACCTACCGGCTCGGCCACGATCGTGTAGCCGAGGCCCATGCCGCTGCCGAAGCCCTGCTGCTCACCCTCATCACACTCCGGTGGGCATTCCGCGGTGTGCACGTGGCCGACATCAGTACCCCCGCCGCCGCCTACGCCCCCTCCACCGCGGTGGTGAACGCGTGCCACAGGGATGATCGCGCGACCGCCAGAGACCACAGTCTCGCCAAACACCGTTCGCGCATTCGCGGACTCGCCGATGTCTTTGAGGATCCTCTCGAAGTCATCTGAGCTGATAACAGGCCTCTCACTCATGATCGTCCCTCTCTCAGACACGCATCATTCGCAGGTGCACCCTGGATATACCCATGGCGCGCCTCGCATCGGCAGATTCGGGCACACAGGCAGGAATGTGCAGCAGGCGGCGATATGCTAGCTGCTCTCGCGCTTGCGGTGCATGATCTCTACCATCGTGCGCAGCTTGCCTACCTGCCGTGATCGGAACTGAGCGAGCTGGTCTCTCTTGGTTGGATCAAGCATCGCATCGACGTAGTCGCCGAGTTCCTTCACGTCAAAGGGCTTCGTGAGGTACTCGACATCCTTGAGCTCTTCGAGCGTATCAAGCTGGCTGCTGAGATCTCCGATAGCGGAGAGGAAGACGATGGGAATCTTCGCGGTGGCTGGATTGGCCGCCAGCCGGCGCGCCACCTCGCGGCCGTCCATCTTCGGCATCATGATGTCGAGCACGATCAGATCGGGCTTCTCAAGCGCGACCTTGTCCAAAGCCTCGTGACCGTCGTGCGCCTCCACCACGTCGTAGCCTCGTGTGGTCAGCGCTGCCTTCACCAACCTTACGATGGACGGCTCGTCATCGACTGCGAGTATCTTGCGCGTCATCCGCATGCACCTCTTCTCAGTTGTCACCGGCAAGGATCGTGTCCACCGTCTGCGCGAGGTCGCGCGGCGTGAACGGTTTGCATATGTACTGCAGCGCCCCGCGCCGCAGCCCTTCCTCCTGCTCGTACTCCTGGCTCTTGGCCGAGAGCATCACGACTGGGATATCGCGTGTCGACGACTCGGCCTTCAGCCGGTCAAGCGCATCGTACCCTGTCATCACCGGCATCATCACGTCCATGAGGATGAGGTCTGGCAGCTCCTCGGCAGCGAGTCTCACACCCTCGGCGCCATCACCCGCCTGGAGTATCTCATGCCCGTTGCGCTCAAGCGCGAACGAGACCAGCTTCACGATGTGCGGCTCATCGTCGACCACCAGGATTCGACTCACGGCCTCACCCCTCCTCGGCAAAGTACTGTTCCACACGCTCGACCAGGTCTTCCACTGCAAACGGCTTATGCAGCTGGTCGGCTGCAAGCGCAAGCAAGTCAGTCCGGTTACGATCGATACGGTATGCGGTCATGACGACGATGGGGATGTCTCGCGTGTCCTTGTTGCTCTTGACCTCCTGCATCACCTGATACCCGTCCATGACCGGCATGTGGAGGTCGAGCAGGACAAGATCGGGGCGGTGCTCGCTGATAGCAGCCATGGCCTCCTGCCCGTCGTAGGCAGCGATGGTGGAAAATCCCTTCGCACGCAGCATATTGCTCATCACGCCCACGATGTCCCTGTCGTCATCGACGACCAGCACGAGCGGAGCATCTTGCCCGCCGATGAGATCATCGACCACCCGTGTCAGCCTCTCATGATCGATGGGTTTCTCCAGGTAGTCCGCTGCACCCAGGCGCAGGCTACGGCCCTCGTCGCACACGACTGAAAGCACGACGACAGGGATGTCGCGCGTGTCGGGATCCTCCTTGAGCTGATGCAACAACTCAAACCCGTCTTCCTCCTCCAGCATCACGTCAAGCGTGATGGCCCGCGGGCGAAGACGCAGCGCCTTCTCATGCGCATCGGCAGCATCGTGCGCGTACTCCACGTCATACCCTCGTTTGCGCAGATACGTGCCGATGAGATCGCAAGTGTTGGGGTCACGATCGATGACTAGCACCAACCCCCCGGCTGAATCAAGCGGCCCCTCAAGCTCTGGTTTGCGGACAAGCTCGCACGAGGCTATCGGCAGCGTGAACCAGAATGTCGACCCCTCGCCGGGCTCGCTCTCGCATCCCACGTCACCACCGAGCAGCTCCACCACGCTCTTGCAGATGGAAAGCCCCAGCCCCGTTCCGCCGATGTCGCGGGTGAGCGAGGAGTCCACTCGATAGAACTTGCTGAAGAGCTGTTCTTGATCCTCAAGAGCGATGCCGATACCAGTGTCGTGCACCGACACGACCACCTGCTCGCCATCCTGGCGGGCACGCACGGTCACAGAGCCACCGCCTGGCGAGTACTTGATGGCATTGCTCACGAGGTTCATGAGCACCTGGCCAATCCGGTCACGATCGCCAGCTGCACGGGGCATGGGCTCCTCGGACACCCACATGAGTTGGACGTCTGAGCTTTTCGCGTAGGTGCGAAACGTTTCGATGACCCCTTGGATGAGCTCAGGGACCTCCAGAGGATCCACCTTCAGGTGCACGCGCCCTGATTCGATGCGCGAAATGTCGAGGATGTCGTTGATGAGCGCGACGAGACGGTCAGAGTTCTCCTGCACGATGGTGAGGAACTCCTTCTGCATCTCGTTGATCTCGCCGGCGTCGCCTTCCGCGACAAGGTCGACATAGCCCTTGATCGAGGTCAGCGGGGTTCGCAGCTCGTGGGAGACCATGGATACGAACTCGTTCTTCATCACCGCTGCTTCGCGCTCCGCCGTGATGTCATGAGCGCTGATGACGTGCCCGGCGCCTTCACCGTCGAGGCCCATGATGCGATTCATGCGCACGATGTATACGCGGTGCTCGGGTTCGGAGCGGATGACCTCGATGGCGACACCGTTCTCCGGCTCTTCATCTAAGCCGAGGAGAGCTACGACATCGACGGGTTCGCCCAGCAGGTCCTCTGCCGGACTGCCGAGAAGCTGTGCCGCGGCCTGGTTGATGAGCTCGACCCTGCCTGTGGGGTCTAAGACGATCATCCCATCCGAAGTCGCAGCGAGAATAGCCTGCATGCGCTCGCATTGCTCGCCATGCGCGGCCACATCCTTCGGCGTGTCTGGCATTTTCGACATGCCGAACCCCCGATACGGTAGAACCGACATCTACCTGCTTGTTCGACGCAAACCATGTGGCCCCTGCCTCACACCTTGTCCCCATGAAGCGAACGGAGGACCTTGGCGAGAAACGCACGAAGCCGGGCGCGACGGCCCGGCTTCGCAACTGGAGAAGATCCTGTCTACTTCGTGCCGACACTGACCTTCGTGGTCTTGGGTTTGGCCGCCTCAAGGGCCTTGGGGACATGCACCTCAAGGATGCCGTCTGTGTACTCGGCGCTGATAGAGCCGGGGTCGATGCCCTCAGGCAGGACCATCGAGCGCTCGAACGAGCCATAGCTCGACTCCCGAATGATCCAGCCCTCGTCCTCGTGCTCCTCCGCTGCCTTGCGCTCGCCCTTGATGGTAAGCACCCCGTCGGTCACCTCGATATCGACCTGTTCGGGATTGATGCCCGGCAGCTCGACACGGACCACGATGTCGTCGCCCTTGCCCTTCACGTCGATCTTGGGCATCCATGCCACAACGGCGGCGGTCTCCCCGCCACGCGCCTCGGCTGTGCCTATACGCGAGAAGATGCGGTCCATGTCATGCTGCATTCGCAGCATCTCGCCGAACGGGTCCCAACGCATGATCGCCATGATCACATCACCTCCGATGGTTCTAACGCGGTGCACCGGCATGGCGACCGGTGCCGCATGCCTCATGAAGCCTGCTGTGCGTCCTGACTCACGTCACTTGCCAGCTGCTTGCGTCTCGATCTACAACCGATCTGTGACGTTCGCGGCCGTTCGTCTGTATGCTCGGCTCTTACCATGTATCTACCCGACCTCGATCTCGCCATCCTGGCCGACATCGACTCTCACCGTCGAGCCCTCGGACACGGCGCCTTCGATCAGCGCCTTGGCTACGCGATCAACCACTTCACGCTGGATCACGCGCTTGAGCGGCCGAGCACCGAAGACTGGATCGAAGCCATCCAGCGCTATCCTCTCCACCGCCCCCGATGAGACCTCAAGCGTGATGGACCGCTCGGCCAGCCGCTCGCGCACCTTGGCGAGCTGGATGTCCACGATGTGCGAGATATCATCCATCGAAAGCGCGTGGAAGAGCACGATGTCGTCGATGCGGTTGAGGAACTCGGGCCGGAAGGTCTGCCTGAGCGCCTCTTCGACCGCGGTCTTCATCGTCACTTCATCGGTGCCGGCACGCGCGAACTCCTGAATGAACTGCGAACCCACGTTGCTTGTCATGATGATGATGGGGTTTCTGAAGCTCACCACACGCCCCTGGCCATCGGTGAGCCGCCCGTCATCAAGCACCTGCAACAAGACGTTGAAGACGTCAGGGTGCGCCTTCTCGATCTCATCGAAGAGCACGACGCTATAAGGCCTGCGCCGGACCGCCTCGGTAAGCTGACCGCCCTCCTCATAGCCCACATAACCCGGAGGCGCGCCGATGAGTCGCTGTACGCTGAACTTCTCCATGTACTCGCTCATATCGATGCGCACCATCGAGCGTTCGTCATCGAAGAGGAACTCCGCAAGAGCACGCGCGAGTTCGGTCTTGCCGACGCCTGTCGGCCCCATGAAGATGAACGAGCCGATAGGCCGGTCTGGGTCGGATAGCCCAGCACGCGAGCGGCGTATGGCTGCCGAGACCGCCGTGACGGCCTCATCCTGGCCCACAACGCGTTCGTGCAGCAGCTCCTCAAGATGCGCGAGCTTCGCCATCTCGCCTTCCATGAGCTTGCTCACGGGCACGCCCGTCCATGACGCAACGACCTCGGCGATCTCCTCCTCGGTCACTTCTTCCTTGAGCATGGCTGCTCCGGCCTGGAGATCACGGAGGCGCTCATCGGCCTGGGCGAGCGAGCGCTCAAGCTCGGGGATGCGCCCGTAGCGGATCTCTGCCGCACGCTGCAGGTCGCCCTCGCGCTCGGCGCGTTCTGAGTCGATCTTCGCCTCATCAAGCTCGGCCTTGAAGCGCTGTACCTCGGTGATGACGTTCTTTTCGCTTTCCCACCGTGCCTTCAATCCAGAGAGTCTCTCGGTGAGTTCGGCCATCTCTCCTCGCAGCGCCTCAAGCCGCTCAGCGCTGGCTGGATCGGTCTCCTTCTGCAGTGCCGCTTCTTCGATCTGCAACTGACGAAGCTGCCGGTCGAGCGCATCTATCTCAGTGGGTGCGGAGTCAAGCTCGATGCGAAGCCGCGAAGCTGCCTCGTCCATGAGGTCGATCGCCTTGTCAGGCAGGAAACGGTCGGTGATGTAGCGGTCGGAGAGCGTGGCCGCTGCCACGATGGCGCTGTCGGTGATTCGCACGCCGTGGTGCACCTCGTACTTCTCTTTGAGGCCGCGCAGAATCGCGATGGTGTCTTCCACCGAGGGCTCACCGACGAATACCGGCTGGAAGCGTCTCTCAAGCGCTGCATCCTTTTCGATGTGCGCGCGGTACTCATCAAGTGTCGTGGCGCCGATGGCGTGCAGCTCTCCACGCGCCAGGGCAGGCTTGAGCATGTTGCTTGCATCCATCGCGCCCTCGGCGGCACCTGCGCCAACGAGCGTGTGCAGCTCATCGATGAAGAGGATGAGGCGCCCCTCGGCCTGCTCGACCTCGCGAAGCACAGCCTTGAGACGATCCTCGAACTCACCGCGGTACTTCGCGCCTGCCACCATCGCGCCGAGGTCAAGCGCAACCACGTCTTTGTCGCGCAAGCTGCTCGGCACATCACCAGCAACGATGCGCTGCGCAAGGCCGTCTACGATAGCGGTCTTGCCGGTGCCGGGCTCGCCGATCAGCACCGGGTTGTTCTTGGTGCGCCGCGAAAGCACCTGGATCACGCGCCTGATCTCTTCCGTCCTACCGATGACCGGGTCAAGCTTGCCCTCACGTGCGGCATCGGTGAGATTCCGGCTGAACCGTTCCAGCGCCTGGAACTGCGCCTCGGGGTTCTGGTCGGTCACGCGCGATCCGGCCCGTAGCTCCTCCAGCGCCTCGAGCACACGATCTTGCGTGACGCCGGCGTTTTGCAGCAGCCTGCCGGCCTCACCTGTGTCGGCTGCGAGCGCCAGCAGCAGATGCTCAGTCGAGACATAGGCGTCTTTGAGCTTCTCGGCTTGCTTGAATGCGTCAGAGAGCAAGCTCGAGAGGCGCGGTCCCACCGCCGCCTGCCCGATACCCGCGCCGGTCACCTTCGGTGCGCGCTCAATCGCCGCGCTCACCTGCGATTCGATGGCATCGGCGTCTGCACCTACCTTCTGCACGATAGGGCGCACGATGCCCTCTGCCGCGTCAAGCAGCGTCTTGAGCAGGTGTTCCGGTTCTATCACCTGAGACGATGCGTCGTCAGCCACCCCTTGCGCAGCCTGCAGCGCCTCCTGGGCCTT
Source organism: Coriobacteriia bacterium (assembly GCA_034005175.1). GTDB lineage: Bacteria > Actinomycetota > Coriobacteriia > Anaerosomatales > SLCP01 > JAVEVF01. Next base: position 4,303 of record JAVEVF010000043.1, on the reverse strand, counting down.
CACGGTCAGCTTGTCGAGTCTCATTCTTTCATCACCTCCACGGCGCCTCGCACCGTGATGTCCGTCATGCGGCGTCCGCCCGGGACGTCATCGCTTAACGCGTCATGTGGGCCCGCTGGTGCTGTTCGGCCTCACACATGACCATAGCCATGCTGCAAGCATTCAAAGCGGTCCCGCCGGCACTTCGCGCCGATGCACCGCCTCCAACCAGCGCGTGAGCGCGCTCATCTCACACGCCTCCTGAAAGCCGCGAGTCTGCACCGTCCATCATCGCCTCCTGGCGAGCATCCCGCTTTGCACCATGACGATGCCCGCGCACTCCCTACGCCTCTGCGCGGCGGCACGTGCGCGCAGCTCAGAGACCTGCCGCCGCATCCTGTCCGTCTCATCCCGCAGCTCAGCCACCTCGCGCTCGAGCTCGAATATGCGCTCCACTCCAGAAAGGTTGATGCCCTCGCCTTGCGTGAGACGTTGGATGAGCTTGAGCCGCTCGACGTCGGCTTGCGAATACAGCCGCGTGTTGCCCGCCGATCGCTTGGGGATGATGAGCTGCCTTCGTTCGTAGATGCGCAGAGTCTGCGGGTGTATGCCCGCCAACTCAGCGGCGACGCTGATCATGTAGAGCGGCCTGTCCAGATCCTCTTTGTCACGCCGTGTGGCCACTCCCGCCTCCTTCCTACCTGATGTGCGCCCGTACGTCGTCATCGCGCGACGATGCGAAGCGTTTCAGGAGCTCTTTCTGTTCTGTGGTCAACTTCTCGGGAACGACGACCTTCGCTCGCACCTTCAAGTCTCCCTTGCCCTTGCCTTTGAGCTTCGGAGCACCCTTGCCCGAGATGCGGTGCACCTTGCCGTCCTGCGTGCCCGGCGCCACCTTCAACTTCACCCTACCGCCACCTGGGACGGGAATGGTCACCTCGGTGCCAAGTGCCGCCTCGCTGATCGATATGGGCAGATCCATCAGCACGTCTGCTCCATCCCGTGTGTAATACGGGTGGGGCTTTATGTGAGTGACGACATACAGATCACCTGGCGGGCCGCCTGCCTGGCCCGGCTCGCCCTTGCCCTTGAACCGCAGCTTGCCACCATCAGTCACGCCGGGCGGTATGTTGACGGTCACGGGCTTGGTGCGAACCACGGCGCCTTTGCCCTTGCACGTCGTGCACGGGTGCTCGATCACAGTCCCGCTTCCACCGCAACGCGGACAGGTTCGCGAGACGCCGAACAAGCCCTGTCCCTGGCTCACATGCCCCGAGCCGTTGCAGGTCGGGCAGGTGATGGGCGACGTCCCAGGTTTGGCCCCTGAGCCCTTGCAGGTGGCACAGGTCTCGGAACGCTGCACCTCGACTCTCGTGGAGATGCCAGAAAGCGCCTCATCGAAATCGACGGTGAGCTCGTACGTGAGGTCACGCCCCCGATGGGCCTGTGGCTGGCGCTTGCGGGCAGCTCCGCCGAACCCCCCACCGCCGAACACGCTTCCGAACACATCGCCTAAATCGCCGAGATCACCGAGATCGACCTGCTGGTAGGTGTATCCGCCGCTCGGCCAGCCTGCTCCTCCCGGAGCGCCAGCACCTGGCGGCACGTTGCCGCCGAAGTACTGTCCGTACTGGTCGTACTGCGCGCGCTTCTCGGCGTTCGAGAGCACCTCGTACGCCTCGTTTATCTCCTTGAACTTCTCTTCCGAGCCGCCCGCGTCGGGATGGTGTTTGCGCGCGAGCTGCCGGAATGCCTTCTTGATCTCTTCAGCCGAGGCGTCCTTCTTGATACCGAGTATGTCGTAGTAGTTCTTCGTTGCCGGCATCGCTCACACTCACTCTCCGGCGGGTGCAGGTCCTCCGGCTGCAACCACGACCATCGCCGAGCGGATGGTGCGCCCATGCATGTCGTAGCCCTTCTGATAGACCTCGACAACGGTGCCTTCAGGCACGGCGGGGTCTTCCTTCTGGCCGACCGCCTGATGCTTGAGGGGATCAAACTGTTGGCCCGAAGGGTCCACTTGCTGCACACCCTCCTTGGCAAGCACGTCGAGCAGCTGGCCGAGGACCATCTCAACCCCCGCCAAGACGTCGCTGTCGCCCCCGCTTGCTTCCGAGTGGTCAATAGCCCTCTCAAGGTTGTCGACGATCGGAAGCAGGTGGGCAACGATGCGCTCGCCTGCTCGCTTGACCGCGTCTGTATGGTCACGAGCCATGCGCTTGCGGAAGTTGTCGAACTCCGCCTGCACCCGCTGCGCGGTCTCGAGGTTGCGCGCTGCTTCTTCGCGCGCCTCCTCGAGCTCCGCTGCCAGCTGGTCGCCACGCATCTCGAACTCTGCTCCGAGATCGCTTTCAAGCTCGGGATCGATGGGGATCTCTCCTGTGTCACGCGGCTTCCTGGACATGATTAGTCGTCCTCGTTCTCATCAACGACCTCATAGTCGGCCTCTACGACTTCTTCCTCATCGCCTGTGGGAGCTGCTTCGCCTTCCCCGCCCGTCTCGGCCTCAGCTTGCGCCTCGGCATACACGATCTCGGCAAGCTTGTAACCTGCCGCCTGGAGCTTCTCCGTCGCGGCCTTGATGGCGTCGACGTCATCGCCTTCCATGGCGGTCTTTACCTCGGCAATGGCCTCCTCGCACGCAGTCTTGGTCTCCTCGGGCACCTTGTCACCGAGATCGGAGAGCGTCTTTTCGGTGGAGTACACGAGCGTGTCGGCGTTGTTGTGTGCCTCGGCCGCCTCCTTCTTACGGCGGTCGTCATCGGCGTGGGCCTCTGCGTCGTGCACCATGCGGTCGACCTCTTCGTCGGAGAGCGCTGTGGTCCCGGAGATGGTGATCTTCTGCTCCTGGCCCGTGCCCATGTCTTTCGCGGACACGTTCACGATGCCATTTGCGTCGATGTCAAACGTGACCTCGATCTGCGGAATGCCCCGAGGTGCTGGAGGGATGTTCATGAGATTGAACTTGCCAAGCGTCTTGTTGTCAGACGCCATCTCCCGCTCACCTTGCAGAACATGAATCTCCACCGATGTCTGCCCATCGGCGGCAGTCGTGTAGGTCTCGGTCTTGCGTGTGGGGATGGTGGTATTACGCTCGATCATTCTCGTCATCACGCCACCCAGCGTCTCCACACCGAGCGAGAGCGGAGTCACGTCGAGGAGCAGGATGTCCTTTACGTCACCAGCAAGCACTCCGCCCTGGATCGCCGCGCCAACAGCCACGACCTCATCGGGGTTCACGCCCTTGTGCGGTTCCTTGCCGGTGATGTTCTTGACCAGCTCGGAGACGGCCGGCATACGTGTCTGGCCGCCGACGAGAATCACGTAGTCGATGTCGGATGCCTTGATGCCAGCATCCTTGATGGCGGTCTCAACCGGCTTCTTACACCTATCGAGCAGTGCGCTTGTGATCTTTTGGAACTCCGCACGCGTAAGCGCGTAGTCGAGGTGCTTCGGACCGGATGCGTCAGCGGTGATGAACGGCAGGTTGATCTGCGTGGTCTGCGTGGTCGAAAGCTCGATCTTCGCCTTCTCGGCAGCTTCCTTGAGCCGCTGTAGCGCCATCTTGTCGGCGCGCAGGTCGATGCCCTGGTCAGCCTTGAACTTATCCGCCAACCAGTCGATTATGCGCTGGTCCCAGTCATCTCCACCGAGGTGGTTATCGCCTGAGGTCGACTTGACCTCGAACACCCCGTCGCCCAAGTCGAGGATAGACACGTCAAACGTGCCTCCGCCGAGGTCGAAGACGAGGATGGTCTGCGCCTTGTCGCCCTTGTCCAGGCCGTACGCGAGCGCGGCCGCGGTGGGCTCATTGATGATGCGCTTAACCTCCAGCCCCGCGATCTTGCCCGCGTCTTTGGTCGCCTGGCGCTGCATGTCGTTGAAGTATGCGGGGACGGTGATGACCGCCTCGGTGACCTTCTCGCCCAGATACGCTTCCGCATCGGCCTTGAGCTTCTGCAGAACAAACGCCGAGATCTCCTCGGGCGTGTAGGTCTTTCCCTCGACGCTCACGACCGAACGGCCGTCCTTGCCCTTCTCGACGTTGTACGCGATGGTCTGGCGCTCCGAGCCGGTCTCATCGTAGCGCCGTCCGATGAAGCGCTTGATGGATGTGATGGTGTTCTCTGGATTTGTGATGGCCTGGTTCTTCGCGGCTTTGCCGACAACGCGCTCGCCATCCTTGCGAAATGCCACTACCGAAGGCGTGGTGCGGTCGCCCTCGGCGTTGATGATGATGCTCGGCTCTCCACCTTCAAGCACTGCCACAGCTGAGTTGGTGGTTCCGAGGTCGATCCCGATGACCTTACCCATAGCTGGGTCT
>JAVEVF010000042.1:0-15095 GCA_034005175.1 Coriobacteriia bacterium | reverse complement strand
TGCAGGTGACGTGCTACCGGCATGATCGCGCGCTTGTCTCGGTCGCTGACGCTGATGAAGGCGGTTCCTTCGCGCGGCAGGGAGTAATCGATGGCAAGCTGGGACTTCGCGTACGCAGCGGGGAAGTCCGCGCCTACCCCCATGACCTCACCAGTCGACTTCATCTCCGGGCCGAGGACCGAATCGACGCCGGGGAAACGCCCGAAGGGCATGACCGCTTCCTTCACGCAGAACAAACCCGTGTCGCGCTGCTCGGCAGGCAAGCCCATCTCGGCAAGGGACTCCCCTGCCATCACGCGCGCCGCCACTTTCGCGAGCGGCACGCCCGTGGCCTTGCTCACGAACGGCACCGTACGGCTCGCTCTCGGGTTTACCTCGAGAACGTATGCCTTTTGGTCTTTGACGGCGAACTGGATGTTGATCAGCCCTCGCACGCCAAGCTCAAGCGCAAGCGTGCGCGCGTGACCGATGATGGTCTTGACGGTGTCTTCGCCCAATGAAAACGGAGGGAGGCTGCATGCCGAATCGCCCGAGTGGATCCCAGCCTCCTCGATGTGCTCCATCACGCCCGCCACGTACGCGGTCTCGCCATCGCACACCGCGTCCACGTCCACCTCGATCGCTCCTTCCAAGAAGCGGTCGAGTAGCACGGGATGTTCCGGCGAGACGCTTGCCGCCTCATCCATGTATCTGCCGAGATACTCCTCGTTGTACGCGATGACCATTCCTCGGCCACCGAGCACGTAGCTCGGACGCACGAGGAGCGGGAACCCGATTCTGCGCGCCACCTCCACCGCGTCTTCGTGCGTGTGCGCCGTGCCCGCCGCTGGATATGCGATCTCGAGGTGATCGAGCACAGATGAGAAGCGCTTGCGGTCCTCGGCGAGATCGATGGCCTCAGGCGCTGTGCCCATGATGGGCACACCCGCGTCTTCAAGCGCATGGGCAAGTTTCAGCGGTGTCTGCCCGCCCAGTGTCACCACGACCCCCGCAGGGCGCTCCGCTTCGATGACGTCCATGACATCTTCAAAGGTCAGCGGCTCAAAGTACAGGCGGTCAGACGTATCGTAGTCGGTAGACACGGTCTCGGGGTTACAGTTCACCATGATGGTCTCGTAACCTAGGTCCGAAAGCGCATATGCGGCATGCACGCAGCAGTAATCGAACTCGATCCCCTGACCGATGCGGTTGGGCCCGGCGCCGAGAATCATCACCTTTGCGCGCTTCGAGGAAGCCACCTCGTCCTCGGTCTCATACGTCTTGTAGTAGTAGGGCACATCCGTCGAAAACTCGGCGGCGCAGGTGTCAACCGCCTTGAAGGTAGCCCTGACCCCGAGCTTGAGCCTCCTAGCTCGCACCTCAGCCTCGGCAACACCGAGAATGTGTGCGATCTGTACATCGCTGAGCCCGTGTTGTTTGGCACGGCGCATCAGAGCGCCGTCAAGCGTCTCTAGCGAACCTGCTGCAGCCAGCTCACCTTCCACACCCACGATGTGCGCGATCTGTGTGAGAAACCACGGGTCGATCCTGGTAAGCTCATGCACCTCTGCGACGGACCGTCTGCGCCTGAGCGCCTCGGCCACGTAGTAGGGCCGGTGCTCGGTAGGCGTCGCTAGCATGCCGTCAAACTTGTTCTCGTCAAACACATCTTTGCCGTCGCACCCCAGGCCTGCTCGCCCGTTCTCCAGCGAACGCATGGCTTTGCCGAATGCCTCGGCGAACGTACGCCCTATCGCCATCACCTCGCCCACCGATTTCATACGTGTGGTAAGCGTCGTATCAGTGCCGGGGAACTTCTCAAACGCCCATCTCGGCACCTTGACTACCGTGTAGTCGATGCTTGGCTCGAAGCATGCAGGCGTTGTCTGCGTCATGTCGTTGGGAATCTCGTCGAGCGTGTAGCCCACGGCAAGCTTGGCCGCGAACTTCGCGATGGGAAATCCCGTTGCCTTCGAGGCGAGCGCCGAGGAGCGCGAGACCCGCGGGTTCATCTCAATCACCACAAGACGGCCCGTCGCAGGATCGATGGCGAACTGCACGTTGCCCCCGCCGGTATCCACTCCGATCTCGCGCATGATGGCAAGCGTCGCATCACGCATGGCGACGTACTCACGGTGCGTGAGCGTCTGAGCAGGCGCAACCGTTATCGAGTCTCCTGTGTGTACACCCATGGCGTCGAGGTTCTCGATGGAGCACACGATGATGGCATTGTCGCTGCAGTCGCGCATAACCTCCATCTCGAGCTCTTTCCAGCCGATGACGCTCTCCTCGATGAGAACCTCGGCGATGGGTGAGAGAGCCAGCCCTTGGGGGACGATACCGCGCAGCTCCTCGACGTTGTAGGCGACTCCTCCCCCAGCTCCGCCGAGCGTGAAGCTCGGCCGCACGACCACGGGAAAGCCAAGCTCGGCGACGAGACTCTCCGCATCACGTACTGAATACGCGTATCCGCCCCTCGGCACATCAAGGCCGATGCGCTCCATCGCCTCGACGAAGAGCTTGCGGTCCTCGCCCTTCTTGATGACATCGAGCTTGGCGCCGATAAGCTCCACGCCGTACTCGTCGAGAACACCTGAGTCTGCGAGCGCGACAGCGCAGTTCAAACCCGTCTGGCCGCCCAGTGTAGGGAGCAGAGCGTCTGGTCGCTCACGCTTGATGACCTTGGTGACGAACTCGGGTGTCACCGGCTCCACGTACGTACGGTGCGCAAGCTCCGGATCGGTCATGATGGTGGCTGGGTTGGAGTTGACGAGCACCACTTCATAGCCCTCGTCACGCAGCACCTTGCAGGCCTGTGCTCCCGAGTAGTCGAACTCACATGCCTGACCGATGACGATGGGGCCAGAACCGATGACGAGGATCTTGTGGATGTCGTCGCGACGGGGCACGCGCGCTCCTTCTTGTCAGCTAGTGGACGATCATCACCGGGCACGAGGCCTGGCGTAGAAGCGTGAGCGACACACTGCCGAGAAGAGCTCCGGTAAGCGGGCCGCGGCCTCTCGTGCCTGCTACCACGCCTGACGCTCGCCGCTCATCGACCTCAGACAGAATCACTCGGCTGGGTTCGCCCTGGCGCAGGACCGATCGTGCGGAGATACCCTTCTGCGCGGCCATGTCCACCATGTTGTCGAGCTGAAATTCAGCACCGGTCTGGGCTCTCTGCAGCCGCTCGCCATCGAGCGAAGGATCGAGTGCATGGACGAGGAACATCGTGCCCACGCTTCCCGCTGGCAGGTCAAGGACGGTCATCAGCGCACGCATGGCAGCTGCGGAAAAGTCCGTGGCCAGCACCAGAATCCGTCCAAACGAGCGCACGAGTTGCGCGGGCTCGGCGACATTGCGCAGAAGCTCGAAGCGCACCATGAGCATGGGCACGTCGGAGTTCACCAACACATCCTCAGAGACAGATCCCGCAGCGAGCGCTTCCGCCGGGCTCTTCCCATGCGAGCCGCACACGATGGCATCCACATGCGCCTCTGCGGCTAAGCCAAGTATGCCGTCTGAGGGATTAGCATCAGCAGCGATACGCACCTCGGTATCGAGTCCTGCTCGTGTCAGTGAGTCCGCGGACGCACGTACACTGTCTCGTGCTTCGTCCATCTCCGCGGCGATGACCGGACCTTCCTTGCCGCCGGCATCAACGACGTGGCCGAGAACCACTCGGCGCACACCTAAGGTGCCCAACCCCGCTGCAAACCGATGAATGAGCGCGGACTCGTCGCTGAAATCCGCCGGCACAAGCACGCTTCTGATCACGATATCCCCCTTTGCTCGCGGGCCAGCACCTAGCCGACCCCGCCGTCCATCAACGCCGCGAAATCGGCGAATACGTCACGTGAGCCGCGTGTCTGCGGTGGTGCGACAGGGTGGTGCTGAACACAGAGCGCTGGCGCGTCGAGCAGCCGCAGGCCCTCTGTTGTCATGTCGTTGAGATTCACATGGGTGAGCTGCACGCGGCCAAAGCGCGCCGAGCGCACGACTGGTGCGACGCCCTTCCGGACCCAGGCGGCCAGGTCATCGGCCGGATGATCCAACCCGCCGCACTCACCTGGTAAGACCGGCCCGATAGACTCCAGACCCACACAGTAGCCGTGGTGCTGGCTGGTGATCTCTACCGTGCCCGCGAGCAGGTCGCGCACCGGCTGGTTGTCACCCCGATGACCGCCTGCGAGCCTGTGGGTCGCACCACCCACCGCAAGGGCCAACAGCTGGTGACCAAGGCCCACACCAAGGATCGGCGTTCTTCCGAGAAGCTCTCGCAGCGTCTCGACCAGGTATCCTGCAGCCTGAGGGTCGCCCGGCCCGTTGCCGAAGAAGACACCATCGCACTCCAGTGCAAGGATGTCTGCTGCGGACGTCTGTGGTGGGACCACCGTCACATCGCAGCCCGCCTCGGCCAAGCGCCGCAGCAGACTGTAGGTGATACCAGTGTCTACAGCTACTACGCGGTAGCGCGGCTCAGCGGGCAGCACTCCCGTGTCCACCGGCAGCCCATCAGGACCCTCGCTCCCCCACCGGTACTGCTCTCGCACGGCCACCTCGGCGACGAAGTCACGCCCCTGTGTTGTGGGCAGAGCCGCTGCCTTGGCTATCAGCGAGGCGGGATCGAGGTCGGTGGCGGAAACCACAGCGCGCAAGCAGCCAGCGTCACGAACATGCCGAGTGAGCTTGCGGGTGTCCACACCTTCGATGGCAACGACGCCATGATGCTGCAGAAACGCACCGATGGTCTCTTCGGCACGCCAGTTCGATGCGACATCCGACAGCTCGCGCACAACGAGCCCAGCCGCAAGAACGCCGCCTGACTCCATGTCGGCACCGTTGACGCCGCAGCTACCGATGTGCGGCGCAGTCATGGTGAGAATCTGGCCGGCATATGTGGGGTTGGTGATGATCTCTTGGTAACCCGAGAGCGATGTGTTGAAGACGATCTCTCCGCTCGTCTCACCCGCGACACCACACGAGCGCCCGGCGAAAACGGCGCCATCCTCGAGTGCAAGCAGCGCGGGTCTGGAGGTCACTCAGTCAACCACCTTTCCGTTCTTGAGCGCGAACCGGCCTTCCACCAGGACGTCGGTCGCCTTACCCAGCAGTGTAGCGCCGAGAAAAGCCGAGTTCGACGACTTCGATGCGAACCACTCCTGAGAGACCTCCACGCGGGCCTCTGGATCGATGATGGTGATGTCGGCGACAGCGCCCGGTTCGAACTGCACCTGGGGAAGAGAGAATGCAGCGCGCGGCGCGATAGCCATAGCGCGCACGAGATCTGCCCACTCCATGCGACCGGGCTGTATCAGGTGCGTGATCATGAGCGAGAGTGCCGTCTCAAGACCGGTGGTGCCGAAGGGCGCGAGCTCGAACTCGAGCTCCTTCTCGTGGCGCGCATGCGGGGCGTGGTCGGTGGCGACGCAGTCGATAGTGCCGTCCAGCAGCGCCTCGACGAGCGCCTCACGGTCTTCGGCGGTGCGCAACGGCGGGTTCATCTTCAGGTTGGTGTTATAGCTGCGGTCAAGCGCATCCTCATCGAGAAGAAGATGGTGGGGCGTCACCTCTGCTGTGATTGGCAGACCTGCTGCCTTCGCTTCGCGCACGAGCGCCACCGACCCCGCAGTGGAGAGGTGCGCGAGGTGCAACCTGCAACCAGTGAGCTCAGCGATCCGGATATCACGTGCGACAGCGATCTCCTCGGCAGCCGCTGGCCAGCCAGCAAGCCCGAGCCGGGTGGAGACCACACCCTCGTTCACGACGCCGCCTGCTGACAGCGACTCATCCTCGCAATGGCTCACCACCACGGTGTCAAACCCTCTCGCATAATCCATGACCTTGCGCATCATGCCGGCATTCTGCACACCGCGCCCGTCATCAGAGAACGCGACCGCGCCTGCCTCGGCCATGTCACCGATCTCGGCGATGGCCTCGCCCTTCTGACCAGCAGTGAGCGCACCGATGGGGTATACGCGCACGACACCGGTCTCCTCGGCACGCTCGATGAGGAAGCGAACCTTCGAGCCTGTGTCACAGATGGGGGCGGTATTCGGCATGGCGCACACCGCTGTGAAGCCACCGTGTGCCGCAGCCCTCGTGCCAGTGGCGACAGTCTCTTTGTCCTCGCGGCCCGGCTCTCGCAGGTGCGTGTGCAGGTCCACGAGGCCCGGCACGACGATCTTCTCGGCACACTCGAGAGTGATGCCCTTTGGGATCGAGAGGTCCTCACCGATCTCAACAATGCGCCCGTCGCGCACGATCATGTCGGCGACCTCGTCATGTCCCGTAGAGGGATCGACAAGACGGCCACCCTTAAGCAGAAGCGCCACCGCCATCACCTCCCAGCAGCAGATACATGACAGCCATTCGCACGGCCACACCGGCGTTGACCTGGTCAAGCACGATGGCGCGCGGGGAGTCAGCCACAGCCGAGGTAACTTCCACCCCGCGGTTCATCGGCCCGGGGTGCATGACCAGCATCTCGGGCCGTGCCGCGGTGAGCCGCGCCTCGTTCATCCCATAGAAGCGAGCGTACTCGCGGATGGAGGGGAACGGCATGCCCTCGGCCCGCTCCATCTGGATGCGTAGCATGTACGCGATGTCCAGCGAGGGCAGCACCTCGTCGAGCGAGGTAGCCACCTCAGCGCCGTAGACATCGGGCCGTGGCGGCAGGAGCGTGGGTGGCGCGATGATGATGGGTTTCGCCCCCACCTTGTTGAGCGCAGGCACGAGCGAGCCCGCCACCCGACTATGCGAGATGTCGCCCACAATGCCCACCGTAAGCCCTTCGAGGCGCCCAGTGTGCTGACGCATCGTGAAGAGATCCAGGAGCGCTTGCGTAGGATGCTGATTCATGCCGTCGCCACCGTTCACCACATGCGCATCCATACATTCCGCAAGCACCTGTGGAGCGCCTGCATACTTGTGGCGCACTACGATAAGGTCACACGCCATCGCCGAGAGCGTCTTGGCGGTGTCGCGCAGACTTTCGCCCTTCACCGTCGCCGAGGCCGAGGCGGTCATGTTCACACCATCGGCCGAGAGGCGCTTGGCAGCGATCTCGAATGACATCCGCGTGCGAGTAGAAGGCTCGAGGAAGAGGTTCACGATCGTGCGCCCTCGCAAGGTGGGAAGCTTCTTGATGCGCCGCTCGTTCACTTCCTTGAACGATTCGGCCATGTCGAGGATGGTGGTGATGTCCTCGGCAGTGAGGTCATCCATCGTCATGATGTGGGGGCTGGTAAGCGCGCTCACCGCACATCAGCCTCCCCCAGAATCTCCACGGAATCCGCCCCGTCGATGCCCGCGAAGCTCACCTTCACGCGCTCTCTGCTTGAACTCGGGACATTCTTGCCGACAAAATCGGCACGGATGGGAAGCTCTCGGTGCCCGCGGTCGACAAGCACAGCGAGCTGGATGGAGTGCGGCCTGCCAAAGTCCATGATGGCGTCCATAGCGGCGCGTATGGTGCGGCCGGTGTACAAGACGTCATCGGCGAGCACGATGTGCTTGCCCTCAACATCGAAGGGGATATCGGTGCGGTGCACCTCGGGGGAAAGCCTGGTGGCGACATCGTCGCGATAGAACGAGATGTCCACCTTGCCCACAGGAACGCTCACGCCCTCGATATGCTCGATCCTCTCGGCGAGACGGTCGGCGAGCTCGGCGCCACGGGTCACGATACCCACGATCGCCACATCCGAGCAACCCTTATTGGCCTCGAGAATCTCGTGCGCGATGCGTGTGAGCGCCCGGTCGATGGCCTGCGCATCCATCACGACAGTCTTCGTGCGGTACTCCACGGCTGCGTAACGCCTCCCTTCTGTGCGGGTCAAACCCGCGTTCAATCGATCTCGGAGACGAAAACGCCTCCTCGCCAGGCGGCAAGAAGGCACATGCAGCGTCGGCACAGCTTCTTGGGTGCCGAATCGTCGCTCTGTTTCCTTGCCGGCCTCACGGGACCGAGCTTAAAGGTCGCAACTGACGATAGCAGTACGCGCGGAGGATTCCAAGGGGTGATTAGAGACTCAGTGCGATCCGTCCTCACCCGATCGGGCGGAACTCCTCCATCATGCCGTGACCGTCGACCGCCCGTACCTCCGCCACGCTTCCGTTGCGGATGTGGAAGGCCCATATGTCCATCACCGATAAACCGAGGAGGTGCACGAGCATGGCACGGAACACCCCACCGTGCGTGCAGACCGCATGGCGCCCGCCGCATTCGAGCAACGCGTCGGCAAACGCGGAGGAGCGCGTTTCGATCTGCGCGCGGCTCTCCCCCTCCGGTGCGACGGGGCCATCGTAGGAACGGTAGTCGAACGCGAGTCCAGCGGCCTCGATCTCGGTCCACGTCAGCCCCTCGGCTAGTCCGAAGTCGAGCTCGACGAGACGCTCGTCCACTTCGAGCGGGACGCCGGTCTGCTCAGCGGCGGCCTGGGCGACCTGCAGCGCGCGTTGAAGCGGGCTCGACCACACGACCTGTGGCTGAAACGTAGCGATGCGCTCGACGAGAAGACGTGATTGCCGGATGCCGCGCTTAGTGTAGGGCGCGTCGCCACGCCCTACGAAACGCCCGCTGACGTTGGCCTCCGTCTCGGGGTGACGCACGATGAGGATCTCAGTGTCCATACCGTTACGATACCAAGGCGAACAGGACCAGCGCGGCAGTTTCCGTGAGCATCACTGAGGCACCGAGAACGTCTCCAGTCACACCTCCGAAACGCGATGCGAGCAGATGAGGGATGCTGAGCGAGAGCAGTAGGGCCGCAAGAGCCACCATCGCGACAGCCCTACTGGTCGACAGCGACATGGCCACAACGCCGGCAAGCACGGCCAATGCGAATGCCGCCGAGGGAACGCGGGGTGGGCCCGTCACGGCAGCACCCAACCCAGTGGGTTTGGCGGGGCTGCCGAACCATGAGCCCGCGACCGCCGCGAACCGGCCGATGACAGGTGCGAGAAGCACGCCCACAAGCATCTTCTCCGAAATCAGAACTAACACGGCCGATACCTGCAGAAGACCAACAAAGAAGATGACGGACGTGCCGAACGCCCCGATGCGCGAATCACCCATGATGGCAATGCGCTCGAGCGGTGTGTGAGCTCCCCAAAGCCCGTCAGCCACATCAGCAAGACCGTCCCAGTGCAGCAACCGAGTGAGAAATGCCCACGCCGCTAGCAGGAGGGATGCAAGGAGCAGAGAGTGAGGCACACAAGGGGGCCAATCCGGCTCACGCAGTAGTGCTGCCGTCTTGAGGGCCCCCCAACCCGCAAGACCGAGCAGCAGCCCTGCAGCCGGGAAGTAGCCCGCAACGTCAGGGCGCTCACCACTCGGCCACTCGGCCCGCACCGGGAGGATCGTGAGCAGCGAGATTGCCAACGCCAGGTCACGGAGTGGCCGTGACGTGGTGCGCTCGGTCATGAATGCGCCCTCTCCTCAACGCTCACGCCCGCTTCAGCGAACGTGGCCATCCCCGAGATCATCTGACACGCAGCATCGATAAGCGCCATCGCAAGCGCGGCACCGGTCCCCTCGCCTAGTCTCATATCCAGTTCCAGCACTGGAGACATGCCGAGGTGGTCGAGCTGAACCGTGTGGCCGGGCTCTTTTGAGCGGTGCGAGGCGAGCAGGTAATCTCTGGAAGCAGGACAAAGCGCCACAGCCGCAAGCGCCGCCGCACCCGCGATGAAACCGTCAACGACGACCGCTGTCTTCGCGAGCGCGCCCCCGATCATCACACCGGCTAGCGCCGCAATCTCAGCGCCTCCGAGCGAGGCCAGCACGTCGAGTGCATCTGTTGGTTGCATCGCCTCGGTTCGCGCAAGCGCATCCTGCACGACGATGGTCTTATGTGCGACGCCGGCCTGGCCACTCCCTGTGCCTGGACCGACAGCGCGCTTGGCCTCCACACCCGCGAAAGCAGCGGTGAGCGCGGCAGCCGCTGTCGTGTTGCCGATCCCCATCTCGCCGGTGCCAAGCAGCGTAGCACCATCCTGTACCGCCTGCAGGGCAGCGTCGATACCCACCTGGATGGCTGTCGTGGCCTGCTCGCGGCTCATTGCGGGCTCACGGCGCATGTTCGCTGTGGACTCGACCACCTTCACCTGCCTCACTCCAGACAGACCGGAGGTGTCAGCCACCACGCCGACATCGTAGACGCGCAGGCTCGCCCCCACTGAGCGTGCGATCTGATTGATGGCTGCACCGCCATCCGCGAAGTTCCCGAGCATCTGCAGGGTGACTGACTGTGGGTACACCGAGATTCCCTCGGCGAACACGCCATGATCGCCTGCCATCAGCAGGATGATCTTGCGCTGGACCGAGGGGTGGTCGGTCCCCTGGATGCGTGCGAGCACAGCCGCTACCTCCTCGAGCCTCCCAAGGCTTCGCGGTGGCTTGGTGAGCGAATCGAGACGGGCCCATGCCAGCTCTTCAGCGCAAGGATCGGTTGGTTCCACCGAAGCGATGGCATCTTGGAATCTCGCTGCGTTGCTGGCGTGGGTCACTCGCAAGTCCTCTCAGTCAGTGTGCCAGGGTACGTCGGCAGGAAGTGCTGTGAGGTCAAGCATCCGACCGCTCACGACCAGATACGCCCTGTCGGCAAGGGCCACCAGATGCGCGTTGGCACGGCCGAGCGCGTCGCGAAAGGCGCGCCCGCTCGCATACGACGGTACGACACCCAACCCTACCTCGTTGGTGACGACGATGGTGTCGGCTCGGATGGAGCGATTCGCAAGCCAGGCCACCATCTCGACAAGCGCATCGTCGATGGCGTAACGCCTCTCCGCGCCGATGGTTGAGGTTGCCTCCGCATTCGCCGCAGCACAGTGCTCATCCATCACGCGCGCTGCAAGGGTGCCCAGACAATCAACAACCAACAGGGCATCTTCGGGCACCTCGTCGCGCCACATGAGTGAGTCAGCAGCCTCGATGGTGAGAAAGCCCGCAGGCCGATCAGCTTGGTGACGGCCGATGCGCTCAGCCATCTCGGCATCGTCTTCGGCCGAGCCGAACACCGCGACCACAACCTCGGCCCCGTCTTGTTGGCGAGCAAGCGCCAGGCGCTGCGCGGCAGAGGACTTGCCACTGCGAGCACCTCCAGTGAGCACTAAGAGAGCCATCAGCCCTCCCCTCCTGCCGCCAGTCGCAACGCGTCGACTTCTTCAGCGCCCAGATGACGGTGCTGGCCCTCGGCAAGATCACCTAACGACAGCGGCCCGAAGGAGACACGGCGCAGCGTGAGCACCGGATGGCCGATCTGTGCAAACATCCGGCGGACCTGGCGCTTGCGACCCTCGCGGATTGCGATCTCGACCTTCGCGGGGGGATCGGCCCGCATGATTCGTGCACGAGCAGGGGCTGTGGGGCCGTCTTCCAGGATCACACCACGGCGTAGATCCCCAAGTTCAGCTTCGCTCGGACAGCCCTCGACCTCAGCGATGTAGGTCTTCTCAACGTGATAGCGCGGATGCAGCAAGGTGTGAGCAAGGGTGCCGTCTGTCGTGAAGAGCAGCAATCCCGTAGTGGAACGATCTAGCCGCCCGACCGGAAAGAGTCCTGCCGGTTCCTGCGGCACGAGCTCTGCCACGGTCGGGCGGCCCTGCGGGTCGCTCATCGTGGTGACGTAACCTGCGGGCTTATTGAGCATCAGGTAAGCTGGCGCGTCGCCAAGAGACACGCGCACGCCGTCGACCTCTACGATGTCGGTGAGCGGATCGACACGCGATCCCAGCTCGGTGATGACTCGTCCGTTCACGCTCACTCTTCCAGCCGTCATGAGGTCTTCGCTGCCACGGCGCGAGGCCACTCCGGCTCGGGCGAGGAAGCGTTGAAGGCGCAGGGGAACGAGGCGTATCTCGCTGCCAGGGGTTGTCCCGTGTGGCTCCACCCTCAGTCAATCTCCGCAAGATCGGAAGAGTCGTCATCTGGTTCCTCGGTGACAGCCACCGCGGGCCCGCCGAAGCGTTCTTTGATGGCAGCTTCGGTGCGCTCGTCAGGTGCGAACTCCTCCAATGGCGGAAGCTCATCTAAGCTCTTTAGCCCGAACTTCTCCAGAAAGGTCCGAGTGGTGGTGTAAAGGATGGCGTTCCCGGCGTCACGGTCGCGTCCAGCCTCCTTCACAAGACCCTTTTCAATGAGCGAAGACAGCACCGCCTCACTGTTCACACCCCGAACGGCATTAATACCAGCGCGGGTCACTGGCTGGTGATACGCGATAACAGCAAGTGCTTCTAGGGCCGCTTGGGACAGACGCCGAGTGTCCCATGACAACACATACTGTTCAATCGCGTCGTGATGAGCAGGATGGGTGTACAGCCGCCACCCGCCAGCGACCTCGCGCAGCTGAAACCCACGCTCTTGGCCACGATACTCCTCGGCGATCATCTCCAACATCTGGCTCACAACATCTTGATCACGTTCAAGTATCTTTGACACCCGAGCGACTGACACAGGTTCGTCCGATACGAACAACAGTGCTTCTATAGCGCCCCGAAGGGTCACATCGATCTCCATGTCACGAGGCTCCTATCGTGTCAATTGGGGTGACTACGATGTCATCGAAGAGCTGGTCTTGGCGCAATCCGATTCGTCCGCGCTTATACAGCTCCAATATCGCAAGAAGTGTCACGACCACTATCTCAGGTGACGGGTCTTGGCCGAGAAGCTCGCTGAATCGCGCGACGCCGCGGTGCGCCAGAGTGCGCGAGACGCTCTCTGTGTGCAGCTCTAGGCTGATGGGTGCTGCAGCCACATGCTCGGCCTGCAAGAGAAACACCTCACGCTGGTGCAACAGATCAGCGCAGATGACCGCGAGCCCGCGCAACGTGAGCCCTTCGAGATAGTCAGGCATCAGTCCGACAAATCCCTCTTCGAGCCCCGCCTGACGTGAATGCATGTGCGAGACCGCTTCCATGCGTGCCGCGAGTTCGGCTGCCACGCTCTTGAACTGCTTGTAGACGAGCAATCGCGTGACGAGCAGATCGCGCGCTTCTTCTGGTGAGAGGTCGTCCATATCCTCTCCGATGAAATGCTCCTCATCAGGGAGCAGGCTTGCAGCCTTGATCTCCAGCAGAGTCGCGGCGACAAGGAGAAAGTCGCTCGCCACGTCAAGATCGAACTCGTCCATGCGATCAACATACTCAAGGTACTGGTCGGTCACCTCGGTGATGGAGATCGCGGCGACGTCGACCTTCTGCCGCGCCACGAGCTGGAGCAACAGATCGAACGGCCCCTCGAAAGAATCGATCCTTACCCGGTAGGCCACCGGGAACGCCCCCTACCGATCCTCGTCGATGCGCACGTGGCGCCGGGACATCTCAAGGACCTCAGCGGTGATGGGGCGAGCCTTTGCTGCACCCGCCTCAAGCACCTCCCACGCGAACCGTGGCCGTGCAGCAAGCTCCGCGCGCCGAGCCCTGAACTCGGCCAGATACTCCACGAGATCATCGGCCATCTTCTTCTTGTGGGCCACGCACCCGCACTCGGCGCTGCGACAGCACCTGTCCCACTCGGTGATGTCGTCTGGGTCAGACGAGATGAGCTTGTGAATCTGATGAAGAGGACACACGTCAGGGTCGCCCGCATCGGTCTTGAGCTTGCGTGCGGGATCGGTGATCATCGAGCGTACCTGCGCAGTGATGTCATCGGGAGCATCCGAGATGTAGATGGCGTTGTTGTACGACTTGCTCATCTTGCGCCCGTCAGTTCCCGGCACGCGCGCCCCGGCCTTAGCTATGAGGGCGGCAGGCTCGACGAGGTAATCCCCGTATGCGTTATTGAAGCGACGCACGATCTCCCGTGTGAGTTCCAGGTGCGGAAGCTGATCCTCACCAACTGGAACGACATCGGCCAGAACGATGGCGATGTCTGCCGCTTGGAGAAGCGGGTACATGAAGAAGCCGAGGTTGCCGAGGTCCTTGTCGGTGACCTGATCACGCTGCTCTTTGTAGGATGGGACGCGCTCGAGCCACGACATCGGCGTGACCATCGAGAAGTACAGTGCAAGCTCAGCGACCTCGGCAACGTCTGACTGCCGGTAGATGGTGCACCGTTCGGGATCCAATCCAGCCGCACACCAGTCCAAGACCATCTCTTCTGTGTACTCCCTCACGCGGCTGGTATCCGCCCAGTCACTGGTGAGCGCGTGCCAATCGGCGACAAAGTAGTACGCATCGTACTCATCTTGCATGGCAAGCATGTTCTGAAGGTTCCCGAACCAGTGCCCAAGGTGCAGTTTGCCGGTGGGCCGATAACCGGTGAGCGCGCGCTTACGCGTCATGCCGCAACGACTCCTTGAATCGAAAGGTGGACGTGATGCGAGTGACCGTATGATACCGCACCTTCGTTGATCAGACCCCTGTGAAGAGCCGCAACAGAGGCATGACGGTCACGCTGAAATACCAGCCCAGGGGGTCAATCTTAAGAACAGAGGGCAGTAGCCACAGCAGCAGTATAAGGATGATGAAGCCCTGACGTTCCAGTGCATGATAGGTCTCAAGCGCGCGATCGGACAGGAAGAGCGGCAGAACGCGAGAGCCGTCAAGCGGTGGGATGGGAATGAGATTGAAGAACATCAGCGCAAGATTCATGAGTGCGAACAAGTACAGGAGGCTCCCGACGATGTTCTCAGGGAACACGCGGAAGAGCAGTCCTGACGCCGCGGCCATCACGAGGTTGGACGCTGGCCCCGCGATGCCGGTGAGAAACATCCCCATTCTGTAGTCACGGAAGCGGTACGGGTTCACAGGTACAGGTTTCGCGTATCCGAAACCAAAGCCCAGCGTGGCTACCATGAGTAAGGGAAGCAGAATCGTGCCCCACGGGTCGATGTGGCGAAGCGGATTGAGGCTAAGGCGCCCCTGGTCTTTGGCGGTGGTGTCGCCGAGGAAGTATGCAGCCCACCCGTGCGAGACCTCGTGAATGATGATCGCCGGCATAAGCAAGGCGAAACGCAGGACTATCAGTATCGGGTCCAAAGGCTTGACTCCTATTCGGCCGAGCTCGGGCGTCTAGGTGACATCCCCGCACTCGCCGCACGTTTGCGCAGATGAGCAAGTTCGGCTTCGCGCCCTACCGCCTTGCCGTCAAGACGGGCATCGAGCGCTTGGGC
>JAVEVF010000041.1:0-15236 GCA_034005175.1 Coriobacteriia bacterium | reverse complement strand
CCTCGCTCGGCGGACAGGTGCTCGAGCAGGTCGATGAAGTTGGCTCGAGAGGCGGGGTCAAGGCCCTCGAAAGGCTCATCGAGTATGAGCAGCTCAGGATCCATGACAAGCGCTCCGGCAAGCGCTACCTTGCGCTTCTCGCCTCCGGAGAGGTTGTGCGGCACGCGGTCTTTGAGATGCGCGATGTCAAGCAGTTCCAACGAGTCTGCAACGCGGCGCTGAACCTCGGCCTCGGCCATACCGTACTGGCGCGGCGAGAAAGCCACATCATCGCCGACAGTAGGCGCGAGCAGCTGTTCGTCCACGTTCTGCAGAACCACCCCTATGCGCTGCCGTACTGCAGGCCACTGATCACCGGGATCAACGCCAAACACCCGCACCTCGCCCTCCTGGCTCCGCAGCAGGCCGAGCAGATGGTACAGAAGCGTGGTCTTGCCTGAACCGTTGGGGCCGAGAACGGCTACGCGCTGACTGCGGTGCACGAGGAAATCAAGTCCGCAGAGATGGACAGTGGTGCCATCTGCGTAGGAATGGCGTACGCAGCTCACGGATGCAACCGTATCAAGATGGCTGTGAGCGTGCGCGTGCTTGTCGGGGTCGTAGCCGATCACGCGTGACGTCCTTTCATCATCAGTGCGACAGCAAGGCCCGCCGCCGAGAGGAGAGCGAGGATCCAGCTGTAGGGGTTGAGGGCTTGCCACTGCACTCTCCAGAACACCGAGGTGGCGAACGCTATCGCAGCACCGGCGATGAGTGCGACATCAGCGTGCGGAGCGCTGCTCTTCGCCAACGTGACATACAGCCGTCCCTCGTATCCACGCACGCGCATGATGTCGTACGAGCGCTGGGAGAGGTCGAATGAGTATACGAGCAGACCGGCAAGCGCACGGGTGGTCATGCGCGCGGAGCGCAGAGGGTGTCCGAAACGCAGCCCGGCGCGCAGGCGCGCTGCCGTGATCAAGTTCCCGAACTTCTCGAACAACAAGAAGAGCGAGCGGTACGTCATGAGCAGCGCATCGCCCACTATGGCTGGCACGATGCGCTGGATAGGCGCGAAGACGGAGGGGTATGGCGTCGTGAGGATGACGATGATGGCGCCGAGCGCGGCGACGACGGCCTTCAGCACAACGGTAGCGCCACCAAGCAAGCTGGTAGACGCGCTGAATGCGAAGATGATGGCGAACAAAGCCGGGTAGCCCGCAAGGGGAATGATGAGTCGGCCATCCAACCGTGCCGATATCGCGATGGTTGCAAGCATGATGGCTAGCGATGCGAGGAGGAGCGCGTTCCAGCTGGTGATGACTGCCGCGAGCAGAAACGCGAAAGCCACAAGCTTGCTCACCGGCGACACTCTGTGAAGCCACGAACTGCCGAGGACAGCGGACTCGTCGATGCGGCCGATATGCATCAGCAGCCAGCGCTTTCGTGGCTGGGGATGTGAGGGTCTTTCTCGGCGAGCGCACCCTCGAACACCATCGCGGGCCGCACGCGTGCTACGTAGCCGATCACTGCGGCGCCGATGAGCGCTTCGAGCAGCCAACCGATAGGTCCGAGCGTGTATGCAACGGCTGCGAACCGTGCAGCCGAAAGCGACGACACGTCATGCTCGTGACCGTGCTCATCCGCTGGTGAGTGAGGTTCTTGCGTGCCCTTCGAGAAAGGGTTAGGGAGCTGCAAGGACGTAGGCTCCAGCATGCCGGTTTCGCCTCCTGATGCCCCACCTGTCGCTCCAGCCACCCATACGAGGCCCACCACCATCGTGGTTGTGAGCGCCAGCGTCACGACCGTTGCAAGGCCCGTACTGAGAGCGGCGTGTCTGCGGCCGAGAACGCCGACTGCTCCGCGGAAGAGAGCCCACCCCAACACCATCTCGACGCCAAGCACGATGGCGTTGAGCCCCGCGACTGTCACGCCACCATGGCCGAGCATCGCAAGCACCACCACCACGATGAACGCGGCGATCACCGATAAGGGCGGGCCGAGGAGGATGCCGCCGATCACCGAGAGGTTCACATGGTAGGCGATCGGCACGATCTCCCAGGACATCGCGACGAGCATGAGGGCAGCGATGACCCCGATGAGCGGGACTTTGCGGCGAGCGTCAGGGCCCGATGACGCACGCGCCGCCAAGAAGAGCAATGCCAGCGCGAGAATCCACCCTGCAGCCCACAACCATAGAGGAAGCACGCCATCCGGAATGTGGATGTGCGACATGGAGTCCCCTGTCCCTTCCTCTCGTGGCCGAACGCGCCCCGCGCCCTGCGTGGTCGTGATGTGAGAACCGTCAATCCGCATGAACATGGAGGATGGTACCATCACATGTCAGTCGTTATGCGTGCACCTTGGCCGGTCCAGCATGTTAAGGCCACTTCAGAGGAGCCCGACAGTCGGCAACAGCCGAATCCCAGTGTGAGGGGGCAGGTCGTGAACCTTCCACAAATCAGAGCTTTCGTGATGGTCGTCGACCATGGTTCGTTCTCGGCTGCTGCCCAACAGATGGACGTATCCCAGCCTGCGGTGACCATGCAGCTACAGGCCCTCGAGGCTGACCTCGGCGTGACACTGCTTGACCGGGCCTATCGGCATGTCGGTCTCACCGAGGCGGGAGCTGCGTTCCTGCCACATGCACGCAAGGTGCTCGCTGAACTTGAGTACGCACGTGAGAACCTCGGGCGATTGACGGAGACGGTGAGCGGTCGGCTCTCACTTGTTGCGAGCACCACGCCCGGGCAGTATCTGCTTCCTCGCCATCTGGGGGGCTTCTTGGCGGTCAATCCTGAGGTCACCATCTCGCTTGGCATCGCCGATACGGCAGGCGTGGTAAAGGCGGTTGCCGAGGGGGAGGCTGATCTCGGCATGACAGGCGGGATGGTGAAGGGTTCGCGGGTGGATTTCCAGCCACTTGGCTCCGACGACGTCGTGATGGTGTGTTCCGCCGCTCACCGCTTCGCCGCAGCACAACACGTGAGCCTCGAGGAGGCGCTCGCCGAACCCTTCGTCCTGCGGGAGGAGGGCTCGGCCACCCGGCAGGTCGCCGAGGACGCCTTGCGCGAGATGGGAGCTGACCCCAGCGAGTTGCACGCCGTGACCGAGCTCGGCACTGGGGAAGCAATCGTGAGCGCTGTGGAGGGCGGGTTGGGTCTGGCTATGGTTAGCTCGTGGGTCGCGTGCAAGGCGCTTGAGACGCGCACGATCGCCACGGTGCCGGTTGCGGGGTTCCCGGTGTCTCGCCCGCTGTACCTCGTCGTGCCTCGCACGACTCTCACCCGCGCCGCCGAGGCGTTCAGTGGCTACCTGAAAGAGCAGCTCGGCTGAGCTTGTCGGCTAGGCTGCTGGCTCCGTGCCACCCGCGTGCTGCTTGCCGATGGCGAGCCACTCGCCGGGACTGCGCAACGTGACGGGGACGCATGGCCTTCCTCCCCACAGACGGGGTCTTAGCCAGCCCGCCGTGTCCACGGTATCGCTCATCTTGGGCGAGACCACGTTGCGGTCGATGGGGAGCACGTGCATGCCCTCGGCGAGAAGCCGAGCTACGTCAACCTGCTCGGGATACTCGCGCAACGCCCCATACTCGATATACCGGCCCGACCATCCCCAAGCGGTCAGCCCGACGCCGGCCGCGGCACCGATGATGCCGTCGTTGGTGCCGCCATGCCCCGACAGGTGCGTGCCTGCGGCGGCCTTCATGGCCTCGGCCTGTGTCACGACCTCCACCGCTGCGCGCCTGCCGAAATCCATCAGTACTGCAAGAGCGGGCGCACCCTCGGCAACCACGCAGATGCCGGGGTCGCTGCCTTCAAGTGCGTGACGCTCGAGATGCGCGATACCCCGTTCGACGAGCGTCGGGATGAAGGAAACGTCAGGGGCCTCTATCACGACACATGCCGAGCTGTTGTGGGAGGTGTACGGTATCCGGTCGTCGACGAGCAGTTGTTGGCGCACCACTCCTGCCATGGAACAGCCCTCAGGCAACTCATCCGCGAACCATCTGCCGAGCTTCCCAGTGCCGCGTGGTGCATCAATGTTGTCGGTATCGTCAAAGCAGACATACACTCGCATGGCTTCTACTCTCCGTTGTCTGGGACCCAGATGACTCGGCCGTCCTGAAGGCGGAACACCGTTCCAATCGGTGTCCCAGAGCCCTCGGCTATGGTATCTGTCGTGGTCAGCCGTTCTATCTCACGGCCCTCTTTTCGGATGATCTCCATCTCGGGTGTGCCGGGATTCTTCACGATCGTGATGTCTTCGGCCGACAGCAGCTCACGCAAGCCGAATCCTGAGAGCGCGACAACGAGGAAGCCCACTGCGATCAGCACCGCCACATCGAAGAGGTTGCCCATCGGCTCCATGGGATCCAGGTGAACATCCGGCGTGATACGTCGGTGCCGTTCGAGTAGCGACGGTGTGTAAGGGCGCTCCACCCGTCACACCTCCGCTCGGTCAAGAAGATACTCGAGGTCGACGATATCTTGCTGGTAGAGCCTTGTGCGGACAGATGTGATCATATAGGCGACACCCGCGATGAGCAGGCCCACCACGGTGGTCGAGAAGGCGATGACGAGGTTGTTTGCGAGGGTGTCGACATCTCCTTGAGCGAGCCCCACTAGCGCGGGACTGATTGGTATGAGGGTTCCCATGAGCCCGAGCATGGGGCCGATGCGCACGAGGACCCGAGTGTGCTCAAGGCGGCGCGTGACTTCGATCTCGGCATCAGCAAGCGCTTTGAGCGTACGGGTACGCGAGAGGTCAGTGGCGTCTCCCAGCGAGGTCTGGGCACGCGCCATCGCGGGACGGGCTTTCAGCTGCAGGAGCACTTGTGAGAGCGTGGCATCCGCCGATGGTCCTGCGAGTTTCGTGGCGGTCGCGTCAAGGTCGAATCCTCGATTGGCTCTGCGACGACGGATGGCCTCGAGCGTGAATCCTCCTGCTTCATACATCGCCAGCACAAGACCGAGGACAAGAAAGGCCAGTACCGGGTAGAGCAGTATGCTGGCGACGCTGTAGATGATCGCCTGTAGACTCTCGCCCACGCGTGCAAGTACGTGCATAGCATCTCCGTCCCGTTCGTCAAACGCGCCGCTAGGTCATCTGTGGAAGAGGCGTGAAACAGGTCCGCTGCCAAACCCCATGAGGTACGAGAGCGTCAGTACCACGAGCGCTCGCCGTGTCGCTGGAGGTCCGATGGGTGCGCCAAGACCGCCGAGCCCGATCCCCTCGGCGCTGAGGGCGGAGGAAGCGAACAGCGTCCCGCGCGCGTACGTGGGGTCACCGTCGCCCTCGAGCGTCACACCGCTCTCAAGGCCTTCTGGTGCGGCATCGCCCACGAGCAAGTCACCCGAACCAGTCTGACCTGCCGTGCCTGGGGCGTGGCTGCTTCTGGGGTGTCTCGGTCTGGACGCGTGCTGCGTGCCGCTGCCGCCACCCGACTTCCCTGCCTTCGAGCCGCCAGCCGAGGGCGGAGGCTTTGCCCCGCCTCCAGCAGGAGGTTTGCTGTCTTTAGGTGCCACATCATACGCGATACGAACCTCGCGAACGATGGGCGTGGATGCCGCAGAGGCAGATCTCAGACTCAAACGGTATCTGACTGTGGTGGCGGTGGCACCATCAGGTGGCTGGATGGCATGGCCGCCGGCCACCCAGGGTCCACCGTCAAGCGAGTACGCGATCGACACTGAGGTGCCAGCTGGCGTGTCAGCGAGAACCTCGAATCGCCCGATGGATTTCTTCACGCCTGGCAGACCGAGCGTGAGGCTCTCTGAGATCAGCTCGCCTGATGTCGCATACCCGACTTCGATCACGCGTTGGTTAATCTGGTCGGCGATGAGAGTAGCGCCGTTCGGCCAGCGATAGATGGATCGTGCGTTGCCGATTTCCGCGCCCTCGGGAGTGAACTCGCCCGGTCCGTAAAGGTCGACGACGGCGCCCTTGGGGTCGACCTCGATCACACGCCGGTTCTCTCCTTCACCGATGAGCGTGTTGCCGTTGGCGAGCCTGATCGCTGACGACGGCGCTGTCAGCAGACCCTCGTCCGTTCCTGCGACACCAGCTTGCCCGTACTGCCACACGATCTCCCCTGTCGGCGAGATCTCGATGACGCGGTGGCCGCTGAAGACCTGGTCCGCCGCATCGGTGATGAGAGTGTTGCCGTTGGGGAGGCGTTGCGAGAAGCGGGGAGAGGCCAGATGCCCCGGGGAGATCCCGCCCTCATTGTCCTTCCCGTAGCGCCACACGATGCTGGCTTCGGTATAGCCGAGATTGGGTGCGGTAGGATCGTAATCCGAGGAGCGGATCTCGAGGACACGTGTGGCGAACCGGTTATCGGTGATGAGAGTGTTGCCGTTGGGGAGACGTGTGGCGTTGAAGGGATCCACGAGCGAGCCCGGTGCCAAAGACTCAGGCGTGACACCGTAGCGCCAGACAATCTGTTTGGCGGGGTTCACTTCGATGACGAAGTCCGCGCGACGGTCAGTGATGAGCGTGTTTCCGTTCGGCAGGCGTTGCGCTGAGTATACGTTGAGAAGACTCGGGTTATCGTTCAGCCGGGTGTATGACCATACGACGCGCCCGGACCGCGTGACCTCGAGCACCTCGTTGCTGCGCGATGCGATGAGAACGTTTCCGTTCTCGAGCCCCTGAAGCGAGAAAGGCTCAAACAAGCCGGCTCCGCCTCGGCGATACTCCCAGAGCATCTTGCGTTCGAGGATCGCTGCCATCTCACCACGGACAGGCGCCACGACCACATCGTCCGTGTCTTGCACGGACAGAGGCCGCGCAGGCGTGCCCTCGGACCATATGCGCTGTGCCGACGCCTGCGCTGGCAGCAGAAATGCAGGGAGAAGAGCCAAGACCAGAATACCCGCTGCCAGCGCAAGTCTTTGCTGTGCGGATATCATGCGGTCTTCGCTTCTGGCTGAGGGGAAGGTGGCCGACGGTCGATGACACCAGTGCGGTCGAGCCTCCTCACAACGATAGAGCCCACCCATCCGCCGAGCGCACCGAACACCAGGTGAGACGTGGCTGCCACACCCAGGCCCAGCGCAAGATATCCATGAGGGATGCCTGCCAGCAAACCGATGACGTAGGAGGTGCTGAGCTTCGCGATGTTGGCCGCAGCCCCAGCGAGCATCGCCACAGCGGCCTTGTCGAAGCGGCCAGCGAACGTGATCCACATCACGTCCATCACCAGGCCTGGTGCGAAGTACTTCAGCCCGATGAGGATGCCTTCTCGGCCGGGCAGGACCGCTATCGCAAGCAGACCCGAGAGAAACCCGATGAGTGTGCCTGCACCTGGACGATGCACGATTCCCACACCGATGAGCAACAGCGCCATCCAGAAGATGCCCGAGTGTCCGGGCACATGGAGCGGGATGCGAAGATAGAACTTGGCAGTCACGATCATCGCTGCGATGAGGGCGATGACGATACGCGAGCGCAGGGAGAGGCCCCAGACGGTGCGCGCGGGTTCTGCAGCCCTCATCGGACATCTAGCCTTTCCACGTCTCGCACTCTGTCAGCCCATGCGATGTCGGGACCGCACAGCTTCACCGTTCCCCTTGCCGCGAAATCGAGGAGCACCTCTTCGCTTATCTCGGCACGCGAAAGAGTGATCTGCCCCTCGTCGCGCAGACCCATCCCATATATCATGACGGAGTTGAAATCCTCCACGCCAGCAGCGGCCAGAACATCCAAGAGGGCCGGGCCTTCCTGGAGTTGTCCCTGCATCAAGACCCTGCGGGCCTCCATGGCCTTCAGGTCTTCAAGCGAGAACGTCGCCAACACGTCATCGCCCGAGGTCACGGAGACTTCGTAGCGCTCTGACTTCTTCCGTGCAGTCAGGTCAAGCGCCCACGCACTGCCCGCGATCAGCACGAGTGCTAGTACCGCAAGCAGGATTCGTTTTGTCTGTTGGTCAAGGCGATCTAGCATCGGTCCTGCCAGGTTAGAGAGGGTGAAGGCGATGCGCTGCGCTCAGACGGTTCGAATCGTCCGAAGGAATCCGGGGCCGACGGAAGAACCGTCGGCCCCGGCCAGTCATCTCGTGCTTACGGCGTCACATCAAGCGCGTCGATCACCACGTTGAGCCCCCTTGACTGGGGGTCTTTGGTGGCGGTTGGGCGTATCTCGATGGTGTGGGTGCCAGGAGTGAGCTTCTTGGACTCCCACACCCGCTCACGCCAGCCCATGGTGCCTCTCTGGCTTACCGTCGTGCCCTGCTGCACGCCGTCGATGTAGACGCGCGCGCGTCCGTAGGCGCCGGTCTTAGGCCCGATCCAGGCGACCTTGGTGCCAGTGAAGGTGGCCTTGAAGGATGCGTTCGTGTAGCGCGAATAGTGGTACGCCTTCGCATAGTAGGTGGAGTTGTTGCCTTTGATCCAGGGACCTGCAAGCGTGCCTTTGGCCTCGTCGATGCGGACACCGCCACCGCCAGCGTTGATGCCGCCGACCTCAAAGCGGTCGATGACGACGATGGTGGAGGTGGAGGCAGGGTTCTTCTGGCCGACGAGACGAATCTCCAGCGTGTGCGGGCCGTCCTTGAGGCCCTCTGCCTTGAAGAGCTCGGTGCTCAGCGTGGCTGATGCCTTAGGCTCGTAGCAGTCGACGGTCTGTCGCTTCACGCCGTCGATGTAGACGTCTGCCTTGCCGTAGTTGGGCTGCTTGGGGCCAACCCACCTCACGCGCTCCCCGGAGAAGCGCGCCTGCAGCTTCGTCCCGGTCCACCGTCCATAGACGTAGCCTCCACCGGAATACGCGGTGTTATGACCGCTCACGAACCGGTCGAAGGTCACGCCCGCAGCGTCGTGTTGGATCTCCACGCCCCACGTGGGGGCGAAGGTGGCGGTTACCGTGAGATCTTCGGTCACGTTGATGTCGGTGCGGGCAGCCTCGTCAAAGCCATCGCTCCACGCGACGAATCTGTGGTTAGCGTCGGGCACGGCCGTGACCTGCTCGCCATCGCCGCCGTCAGGGACTGTCTGCGTTGCCTCGCCGACGATCGAGCCGCCCGACCCAGCGAGGTAGGTCAGCGTGTGGGTGAGGGGAATGGGGGCTGAGACGGCGCCCGACCGCGCGCTCACGTTGGTAGCAGCATCTGCTGCACGAACCTCGTAGTTGTATGTCGCGCCTGGTGTGAGCCCGCTGTCTTCGAAGGAAGTCTCGCTCACGGTTGCGATGCGCACGTGGGGAGCCGTGAACTCGACGTTGCTCACGTCTTCCCAGCGGTATACATGGTAGGCCGTGACGCCCACGTCATCGGTCGCAGCATCCCAGGAAAGCGATGCGGTTGTGGCGTCCACGTGGACAGCGAGATCGGTGGGGGCCGCAGGTGCGGTGGTGTCCTCGGAGCCAAAGGCGATGTCCTCATCGGCCGACTTCATCTTGAAGTCACCCTTGTGGGCTTGCTGCATGTAGACAGCGACGGTCTCCTCGGCCGAGGAGACAAGTCGCCAATCGCCTGTTGCGCCCGCAGGGCCCCAATCCTCATCATCAACGATGCCGTTGGAGTCGTCGTCGATGTCGTTCTTCTCGGTCCGGTGTATCGTCAGCACCTTGTCGGTAGAGCTGGTCGCATCGACGGAGTTCAGGGTGACACGCTTGAAGTCCTGCGCGCCTGTCGCAATGCCGTTGTGCAGCCACGCTCCCTCGGTCTTCATGTCGACTACTGTGACCTGAAGAGGGGCATCGGAGTTGCGGGTGGCCCCCTCATCGCCGGCCTTGTTCAAGCTTATGTTGAGGTAGTAAGTCCCGCTGTTGTTTTCATTACCGAACTTGGCGAACATCCAGTTTGCGTCGCCACCCGACTTCACTTTTCCGTCGGCATCGGTCTCGATAGTGGGGTACTCGCCCCATTGCGCACCCCGATTCACAACCCATTTTCCGGTGGTCTTGTTCCACACGAACCCGCGGTTGTTGGCTCCGCCGCCCGACGGGGTGGGCGTGAGCGTGAACCTGACCTTCACGTAGTACGTGCTGTCCGGATCAAGACCGGAGCCGTTGAATCTCACTGCAAACGGCGTGTGGTCGTTAGGGATGACCGTTGCCACGCTGCCTGCTTCTGGACCGCCTTGGAAGTCCAGGTCGGCTGCGACCGCGGGTGCCGGCCCAGCTATCGGCACGGCGAGTGTAGCGAGCATCACCACCGCCAGCCATGTTCGTAGGATGCGATTGCCTCGTATCATCACTACCCCCTTCTGATTGTTGCGGCACTAGACCGCAAGCCGGATTTCATCTCCCATCCCCGCAGACTCATAGCCTGGGATCGTGGAGACGGCGTGCTTGAACGCGGCCGTGTTCAGCCGTTCGAGGAGACGGTGGGTCTCCTCGCGTTCATAGATGTCTGATGGCATCACGAGGTCGTATCGCTCACGGAAGAGCGGCACGAATCCCAACCCATACCGCTCGGCCACCGCTGCGATGCCAAGACCCACGTCGGCTATCCCATGCGCCACTGCTTCAGCGACCTCGGTGTGTGTGGCAAGCGCCGAGTCGTAGCCGACGATGGCCCGCACATCGGCGCTCCTAGAGGCCAACGCATGGTCGAGCCACAGACGGGTGCCCGATCCTCGCTTGCGGTTAGCGACTCGCAGACCGCCCTCGGCCAGATCGTCGACGTTCATGATCCGATGAGGGTTGCCCGGCGCAGTGATGAGACCTTGTTCGCGGTGCGCGAGGGTGACGAGCACCATCTCGCGGTCGGGAAAGATGTGACGCGCGTACGGTGCGTTGTACTGCCCGCTCTCGGCATCAAGCAAGTGGCATCCGGCGATATCGGCGAGGCCCTGGCGTACACCGATGAGGCTATCGAGACTACCTGCCACCAGCACTGCCATCGGCGAGCATCCTGCGCATTCCGCGGCCAGCATCTCAACGGCGATGTCGTGGCTCACCATGGCGACGAGGGGTGATCCCGGTGCGGCCTCGGCACGAATCGACATAGAGATCGTGAATGCGGCAGCCGTCGCGGTATAGAACTTCTCGGTGAAGTTGCGTGTCGTGCGCACCTCGGCGAGGTGCGCAAGGCCGGCGGCCTCGAGCACCTTCACATGATGCCGCACCCATGCGGGATGTCGGTCGAGCCGGCTTCCGATCATGGAGATGGTCATGGGCCCGCTCAGCAGCAGTCGTAGCATCTGCAGACGGTGCGGGTCCCCGACCGCGCGCAAGGCGTCGAGCCTCTCGATGGTGTGGGCAGCGGCCATATCGAGTCCATCCCAGCTCGTTACAGGCAGGGTCAGAACCCATCCTAAGGGTCCGCCTAGTGTATCCCCATCACCCGCGGCCCCACAACACACCGTTCATACATGTATCACGGCGGGGCTCGGTTCGATGGGTACATGAACGGTGGGCTACTAGTTGAAGAAGGGGTGAAACCGATGAGACTCAGTGCTCGCAACCAACTGCCTGGCACCATCGTCTCCATCAAGGAGGGAGCCGTGGAGGCCCAGGTAGTGATTGATGTAGGAGGATTGCATGTGGTGTCAGTGGTCACCGCCGACGCCGTGAAGGATCTCGGTCTTGCCGAGGGCTCCAAAGTGGTGGCGATCATCAAGGCCGATAGCGTCATGCTTGCCGCTGACTAGCCCGCTTGCGAGGCGTTCTTTTCGAGTCGCGGTTGGCTTCCGCGTACGGTTTGGGTATGTTTAGCGTATACGTCGCGCTGTTAGCGACGGCAATATGCTCCGAGCCCGGATGTCCTGCAAGCCCAGTCGAGCGGGCCATGGACGTCGGGCCGACAGGGCGAGTCAGGGAAACCTCCTCGCCTCCCGGTGGAAAGGAGAATGCAAATGCTCGATCTTCGTCTCACGCCTGCCTTCCTCAGGCGGGCAACAGCCCTCTTCCTCGTGGTGATGCTGGCGTTTTCGCTGGCAGCCTGCGGTGGACAGAAGGCTGAGGCTCCTGATGAGTCGCCTGGTGAGCCGGTCGTAGAGACCTCAGAGGTCATTCTGGCCTCCACCACGTCGACTGAGGACAGCGGGTTGTTCGGCGAGATCATCCCAGCATTCGAAGAAGCCTATCCGCAGTACAAAGTGAGCGTTGTCGCGGTGGGCACTGGCCAAGCACTGGAGATCGGTCGCAACAAGGACGCCGACGTCCTGCTCGTGCACGCGAAGTCGGATGAAGAGGAGTTCGTAGCCGAGGGTTACGGCATCGAGCGCCGAGACGTGATGTACAACGACTTCATCATCGTCGGCCCCGAGTCCGATCCGGCCGGCATCAAGGGCGAGACCGACGCCAAGAAGGCTTTTGAGGCTATCGCCAACGGCAAGCACCTGTTCGTGTCACGCGGGGATGATTCCGGCACACACAAGCGGGAGATGTCGGTCTGGAAGGCAGCGGGTATCGAGCCTGCGGGTGACTGGTACAACTCCATCGGGCAGGGCATGGGCGACACGCTGCAGTTCGCCTCCGAATCCGAGGGATACACCCTTACCGACCGAGGCACCTACCTGTCCATGAAAGGCAAGCTCGACCTCGTCATCGCGGTCGAGGGCGATCCGCTGCTGCTTAACCAGTACGGTGTCATCGTCGTCACCGATGCGAATAATCTGGAAGGCGGTCAGGCTTTCGCAGACTGGGTCGTCTCTCCTGAGGCACAGGATGTCATCGCCAAGTTCGGTGTTGCGGAGTTCGGTGAGCCGCTGTTCGTGCCGAACGCCAAGTAGGGATCACTCTTCGCCATGTCGGTGCTCGTCGAAGCTGTTGTCACATCGGTAAGGCTTGTGCTCCAGGGCTCGGAAGAGTTCTGGAACGTGATAGCCGTGACATTTGAAGTCGCGATCATCTCCACGATCGTCGGGGTCCTGTTAGGCACACCCATGGGGTTTCTCATGGGGGCGACCCGTTTCCGTGGTAGGCGCACAATGATCGCGTTGACGAACACCGGCATGGCGATTCCTCCCGTCGTCATCGGCCTGCTCGTGATGATGATGCTGTCCCGCAAAGGGCCGCTCGGCTTCTTAGGGATGCTGTACACGGTGAACGCGATGTCAGTCGCACAGACGTTCATCTCGACACCCATGATCGCAGGCCTCACAGCGGCTGCGGTCGCGTCGATTCCCTACAAGCTGCGTCTGCAAGCGCGCTCTCTCGGCGCCTCGCCATGGCAAGAAGCGCTGCTGGTCATCAAGGAAGCGCGGCTTGGCGTGGTGGCTGCTGTCGCGGCGGGATTCGGCGCGGTTGTGCGAGGCGTGGGGGCGGTGATGATGGTGGGTGGCAATATCGAGGGCAAGACCCGCGTGCTCACCACAGCGATAGTGCAAGAATCGCGCAAAGGGGAGTTCGGGACATCGCTTGCCTACGGGATCATCCTCATGACAGTCACCTTCGGCCTAAACGGGCTCATCACCTGGTACCAGCATTCCAGCGAGCGGCTGGGCAGGGTCTGAAGGTATGAGCCGTCCGCAGTCGGGGACCGGCCTCCCGCTAAGAGCAGAGGGTGTGCGCAAGGAGTACGACAAGCGCGTCGTGCTCGATGTCGACCATGTCGAGATCGAATCCGGACAGACGCTTGCCTTGCTCGGCCCGTCGGGTTCTGGCAAATCGACGCTGCTTTCCATCCTCGGCCTGCTTGAGCCGCCCACCGCAGGTCAGGTCTACCTCGACGGAAAGCCGGTGAGCACGAAAGACACTGCGGCCCGCGCTCAGATGGCGGCAGCGTTTCAAAGCCCCTACCTGTTCAAAGGCACCGTGGCCGACAACGTCGCGTATGGTCTCAAGCTCCGACGAATGCCCGTGGCCGGGCGGCGCGAGGCTGTTGCCGAGGCGCTCGAGCGCGTGGGGCTTGGGGGCTGGGAGTCACGTTCTGCCCTCACGCTTTCTGGTGGAGAAGCGCACCGCGTGGCTCTGGCTCGTGCGCTTGTGCTGCGGCCGCGTGTGTTGTTGCTCGATGAACCGCTGTCTTCGCTCGATCCGCTCATCAAGATGCAGATGATGCAGGACTTCGCGCGCATCATCCGCGAGGAAACCATGACGACGCTATACGTCACACACGACCAAAGCGAGGCGATGGCCGTAGGTGACGTCATGGTCATTCTGCGTGAGGGCAAAGCCGTCGCGCGCGGTCACGTTGATGATGTCATGGGGCTGCCTCCTGATGAGTGGACCGCGTGCTTCATCGGCTCCGAACCGCCCTTCCGAGGTGTGGTCATCGAGTCAGATGAGGGGCTTACGGGCATCGATGTGGGTGGTCCCATCGTGTGGGCGACAGGCACCCTCGCACCGGGCACCCGCGTTCTCGTGGGCATTCGGCCTGAGGACGTTCTTCTCTTCGAGAGCGGTGTGGAGATCCCGACTACTACCGCCCGAAACCAGATGGCCGGCACCGTGACAGCCATGCAGCTGTTGGGTGTGATGTACCATGTTGTGGTTGACATAGACGGAGTGCGCCTTGCTTCGCGGGTCTCCCGTGCCTCGGTGCGTGAGATGCAGCTCGAAAGAGGTTCCGAGGTGCAGGTGATCTTCAAAGCCACTGCGGTGCGCGTCAAACCACAAGAGGATGGACGAGATAGCTGAGAAGCTTCCCATCACCGCCGCGGTTCTCGCAGGCGGTCGTTCCATGCGCATGGGCGTCGACAAGACGTTGTTGCCAGTCGAAGGACGCCCGCTCATAACGCATGTCATCGATGCTGTGCGCGAGGTGTGCGAGCACACGCTCATCGTCACGAATCGGCCGGAGAGCCTCCAGCGTGTCGAGCTTGCTGAGGGCATCACCATCCTAACCGACGAGGTGCCGTACCAGGGGCCGCTCGGCGGGCTTGTGACGGCGCTCAAAGAGGCGCCCGATGACTGGGTGCTGGCAGTAGCGGCCGACATGCCGTATCTCTCCTCAGCTGTGGTGCACGCGCTGTGGGAAGCGCGCGGCACGGCCGATGCCGTCCTCCCGGTCACGCCCGAGGGCCCCGAGCCCTTGCTTGCCCTGTATTCACGCGCGTGTCTGCCAGCTGCGCGCAAAGTGCTCGCTACCGGCCGCCGCCGCCTGGTGGCGGTCCTTGCCGATCTTGACGTGGTCGAGGTTCCGGTGTCATCACTGCGCTCGGCCGACCCCGAACTTCGCAGCTTCCGCAACATCAACACGCCCGAGGAGCTTGCCGAGGCGCGCGATGAAGTGGTGGATGCGAGCCCGCGGCAGAAGTCCGATGGGGTGAAGGTCTCGGTGATCGAGGTGGGCACTCGGCGGGCTCGTGGCATGCCTGCCGAGCGCCCCATCACGCTGCATATGAACGACGTCGAGGTCGCCACGG
>JAVEVF010000040.1:0-15296 GCA_034005175.1 Coriobacteriia bacterium | reverse complement strand
CGTCTTGCAACGAGAGGTAGAACTGCGATGCGCCGGGATCGCCCTGGCGGCCAGAACGGCCACGCAGCTGGTTGTCGATGCGCCGGGAGTCGTGGCGCTCGGTGCCGATGATGGCAAGTCCGCCAGCTGTAACGACACGGTTGTGCTCCTCGGTGGTGATCTCCTTCGCGCGGATGAGCGCGGCGGCATGCTGCTCCTCCGATGCTTCCTCCGGCTGCACGCCTTGC
This sequence comes from Coriobacteriia bacterium, assembly GCA_034005175.1. Taxonomy (GTDB): domain Bacteria; phylum Actinomycetota; class Coriobacteriia; order Anaerosomatales; family SLCP01; genus JAVEVF01. The sequence continues at coordinate 15,069 of JAVEVF010000040.1, read as the reverse complement.
TCGCGCAAGATGTCATCGATGAGGAAGTCCGGGTTGCCGCCCAAGATGATGTCGGTACCTCGGCCAGCCATGTTAGTAGCGATGGTGACAGCGCCATACCGGCCTGCCTGCGCCACGATGTGCGCCTCGCGCTCGTGATATTTGGCGTTGAGGACCTCGTGGTTGATGCCCCGCTTGGTGAGCATGCGCGACAGGTGCTCGGAGTTCTCGATGGAGATGGTGCCCACGAGTGCGGGCTGTCCGTTCGCGTGCCGCTCAGCCACCTCATTGACGACCGCGTCGAACTTCTTGTCGATAGTGCGATAGATGAGGTCATCGCGGTCATCACGAATCATAGGCATGTTGGTGGGGATGACCATGACAGGCAGTTTGTAGATCTCACGGAACTCGGAATCTTCAGTGACGGCGGTACCCGTCATGCCCGAGAGTTTCTCGTACATGCGGAAGTAGTTCTGCAGCGTGATGGTGGCGAGCGTCTGGTTCTCCTCGCGGACGTGCTGCTTCTCTTTGGCCTCGATGGCCTGGTGCAGGCCTTCCGAGTACCGGCGCCCGTACATGAGACGGCCGGTGAACTCATCGACGATGATGACCTCGCCGTCTTTGACCACGTACTCGACATCCTTCTTGAAGAGGAACTGCGCCTTGAGGGCTTGCTGCAGATGGTTCACCAGCTGCCCGCTTGGGTCCGAGTACAAGTCTTCGATGCCGAGCGCTTGCTCGACCTTGCGGATGCCGTCTTCGGTAGGTGCGATGGTGCGTTTGGCTTCGTCGATCTCGAAGTCGACCTCGGGGCGCAGCCGTGGCGCGACCTTCGCGAACTGCTTGTAGGTGTCGGCTGACTTCGTCCCAGCACCTGAGATGATGAGCGGAGTGCGTGCCTCATCGATGAGAATCGAGTCCACCTCGTCGACGATGGCGAAGTGATGGCCCCGCTGCACACGGTTGCCGGGTCGCACGACCATGTTGTCGCGAAGATAGTCAAAACCGAACTCGGAGTTGGTACCGTGCGTGATATCAGCCAGATACGCCGGTTTGCGCTTCGACGGGTCCATCTGCGCTTGAATGATGCCGACTTCCAGGCCCAAGAAGCGATAGAGCTGTCCCATCCATTCGCTATCTCGTTTGGCGAGATAGTCGTTGACAGTCACGACATGCACGCCGTTTCCGGTGAGCGCGTTGAGATACGCCGCGAGCGTGGCCACAAGCGTCTTGCCCTCACCGGTCTTCATCTCGGCGATCATGCCGGCGTTGAGCACCATGCCGCCGATGAGCTGCACGTCGAAATGACGCATGCCGAGGGAGCGCACCGCCGCTTCTCGGCACGTGGCAAATGCTTCAGGAAGGATGTGGCCGAGTGATTCCCCTTGAGCGACCCGCTCACGAAAATCCGCAGTCTGGGCGCGCAGGGCGGCGTCATCGAGCCGCTGCGCCTCAGGTTCTAGCTCGTTCACCCGTGCGACGATACCTTCATATTCTCTCAGTTGACGACCTTCGCCGAGAGTGAAGAGTTTGGCGAGGAGATTGGCCATGGAAAGCAACACCTTCCGTTGCGATGAAGTCAGGCCCGAGACGGGCAAAAAAGCACAACGATTCTAGCACACGGGCGAGGCAGAACCTCTCCCGAACCCGTGTCGTCACCAACCGGTCATGCTGCCGTGAGATAGCCGAACACGCAACGACGGGGGTTCCACGCGCGCAAAGGGGCCGACGGCCACGTTCGCCGTCGGCCCCACGTGCGAATCTTGTGCCCCTTGGGCCCGAAAGGTGGGCATCTCGGCCGTCGCGGTGCCCCTCAGGAGTCTCCCGTCTCCTCACCTTGCGGCCCTACCGCACGCTCCCGCTCCGCTCCTTGTTGGAGGGCCCGATGAACCCTCGATCCGCTCGTGCGAGGGGTCTTCTCAACCGCTCGCAGGAGCACCGTAGCGAACGGTTCTTAGCCGCCTCTTACCGTCATCTATCCAATGCCGACAAGCGACGGTTGGTCGCGATTGAGCCCCAAGTCGTCACTCACGGGCCTATCTGACGGCGTCGAGGCCGGAGTGTTCCTCCATGACGAGCACTTGCTCGTAGAGGTGCACCGTCTCAGTCGAGGGGTCGAGACCAAGCTGCTCAGCCAGGTTCGTGCGGCACCTGAGGTACGCATCGATGGCGGCGCTTCGTTGCCCCGATGCAATATGCGAGCGCAACGCCGCCTGGTAGAGATCCTCGCGCCAGGGGTCAGCCGCAATGGCCCGTCGGATCATTCGCAAGGCACCAGGGTGGTCTCCCATCTCGGCGAGGAGGTGATGGCCGGAGCGCATGGCATCGCAGAACTCCTGCCGGTAGTGGTTGCGAGCCGACGCGAACCAGTCGTCGTAGACATCCCCGGGGAGAAGCTCACCCCGGTACAGGTCTGCGATTCGTTCATAGTCGCGTATGGCTGCCGACTGGTCACCCAGCCTCTCGGACTGTCTCGCCGAGGAAAGGAGCAGCTCAAACTCAGCGACATCGGACTCGATGTGCTCAGGGACTGCTTTGCATACGCCACCGGCGTGCTGGATATAGGGGCACGCGTCCCCCTTCTGTGCCTTGGGGATGAGTGCGCCCCTCATCGCACTCCAGGCGACGTAGAAGTTGTTGCGTGCGCGAGGTTCATCCATATCGGGCCACAGATGGTCATAGACCTGGTCACGAGGTATCTCGCGGCCCTGCTGCAATACCAGCATGGCGAACAGGAGCCGCGCCTTGCGCTTGTACCAGTCGCGTTCGGTGACCTGCCGAGTGCCAACCGACACCTCCAAGCCACCGAACAGCCGCACTTTGCAGGGAGGTGTCGCGGCAAGTGCTGCAATGCGGTCAGCTCCCTCCTCGCCCAGCATGCGGTACGCGAGCTCCTGCCATTCCCCCTCCGTAAGCAGCTTGCGTGCAGCGGAGAGAGAGTCGTCGATGTGGTGCCCTGTGACCATGCGCAGCATGTGAATGGGAAGGCGCTCCGCGCCGAGCGCCGATGTGAACAACCCCAGCAAGTCCGGAAACGCCCTGATGTACATAGCGATCGACCAGTTCGCGTTCTCCGACAGGATGTAACCCTCGTGGTCGAGCAGCCTGTTGCGGGCTTCCTCGATACGCCCCTCACGCCGAGCTATCTCCGCGAGAATCATGTCGGCGCGCATAAGGTGGGTCATGGCGTCTCGCTCAGCGGCAACGTCACGTGTGCTACCAGCGCGTTTCCGTGCAGCCTCAATGTCACCGAGCGCCAGATTGTCTGCGCATAGCTCAATCTCGGCCATCAAACGAAAGTACTCCGTTCCTTTCGAAAGAGAATGCTCAAGAATCCGGTCGACATGCATCATGGATGCTGCTACCTGCCGACACGCCCGATACATCACAGCCAAATAGAGGCGCGTGAAATCCTCACTCGCACGATCTCCCTGCGAGACGAACCCTTCAAGCACCTCTTCAATCTTCCCCAGACATGTGTCCGTGGCCGTAGCCGCATACTCAATCCCCGCGAGAGCGCACTCACACGCAGCGCAGTGAGAATCAAGATTGTACTCACTCGCGAATTCGAGGCCCCTCTTGGAGGATTCTTCTGCTCGATCGAGTTTGCCGACTTCCATGAACAGCGTGCCTCTGTTGGCCAGTGCGGAAGCCCGCAACTCAACCGGCAAGCCGTCCACGTCGAGAACCTCAGCGTATCCCCCGAGGCTCCGCTGCATATCACCGAACATGAGGGCTACACCAGAGACTCGTATACGAGCGGTCGCCTCAGCGTCCTGGCTGAGCCCGCCACCGTCCAACAATCCCTCGATCTCCCTCTGTGCAGCTCGCGCCCTTTCCGCATCAAGCTGTAGTCCGGCATGTGCGTGCAGGCAAGAGAGGATGCTCACGCGATTGTCAGCACTTGCATTGTCTCTCGATGAGGCAGCAGCTGACTCAAGATGATCTAGGGCTTCCTGGAGACGGCACTGGTCAATGAGAGCCTTAGCGATAAGCATGTTGGCCGACATTTCGAGATCATTGGCATTCTGGGCGCGAGCGAGGTCACGAGCCGCGTACGCTTTCGCCAGGGATTGTTCGGACAGGCCAAGGTGGACATCGAGGTGAGCGCTGAGAACGAGCAGGCTCGGGTGTTGGAGCAGACTGGTGGCAGGCAAGGAGTCAATCGCCTCTCGGACTGCGAGCCGAGCGCCCTCCTCCACCGCCCGCTGTCCATTCTTCTCAAGCCACGCCGCTAGATCCGATTCGCTCACTCGATGTGATATGAGGCAAGAGAGCACCCTATCGTATTCGCGCCGGTGCTCGAGAATCGAAATTGCTCCATCAAACAAACACTGTTCGTCGGAAACCAGGCGTCCTGTGAAGCGAGACGATGTGAAGACCCTCTGGGCCACAGTGTGCATGCGAATCACCGAGCTGACTGCCAGGCGCCCTTCCTGCAACCGCAGAAGCGGAATGCGATCTGCCAGACGAACGAAAACATCCGTGTCGATTGCTGGTAACAGCGACCGGATGTCGGTGATGGTCGCAGAGCCGAGCAATCCCAAGATGTACAGCACTTCCATTTCGGGTGCTGTGAACTGTCCATCAACCAGACCAATGAGCAGGCTTGTCATGTCGGCATTGGCGGGAATATGCCAGGCGCCAGTACTATGCCGCGAGACAAGGTGCTTCGACAGGACACAGACAAGCGCAGCCTGCCCCATCGAGGCCTCCTGTACTGCCTCCGCAACTTCGGCGCGGTCTGCCCCACCGCCCATCATGAATATGAGCTTGCCCACTTCTTCAGCGTCGAACCGCAGTTCATCCGGTTCCACGAAATGGAAACCCGAAAGCAACCCGTATCCATCCTCCGGAATCTCGCGCACCGTGATGATGAGCCGGCTCCCCTCTGCATCAGCTACCGCACGCGCCATGAGCTTCAATGCGGGCAGGCAATCCTCAAGCCGAAGGGCATCCAGCACGACGGTTACGCCCTTGGGGAATCTGGGCAAGATAGGCTGCGTATGTGGAAGGGACTGTGGGTCAGCTAGTGCGTCACCTTTCGCGTGGCTTGCCTTCTCGTCCTCAGCCCCACGCATTCCTGGCAACGTGACAATTGCTGCCGCGACTCTGGCAAGCAAGGAATCGCCGGCTAGCGCCTGATTCTGACAGTCCAACCAAATGACACGATCGGGATTCACGGCACGCGTCATTTGTGCAGCAAGAAACGTCTTCCCGAAACCTGCTGGCGCTAGTACGCAGACGCACTTCGACGCGAGCCCGTCGAGCGCGTCAAGTACTCGACCCCGAAGGACCCCGAAACCAGATGCGGACACACCTTCGTTCGGACCATGTGTCGACATCCCCATACGTGCCTCCTCATCGACTGGTCCTCCTGAGGGTGGATGAATAGTACCATCTCAACCATCCGATGGCGAACTAGTGGCCGATATTCCAGCAAGCGGGCGAAAGAGGGATCTCGAGCTGTCCAGAATGACCAGCGCAACACCCACCATCAGTACCACGTCACCGATGCTGGCTACAGAACGAATGATCGGAGGGCCGGGTATTGGCAGCACATCTGCCAGGACAGCCAGTCTGGTCGCCGGGGTCTGCAGATGGTAAAGGGGCGTCAAAGCCGCTAGCTGATCTACATCGTGAATCACTCCTAGCGTCTCCAAGGCACGTGGTGAGACGGGCATTCCAGCGTTGGAAACGATCGCGATGAGATTGAGCCCCACACCGAATCCGACCAGCACGAACCCCACATGATGCGCGTTGACGAAGCAAGCTCCGAGCAACATCACACTTCCAAGCGACCAGCAGGCTAGTGCTGCAGGCGCGCTTCTCACCCCAAACGTCTGGCACAAGAGAGTAGGGCCAACAACTTGGAACACAATCCCCAGTGGTATGAGCCACTCCAATCGATATCGGCTATGTGCCAGGTGTGAGTACTGTCCACCCATCGCGGGAATCAGGAGAAGGGCCCAGATTAGAGCCAGCATCAAGGCAATCATGCGGCCTGCTTCTGGGCTGCGCGAGCGACGGCATCTTCGCACCGCCAACGTTCCTTGGGTGTCAGCCGGGCGGAGAGTCCTGCAACCATCCGTTCAGCACGCTGTGGGTTCATGTGGGCAACCGACAAAGCCACAATGTACGCAGCAATTGTCACACTCCGCTGCACCGGGGCGGACACTTGTGGATTCTCCGCAATCTCGACAATGGGAGCCACAGGTCGCAAGAACTCCACTTCCGCCAAGGGCGTCGGCCGAACTTCACCCGTCTCCTCATCTCGCATCACAAAGCTCAATCCAAAATGCACCAGCAGAGCTGCGTACCCCATGTTCTCCAGTGACCTACCAAACCACCCATATTCTGCACCTGCCGCACGCGCGAGGGCTGCAACTCGGTTGCCAACACCGCTTCCGTGAACCAGTTGCGCTTCCATCGCCCCCACCAGGGCCTCGATTGTCGACTGATACCCCTGACGGGTATCCAGCAACAGTACGAAAGACTGCCGTGTCATCACCGCCAGGAGCATGACTAACACAAGCCCCCAGATGCCCATGCCTTCGCGCACCAGAACCACGAGAATGGCGACGGACATCTCAGCTGCCAGCACAGGGCCTTGAAGAACCAGGTTCGCGAGGGTCATCCTCACGATGGAGTCCCGACGCGTCAATGCCAGGCTGATTTGCGCATAGATCAACGAGGCGAGAGTGTATGCGAGGCCCACCACGAACACCTCCACATACACTTGAATGCGCCCAAATGAGACACTACTGACCGCGTTGAGAGCAAGGGTCGCTGCCGCAATACCGATGACTCGTTTAGCGAGCGCCGGGACGAGAGTCCATGTTCTCGTGCGAGCGTATCGCAGCAGATGTGCAATTGTCCTAGCCAACAACACCATGCCCAGCGTAGGCATCGGCCCGAAGATGTAGACGCATGCAATCACTACAGATGCATCGACATCCACTGTGTCGCCATGCGGAAGCTCGACATCCATCAAGGCGAGTGTTGCGAGTGCAATCGCATAAGGTAGAGCTGAGAGCCATTCTGACGGCTGCCATCCGTGCGCCACATAGGCCACAGTGGCGGCCACCAAGACAGCGATATCGTGGGCACCTGTGTGGGCACCACTCATGCGATGACTTGAGCCGCTACTCATTGGCGACTCCTAATCTTAGACGCGACGAGAATCATAGCTCTCAAGTGTTCCACAACCAGGGGATCAAACTGGCTACCCTCGCATGAGAGGATCTCTTGTGCCGCTTCCTCGATGGACATGGCCGGTCTGTAGGCTCGAGAAGACGTCATCGCATCGAAGCTATCTGCCATAGCCAGAACACGCGCCTCAAGCGGAATCTCGTTTCCCGAGAGTCCCGCAACGTAACCCGCGCCGTCATAACGCTCGTGATGATGTCTGACAATTGGCGCCAGCCATGCCAACGTAGGCACTCGTGCGACAATCTCAGCGCCAATCTCGGGGTGATTCCTGACTTCAAAATACTCCTCGCTCGTCAAGCCCCCTGGCTTGCGCAATATTCCATTGGAGAGACCAACTTTACCAAGGTCGTGGAGTTGTGCCGCCAGTGTAATCTGCTCGGTCTTCTCTTCGGACATGCCCATTGAATCGGCTATGGCCGCAGCATATTGAGCTACTCGTTCGGAATGCCCCCGCGTATACGGATCCTTCGCCTCAAGAGCGCCCACCAGAGAACGGACCGTGTCCAGATACCCTCGTTCCAGACGCACGTAGTGGGTGTACACCTGCCTCGACACAAGCAGAGGGAAGACGAACAGTACGAATCCCCCTGCTTCAATAGACATGACCTGTGCGATGAAGACTCCGACAACCGAGAGCGCCATCTGCAAAGGAAAGACCCAGGCCAAGTGCTGGCGCCACACGTCCACTGCATTGGTTCCGTACTTCACGGAAAAGCCAATCGTCACGAAGAGTGCGTTCAGTGCAAATGCTGACACTGCAAGCACAGCTAGAGGCAGAATCATGGCTGGCAAATCCGCGTATGCCAATGGCGCAGGTGCAACCCCTGGCAACATGAGGATACGTCCGCCCAGCGTCAAGTACAGCCAACCGGCGGCAACATGGGAGAAGAGCACTTGACCCACATTGAATAGCAGCACAGTCGGAGAAACGTGGCTTCTGAGGTCATCGAAGCTGATCACTGAACACAGATTGACCACACCTGATGCCGTCGGACCCAATAGCACACTCGTTGCGATGGCCAATGAAAAGGACAGTGAGGTAGTCACGCCTCGCGGCAAGACCACGGCTGTGTTCTCAGCGACCAGTGTCGCCAACGCCAATACGAAGAGCATCCAACTCCAATGCACCGGCATTTGCGACTCGGAGAGAAGCAGCGCCACCACGCCCGAGACAAAGGTCGCTACCGCCAGTACAACAAAACGATAGGGGGCGCGCTCATTCACTGGGCGCACCCCCTATCGAGGTGAAGTTGGACTGACCGTCTAGCGTCATTTCTTAGCGCAGCTTCAGGTTGGCGCCGCCAATCATGAGAATCATTGAGAGCGAGCTCAGGAGAACGATAATCCTCTTCATGTTGAGAAGACCCCCTTTGTGAATGCCAGGTCCTCTCCCATCCCGCTAGCAATGGAAGAACGCTGTCCGCTCCGCTCGGTTGTGTGCGTACAGAGTCCGTTTTGGCTGCCACGGCTTCAGTCCAAACCGCGTTATGTGGTTTTCAAGAACGCCATCCGCCTGTTGACCGCATCCAGGGTCGCGCGGACGATTGAATCCTTCTCGTTTTGTCGGACAAGGGCCGAGCCAGCGAACGATTCCTCCCCCGGAGACGAGACCATCGTAACGCATGATACCGCTACATCCTGTCGGCCGAGGCGCAGGATGGCGACGTCTTCGATCGAGAAGCTTTGCGCACCACGTGCGAACTGGTCGACAGCGTTGAGGGCCGCCTGCGCGATGCTGCGGTCGCGTGCAGTCTGACTTGCCGGTGCCGTGGCCTCGCCCACATAGAGCTCGCCATCGATCTCAAGGGTGACCGACGCCGCAGCAACAAGGCCGCTCACATTGACGTTGATAGCATGGATACGCGGGCGTGGAATGCCAATCGCGCCTTGCTCGGGAACCAGCTGTTCCTTGACGGCATCACTGCCGAGCTGCGCGATTGAGATCTTCTTGTGGTCCACCGGGATGCCGAAGCGCGCCATGATGGTGGACTCGATGTCTCGCACCAGTTGTTTGGGCGCTTTAGTTGGAAGAGCGAGCACGTGTATCTCCTGAATCGTGCCCTCGGGAGATGCGACGACTCGGACTGCCTTGATCTCGGAGACTTGTCCGAGAGCAGCTTCGATGTCCTCAACAGAGACTGGCGAGAGATGCTGGTCCATCCGGACTCCCCCCTGGTTCGACAGAGTGCTGCTACTTGAGGGTTACTCCAGCACATAACGCAGCGCAACGAGTCGCTCCGCCTACTTTAGGACGTGCCGATTGGCACTGTCAACCTGCGCGTTCCTTTGAGGATGCCGAATAGCACGACGGCGGCACACCATATGCCGCCGTCGAGTCGCCCTATATCTCGCACTCACATGCACCGCGTCAGCTGAGCGCTGGCTCAAGCAACCCATAGTCTCCATCGTAACGACGGTACAACACGCTCACCAGCTCGGTCTCGGCAGATACGAACACAAAGAAGTCGTGGCCCAGCAGCTCCAACTGCAACGTGGCCTCTTCGGGTGTCATCGGCTTGAGCTCAACTGACTTGGTCTTGACGATGGAGCGCTCGGGCTCCTCTTCCTCGATGAGCGGCGGCGCTGGCACCGGCGGCGCGGCAGCTCTACCCGAGTGACGATCCTTCATCTTGCCCTTGTACTTGCGGAACTGCCGCTCGAGCTTCTCCGAAACCAGATCGATGGCCGCGTACATGTCGGGTGCGGCCTCCTTCGCCCTGATGACCGGGCCCTTCGTCCACACGGTCACCTCGGCCACCTGGCTGTTCTCGATGGACGGGTTCCTCTCGACAAACAGCTCCACCTCTGTGGTGATGTGGTCGTCGTCGAATATCTTGCTGACTCGCCCTATCTTCTCCTCGGCGTAATCGTGGATAGCGTCCGTGACCGCCATGCGCCGGCCCTTGATGATCATCTTCATGGGCATCCTCCTTGGTGTGTTCCTCACATAGAGAAGATACCCACGCCGAGGGCCATGGAGGCGGCACCACGTATGGGTATCCGATGAATACTAGCGAATGTGGCCGAGGAAGTCCTTCGTGCGCTCGTCTTGCGGGTTGTCGAAGACCTCCTCGGGCGTCCCCTGCTCCATGATGATGCCCTCGTCCATGAAGATGACGCGGTCAGCGACATCACGCGCAAAGCCCATCTCGTGCGTGACCACCATCATCGTCATACCCGCTCGGGCAAGCGACTTCATGACCTCGAGCACCTCTCGGACGAGTTCGGGATCAAGGGCCGAGGTGACCTCGTCAAAGAGCATCACGTGGGGGTCCATGGCCAGCGCCCGCGCGATAGCCACGCGCTGCTGCTGGCCACCGGAAAGCTGGATAGGAAACGCATCGGCCTTGTCGTTGAGGCCAACGCGCCCAAGCTGCTCGCGAGCAATGCGCTCGGCTTCATGCTTGGAGCGCTTGTGAACCTTGCGCTGGGCGAGCATCACGTTTCCAAGCGTGGTGAGGTGCGGGAACAGGTTGAACGACTGGAAGACCATCCCCACTCGCTCGCGCACCTTGTTGATGTCGGTCTTTCGGCTGGTGACCTCCACGCCCTCGATGAAGATCTTGCCAGCAGTGGCGTCCTCAAGGCCGTTCACACAGCGCAGCAGTGTCGACTTCCCTGACCCTGACGGGCCGAGGATGACCACGACCTCGCCCTTCCTGACGTCGAGGTCGACTCCCTTGAGCACTTCAAGGTCATCGAAGCTCTTGCACAGCCCCTCAATGTGCACCATCACGCCGCGGTCCTGTGTCATCGGAGACCGACCTCCGTCGCTGAGATTACTTCCTCGGGAACCGGCTTGTCTGCCAACGGGCCTTTGGGTTTGCCGCGCTTCTTGCCGCCCCGCCCCGTCTCAGCCACCGAGAGCCGCTGCTCGAGACGTGCTACGAATCTGCCGAGCGGCACCGTCAGCATCAGATAGAAACCAGCTGCAGCGATGTACGGGGACATGTTGAACTTAGCGGCTTGGATGGTGCGCGCCTGCAGCGTGAGCTCGAAGATGCCCACCGCGAACAGGATGGAGGTGTCTTTGAACAGCAGGATGAACTCGCTCATCATCGTCGGCAGCACGCGGCGCACCGTCTGCGGAACGATGACATACGCCATCGCCTGCGGCCACGACATGCCCAAAGAACGTGCAGCTTCGAGCTGGCCTTTGTGGATCGACTGGATGCCCGCCCGGAAGATCTCAGCCATGTATGCCGAGGAGTTCACGGATAGCACGATGATCGCCCGGAAGAACTGCGTGGCGCTGATGGCGTAGATCTGCCACTCGGCAAGCGGGCCAAGCGCGCTCATGAGCGAGTTCCACGCGGGAAGATACGTGATGCCGAAATACACGAGCAACAGCTGCACGAGCATCGGCGTACCACGGATGATGTCGATAGCAACAGTCGCGGGGATGCGCACGATCGCAAGCCGCGACATCTTCATGAACGCGAACGTCAAGCCGAGCGGGATACCAAACGCATACGATACGAACAAGATCAACACCGCGACCTGGAAACCCCTCCACAGAAGCGGCAGCGAGCCCCATATGATGGTGGGCGAGAAGAACTGGTGGAGGAACGGGGTCTTCTCCATCCCTCGAAAGACACGTTGGAGGATGTTGGCCTTGGGGATGTCGATGGTGAACTCGCCGGCGGGCTGCAGAGAGCCCGCCTCACCGTACTTGACGGGGACCACAACAGGCCCGGCTTGCTCGGGGGTGGCAAGGCCGAGCACCTGGATGTCAAAGACGGTGCCTGCAGGCGGGACTGACGCGGTGAACGAGAACGTCACTCCCTTTTCGCTTGCCGAGATAGCGGGCGGGCGGACCGTATCGCCCTTGTCCGAGAGGCGCATGCCCGTTCCGCGCAGTCCTGCGGCGTTCATTTCTGGCGGAAATTCGATCAGAAGATCGACAGGTGTCTGGAACTCGCCTGGCGGCACTGTGAATGAGACGTCAAGAACGTCGATGGTGGCTGTGATAGGCACGAAGCTGGCCTCGGCCACGATATCCGTCGCAGCTACCGCAGGGAGTGGCGCCAAGATCGAGACGAGCAGGAGCAGTAGCGCCACAGCAGCCGCGCAGCGCATGTGTAGAGTTCTGCCGTCCGCGAACATCGTATGGGTGTCCTCCCCGTCGGTCTCCGGCATTCACGTGCCCTGACGCATAACGCACGGAGCGGAGCCCTTCCGGGCTCCGCTCCGTATGATGTCACACAGGCATCAGCATCATCGATTGTGTCGGCTTATGGGGTCTCGCCGAACCACTTGCGATAGATGTCGTCGTACTTGCCGTTCGCCTTGATTGCTGCAAGACCCTCGTTGACGGCGTCGCGCAGGCCGGGGTTGTCCTTGCTGAACGCGAACCCGTACTGCTCGTCAGTCGGGAACTCCTCGATGATCTTCAACTGGCGAGTCTTGTCGAGAACGATATCTGCCGAGATGGGCAGGTCGTTGACGACACCCTGAAGCTCACCGGCCTGCAGGGCCTGCATGGCCTGCAAGATGTTCTCGAACGGAACGACGGTGGCGCCTTCAGGTGCGTTGTCGCGTGCATACTTCTCACCGGTGGTGCCGGACTGCACGCCGAGCTTGCCACCCTTGAGATCAGCGAGCTTGGTGACGTCTTGGTCGTTGCGCACGGTGAGCGACTGATTGGAGTCGATGTAGGGGTCGGAGAAGTCGATCTGCTGTGCGCGCTCCTCGGTGATGGTCATCGCCGACGCGATCATGTCGAACTCCGTGCCGCTCTGCAAACCTACGATGAGCGCGTCGAAGTTGTAGGTCTTGAACTCGGACTTCAGCCCCAGCTCTTCGGCGATGGCAGCCACGATGTCGACATCAAAGCCTTTGGTCACGCCGTCCTCGATGAACTCGAACGGCGGGAAGGCAGTGTCTGAGCCGGCGATGATCGTGCCTTCCTGGATGAGCGTGAACTCGGGTGTCTCTCCGCCTTCGTCCGCAGGCTCCTTTGCTCCGCCTCCGCACCCAGCGAGACCCATGGCGCCGAACGCGAGCATGAGTGCCAGCGCAAGCAGGAGCAGTTTACTGGCCTTGTGCATCGTTCCTCCCCTGTCAGTCGTCGCGCGGCGTGCGCGAATGTCGTATCACGATGTCAACGATACACCATTACTCTGTCTTGGTGGAATACATCCGGGGCACGCACGCGCATCGCTGGTACACGTACGCCACCTGTATCCTCCGCGTAATCGCTACTGTTCGCCCGTGGAGACATCAAGCGCAGGCAGGTCGTCCACCCACTTGGCGCGAATGGCATCAAGCACGCCGCCTGCTGCAAGCGAATCGAGGGTCTGTCTGATCTCGGACTCAAGTTCAGTGGCCTCGGTGGACACCACGATTCCGATGGGTGTTGCTGGCCCGAGTTGGCTTGCGAATCCGATGCCCTCAAAGTCGCGCGAGAGGTAGGCGCCCACGAGCGCATCACCCGCTACCACATCGACATCGCCGGTCTGCAGGGCGTCGAAAGCCTCCCGGAGAGTCTCGGTCGTGACGACAGCCTCTTCGCCGAGCGTATACGTGAGGCGCCAGTATGCCTCGGAGCCCTTCTGCGAGGCGACACGCGTCTTTCCGAGGTCAGCCGGGGTGACGCTGGTGTCGACCGATGCGAAGAGCGCCGGCCCGCTTTCGATGTACCAGCCCGCGAAGGTCGCGCCGATGACCGCGTCTTCAGTGAACGGCACCGACATCACCATGTCGACCGAGCCGTTCTTGAGCGCCGCTGGCGCGTCTTCGGCAGCCACTTCGATGAGCTGGAGGTCGAGGTTGAGCGCGCTTGCGATCGCTGAAGCCACATCGACGTCGATGCCAGCCTCGCGGTCCTTGTCAGTGCCACCATACGGCGGGTACGAGAGGTCCAAGCCAACACGCAAGACGCCTTCTGTGCCGATGACCGGCGGTGCAAGCTTGGGTGGAGGTCCTGGTTCTGGCTCAGGGCCGGTGCTGCACGCGGCAGCAGTGGTCAGTGTGAGCGCCAACAGTGTCGCTAGCGCGATGCGCAACAGTCGCATCGGTCCTCCTCGTCGACGATACAGAATGCTTCCACTCGGCTGACCTGGTCTTTGGCCCCACACTCGCGTACCGGGGCTTTCGCTTGATGCTATCTCACTACCGGCCCTCTCGTCCGCCACCGGCTCTGGAGGCCTGCGGTCGGACGGTACGACTTACCCCTAAGGCGCGCCATGCTCGCGCGAGGGCATGCGCCCCCGGCTTACGTGGGTCCTTTCGGCCGCGCCTACCATGGACTAGGGCTTGCGCCCGCAACCACAGACCCGAGTGGAAGCACGCGTATTCTACCACGCTACCGCGCTCACCATGCACGCGCCACCGTCGCCACGCGCACCGCTTCAGCCCCAGCGCCGAGCAGGACCGAAGCCGCAGCATCCAGCGTCGAGCCGGTGGTCATGACGTCGTCAATGAGCAGCACGCGTGGCGGAAGCCCGATCCCCGGCGCGGCGAGAAACGCCTCCGCGACGTTGGCGCGGCGCTCGATGCGCCCGAGCGTGCGCTGGTCGAGGGCGCCTGCGCTCAACAGGGCGGGTGTCACCGGTACACCAAGCGCTGCGCCGACGCGCCTTGCGATGAGGGTGGTGTGGTCGAACCCGCGCGAGCGCAGCGCACCAGCGGATGCCGGCACCGCCACCACCGTCTGCGGCCAGCCGCTCCACTGCAAGAGCGCGCTGCCGAGCAGGTCGCCGAGGAGGCCACCGAGCCTGCGTTCGCCTGCGTCTTTGTAGATTGAGATGCACCGCGAGAGCGGCGGCTCGAACGAGCCTGCGCATACGCCGGCCTCAATCGCAGGCTCGGCGCGCCAGCACTCGGTGCATACGAGATGCCCGTACGGCGCCCCGCACCGCGCGCACGCTCCCGCCA
>JAVEVF010000039.1:0-15457 GCA_034005175.1 Coriobacteriia bacterium | reverse complement strand
GTCCATTCGTGGAGCGGCTGGGTGCGGGTGAGGGACCGTCGTATCTCGGGCGGGTTCTGCCAGTGCACAGTACTACCGAGGGTCTGAGCAGCAACTGGCTGCGACGACTCGTGGCAGCTGCTGTCGATGACGTGGCCGATGTTCCTGACTTCTTGCCCGTGGAGATTCGCACCCGTCGCGGCCTGCTCCCTCGGCGTGCTGCGCTTCGTGCTATTCACTTTCCGTCTGACCTAGCCATGGCGGCCGATGCTCGCACACGCCTCGCATACGAGGAACTCCTCTGTCTTCAGCTGGGAATCGTCTCGCTGCGCCACGTGATCACAAGAGAACACCCAGGCATCGCGCATGACACGAAGGGTCCGGTTCTCAAGCGCCTGCGTGATGCGTTGCCTTTCGCTCTCACCGACGACCAGCAGACGGCAGTCACGGAGATCCTTGAGGATATGGCGACAGCGCGACCGATGAATCGAATGCTTCTCGGCGATGTAGGTACGGGCAAGACCGCTGTTGCCGCGCACGCGTTGGCTGCTGTCGCAGACAGCGCTTCTCAAGCAGCGATGATGGCACCGACGGAGGTACTTGCTCACCAGTACGCTGAGCGTCTCGGGCCTATTCTCGATAAGGTCGGCATATCCTGGACGCTATTGACAGGTTCCCTGGCCGCGGCGGAGCGTCGCCGCGTCCTTGAATCGATCGCTTCCGGCGCGGCGACTGTCATCTTCGGCACTCACGCGTTGGTCGAGCACAGCGTTTCGTTTCACCGTATGAGCCTCGCCATCGTCGATGAGCAGCATCGCTTCGGCGTCGCACAACGTCTGGCGTTGCGCGCTAAGGGGACGGCCGCAGACATGCTCGTCATGACGGCCACACCCATTCCACGCTCGCTTGCTCTGACACGGTTCGGTGATCTTGAGACCTCCTATCTGCGACAACGGCCGCATGGCGATGGCGCACCTCGCGTTTCGACGCGTATCGTTGCCCGGGGCGATCGGCAACAAGCCTACGAGAAGGTGCGCGTCGCCGTCAGGGCGGGCCGGCAGGCATATGTGGTGTGCGCGCTCGTCGATGACTCCGATGTGCTCGAGGTGCGCTCGGCCACAGCAGAAGCCAAGCGGCTGCAGACCGAGGTCTTCAGCGACCTTCGGGTCGGTCTGCTCACGGGCAAGATGACCGCTCCGGAGCGGCTCGATACCATGCGACGCTTTCGAGATGGCGACCTCGACGTCCTCGTGGCCACGACCGTCATCGAGGTTGGCGTCGATGTGCCTAACGCCACCGTGATGATCGTGGAGGATGCTGAGCGCTTCGGGCTTGCACAGCTGCATCAGCTGCGTGGTCGGGTAGGCCGAGGCGAGCACCCGGGCAAGGTGTTCCTGTTCACCGACCCGAAGACGCCAGAAGGACGCGCGCGTATGCGTGCCATCGCCCGGATGACAGACGGCTTCGAGCTTGCCGAGGAGGATCTTCGTCTGCGTGGTGCTGGACAGCTTCTCGGGGAGACGCAGCACGGTCTTCCTGAGTTGCACGTCGCCTCACTTGTGGACGACGAGGAGCTGCTGCTCTTGGCCCGCGATGATGCTCAGCGAATCATCGCCGCCGACCCTCATCTGGCCGACCCCATTCATGAACCGCTGCGCTACGAAGCACGCCGCCGCTTCTCGGAAGTATGGGCCTGGGTGAGCAGCGGATGAGAATCACGGGCGGGGTGCTACGCGGACGCCGCATCAAGGCACCAGGAGGGGCGGTTACGCGTCCCACGGCCGACCGCGTGCGAGAGGCCATGTTCTCACGCATCGAAGCCCTCTTTGAGGGTGGGATCGATGAGGCCTGCGTCTTGGACCTTTTCGCAGGGAGTGGGGCTTTGGGCGCAGAGGCTTTGTCTCGGGGAGCCTCACGCGCGACGTTCTACGAACGAGACCGCCGTGCCTATGTCACCCTGCAAGAGAATCTGGAGGCTCTTGGATTGGAGGACCGAGCAACCGCGATTCACAGCGACCCTCTCACTCGGTTGCGATCCGCTCCTCCACCGGGGGGCCCTTTTTCGTTGCTCTTTCTCGACCCTCCTTATAGAATCGTCAAGTCCGAGGTCACCAGGGCAATCATGCGTCTTGCGGATGCTGGAGCGCTTTCTCCCGGCGCAATGGTGATATGGGAGCACGCATCTGCAGACGAACCCGCGTGGCCTGCTGCATCGTTTGAGGGCCTCGGCTCGCGAAGATATGGTGACACCACCGTAAGCATGGCTCGGTACAAGAGGGGAGGACGATAATGCGAGGCATGTGCCCGGGGACATTCGATCCCGTCACATCTGGACATCTCGACATCATCGAACGCGCCGCCGTCCTCTTTGATGAACTGGTGGTGGCGGTCGCCCTCAGCCCTGACAAAGGAGGAGGGCCTCTCTTCACCATCGAAGAGCGTTGCGCGTTCATCGAGAAGGCTACAGAGCATCTTCCTCACGTATCGGTGCGTCCTTTTGATACTCTCTTGGTTGAGTTCGCACAACAAGTCGGCGCCTCGGTCATCATCAAAGGGCTTCGTGCCGTTACCGACTTCGAGCGCGAATTCCAGATGGCGCAGCTGAACTACCGTCTCTCGACAGATGTCGAAACGATGTTCATCATGGCTATTCCGGAGTTCATGTACTTGAGTTCATCAGTGGTCAGGGAGATAGCTCGGCACGGAGGCTCGACGGAAGGTCTGGTGCCCACGCAGGTGCAGCAGGCACTCGTCACGCGACTCGAAGGTTCCCGTTAGGGAGGATATTCATGGATATCATGGCCTTGATCGACAGGATCGAAGAGCTCGTGGACAACGGGCGGCAGATACCGCTCGCGGGTTCGAAGATGATCGATCCCGAAAAGGTCTACGAGATCATCGATGAGATTCGTGCGCAGTTCCCTGATGAGCTCAAGCAAGCCCGATGGATCGTCAAGGAACGCCAGGAGATGCTCGAAGAGGCGGAGAAGGAAGCTAACCGCGTCCTCGAAGAAGCGCGAGATCGCGCTCAAGCCATTGCGAGCGAACAAGAGATCGTGAAGCTTGCCGAGCAGCAAGCCGCAGCGATCATGGATGACGCTCGTAACAAGGAGCGCGAGATACGCCTCGGCGCCGAGGACTATGCCGATGAGATGCTTGCTAACCTTGAAGTCAACCTCGGCAAGCTCCTCACTGCTGTCCAGCGTGGCCGTGACCGACTGCAGGGCAAGGTCGGCGGTCCCGGCTCGCAGCGCCAGTAGCCATGAACGCCTCGGTTCTCGTTGACGTCTCCTCGATTCTCGGGGAGCCTGGCGCCACCCTCGAGGTCGATGAGGAGGTTCCCTTATCGTCCATGTGTGTGTCCGACGTCGAGGCGCACTTCACTGCGCCGCCCCAGATGCGGGCTGTTCTGGCCAATGCGGGAGACGTCTTGCTGCTCACCGGCAGCGTGAGCGCCACGGCCATACTCGAATGCTCTCGTTGTCTTGAGCCCTTCGAGTGCGCTCTCGTCGGCACGCTAGACGCAGTGATATCTCCCTCTGATCAACCTGAGCTCCGCGATGAAGACCAGGAATGGTATCCGCTCATCGACGAGAGCGTCGATCTGCTCCCCGCGGCGCAAAGCGCGCTACGTGTCGAGGTGCCTTTCGCGCCCGTTCATTCCGCTGAATGCCACGGCATCTGCCCCACGTGTGGCTGTAACCTGAATGAAGACACGTGCGCTTGTCAACACGACTCCACTTCATCCGCGGACAGTCCCTTCGCCGCGCTCAAGGACCTGCTACCGCCCGATGCGGAGTGACCGTATTCGTGATATGCGTGAACGGGGTCGTGTGTTATAGTCAACCGCCGTGTGGCGAGGGCCCCGCAGGGAGACGCCGCGCGCTGATATGCGTGACATGATAAGGAGAGACCATGGCTGTACCCAAGAGAAAGACCTCCCGCGCAGTGCGCGATGCTCGTCGTGCGACGCACAGCATCGATGCGCCGCCGAGCTCCATTTGTCCCCAATGCCACCAGCCGAAGTTGCCGCATCGCGTCTGCCCCGAATGTGGGTACTACAAGGGTAAGGAAGTCATCGACACCGAGTAGATGAGCCCGCGACTCGTTTCTAGTCGCGAGTGCTAGGAGGTTGACAGAGGGTTGTCTCTATCGACCTTGCTCACGCCTGGTGCGGTGGCCGTGATAGGCGCTGCGCGCGAGCCGGGGAAAGTCGGACACGTGATTCTCGCGAATCTCCTGCAAGGGGGATTCGCTGGAGAGATTTACCCCATAAACCCAAAGGCCTCCGAGATACTCGGGTTGCGCGCATACGCGTCTGTCAAAGACCTTCCCTCACCTGTCGATCTTGCCGTAGTCGCTGTTCCCGCCTGTGCGGTGCCCGATCTTGTCACTGAGTGTGCGGCAGCGGGAATCACCAGCATGGTGGTCATATCGGCAGGGTTCAGCGAGAGCGGCCCCGAAGGCGCCGCCCTTGAGCGAGAGGTTGCTGCGCGCGGTGTGCGATCGGGCATACGTATCCTCGGGCCGAACTGCCTCGGACTCATCTCCACCCATAACCGACTCAATGCTTCATTTGCGGGGGCGATGCCGCCGGCAGGCGGTATCGCTTTCATCTCCCAGTCCGGCGCACTTGGCACTGCCATCATCGATCGTGCGGCAACCGACGGCTTCGGCCTCTCGCACTTCGTGTCAATCGGGAACCGCGCTGATGTCGCCGAGCCCGATCTGCTGACATCGTTTGCTCGGGACCCGCACACCAACGTCATCGCCATGTATATCGAGTCTGTCGCCGATGGTGAGAGCTTTCTGTCTGCGGCAGAGGCCACCACGAGGGTCAAGCCTGTCATCGCACTGAAATCAGGCACCTCTGACTCCGGGGCGCGGGCGGTCTCGTCGCATACCGGCAGCCTCGCGGGGTCAGATGCTGCTTTCGAGGCTGCGTTTCGATGGGCGGGCATCATCCGCGCGCGAAGCATTCAAGAGCTGTTTGACTACGCCGCCGCCTTCTCGATGCAGCCGCTCCCCGCACGCCAGGGTATCGCCATCCTTACCAATGCCGGTGGGCCTGCGGTCATGGCCACTGACTCGGTGGAGAGCAACAGCCTATCGATGGCCTCCTTTGATGGCAGGACCATCGCGCTGCTGCGTAGTGCCCTGCCGGCTGCAGCAGCCGTATACAACCCTGTGGACGTCCTCGGCGATGCCGACGCTGAACGCTATCGCCACGCGTTGAGGGCGCTTTATGCCGACCCCGGTGTCGGTGCGGTGCTCATCATTCTCACACCTCAGGCCATGACCGAGGCAGGCGCGGTCGCTGAGGTGGTTGTTGAAGAAGCAGCTCATGCGGGAGATGTTGCCACCCTTGCTTGCTTCATGGGCGGTCCTGCGGTGGAAGGCGCACATGAGGTCTTGGTGAGAGGCTCGATCCCACACTATGCCACCCCTGAGCGGGCTATCGCCTCCGTATCTGCCATGTACACATATGCGCGGGTGAGGCACACGCCATCTGCAACGCATGTCACTGACGCTCAGACAAGGTTGAAAGTCGCCCCGATTCTCGACTCTGCACGCGTAGCCAAGAGGACGTTCGTGACCGAGGAGTCTGCTGCCGCAATCGTCGAAGCCTATGGAGTCCGCACTCCGCCTGGCATGGTGGTTCCCGACAGAGAACGAGCTCTCGCTGTAGCAGCACAGGTCGGGTATCCGGTTGCCCTGAAGATCGCAAGCCCGGATATCTTACACAAGTCAGATGTTGGTGGACTGAAGGTCGGTATTCGCTCCCCAGAGGCACTCTCAGCGGCATACGATGAGATTCTCGGCCGAGTTCGCGAGTACGCACCTGATGCGGTGGTGGATGGCGTCCACGTTCAGCGAATGGCACCGCCGGGCCGCGAGGTCATCATCGGGGTGGATCGTGACCCCGTGTTTGGACCGATGCTCATGTTCGGTCTCGGCGGCGTGTATGTCGAAGTGCTCAAAGATGTCACGTTTCGATTGTGCCCAGTGGACCGCGCAGAGGCAGAGCGCATGATCGCAGACGTGCGTTCGTTCGGTTTGTTGAGAGGCGCGCGCGGACAACCGCCCGCTGATCTCTCCGCAGTCGCTAGTGCCATCACGGCGATATCCTCGCTGGTTCTTGATTTCCCGCAGATACTTGAGCTCGACATCAATCCACTCATCGTCGGCAATGCCGGCGAAGGCGTGTGGGCAGCAGACGTACGCATCGGAATCGGAGGAACCTGATGAACAGCTTCATCGTGGCCTCGACGCGACCCTACATAGGCAAGAGCGGCATCGTTCTCGCCTTGCTCGCCATCGCGGCTGATCGCAGTCACTCCACTGCGTATTTCAAGCCGTATGGCACGATGCCGTCCACTGTCGATGGCGTGCTCACTGACCTAGATGCCGCCTACATCTCGCGGCATACCACATCCGATGCTCCGCTTGATGTGGTATGTCCGGTTGTTGAGTCGACGACGTTTCTTGAAGACGTCATTGCTGGCAGGAGAGGTGATGAGCGGGGGAGGGTGGCCGCCGCCTTCTGCGCGGTGTCGAAGGAAGTCGATACCGTCATCATCGAGGGCCCCTCCGATACCTTCCAAGGAAGATCGGTGGAGCTCTCGCTTCCGCAGGTGGCAGAGATGCTGGATACCCGCGTGCTTCTGGTGACCGCTTGCGAGCGACCTGTCCTGCCCGATGCTGTTCTGGGAGCGGCAGACCACTTAGGTGATCGTCTTGCCGGAGTGCTCTTCAACAATGTGCGGCCGATGGTCGAGGAGTTCGTCATGCACGACGCCATCCCGTTTCTTGAGAGCCGCGGCATCACGGTCTTTGGCGCAGTGCCACATGACATGATGTTGTCCTCGGTCACCATCAGAGAGGTCGTCGATGAACTCTCTGCGACCGTGCTTTGCGCTGAGTCTCACTTGGATGACCGCGCGGAGTCCTTCCTTGTGGGCGCAATGGGGCAGGACAAAGCGCTGCGGTTCTTCCGCAGACGTGCGCGCAAGCTGGTCGTGACCGGAGGCGACCGGTCAGACGTGCAACTTGCCGCCCTGGAGACCGACACCGCTGCCTTGGTGCTCACAGGCGATCTACCGCCGTCGGCGCATGTGCTTTCCCGCGCAGAAGAGCTTGGTGTCCCCATGGTGCTTGTTGGTTTTGACACGCTCTCGACGGTAGAGCACCTCGACCGGATGTTTGGAAGAGTGCGTCTTCACGACCCTGCCAAGGCTGTTAGAATACGCGAGATGCTGACCGGGGCTGTGGATATCGACAAGATGTTCGCATGCCTGGTGGGTGACACGGACGCACTCTGACGGTTCGAGGAGGCTGCATGAGCGAACAGCGCACCGTGCGCGTGTGCGTGGACGCGGTGGGAGGAGACTTTGCGCCGCAGGCGGTGCTCGCAGGCGTGGAGGAGGCGCTGCTAGCCGACCCTGAGCTGGAGATCGTCCTCGTGGGTCCTGAAGGCGTGGTGACGCCGTTTGCCGGCGGGCATGACCGCGTATGGAAGCGCGTCGCTACGCAGACCATCGAGATGGATGAACACCCTGCGGCTGCCGTGCGGACCAAGAAGGACTCCTCGATTGTGGTCGGGTGCGGGCTTGTCCGCGACGGTGAGGCGGACGCCTTCTTCTCGGCGGGATCCACAGGGGCATGCATGGCCGTGGCCACCCTTGTGATGGGGAGGATAGCGGGTGTTGCGCGACCAGCCATCGCCACTGTCCTTCCAACTGTGACGACGCCGACTGTGCTACTTGACGTCGGCGCTAACGCTGACTGCAAACCAGAGCACCTTGTCACGTTCGCGCATATGGGCCGCGCCTACGCGCAGGCCGTGCTGGGTGTAGAAGAACCTGCTACGGGACTGCTCAACATCGGCGAAGAGCCGACGAAAGGCTCGGCCTTGGCCATCGCAGCACATGCACTGATGGAAGGATCAGTTCGGGGCTTTGCGGGCAACATCGAGGGACGTGACGTCTTGGTTGGTGCTGTAGATGTCATCGTCACTGACGGTTTCACCGGAAACGTCGCGCTTAAGCTGCTTGAAGGCACCTCGGAGGTCTTGCTCGGCCAGGTCAAAGAAGCCCTCACCTCGACCTCTCTTGCACGTGTCGCTGCCGGGCTGGTCGCTGAGCCTCTCAGGCGGCTGAAGGCGCGACTCAACCCGGACACCTACGGTGGAGCGCCTCTGCTCGGTGTGCGCGGCGTGTGTATAGTCGGGCACGGTAGTTCAGGAAGCGATGCGATAGCAGCTGGGATACGTGTGGCTGCGCAAGCAGTGCGCGGTGATCTCACGAGGCGAATCGCTGATGCGGTCAGTCCTGGACTCTGACTCTCTTCTTTCCGCATCTGCGTGTGATGTGTACACTACTTCGACATTCGTACTCCGTTGTCCACATCTGAGGAGCCCGACACCCTGATGACTCCCAAGGCTCGCATCACGGGCATCGGATCGTACTTGCCCGAGCGCACGCTCAGCAATACCGACCTTGAGAATCTCGTCGACACGACCGACGAGTGGATCGTCACGCGCACGGGCATTCGCGAGAGACATCTCGTTGCCGAGGGGGAGGCCACCTCCGACCTCGCTGTACGAGCTTTGCGCCGAGCCCTGGACAGCGCTCGCGTTGAGCCGGGCGATTGCGATCTTCTCATCGTCGGCACCTCCAGCCCAGACATGACCTTTCCGTCCACCGCCTGTCTGGTACAGGAGCAGATCGGCATGGATTGTGCCGCATACGACGTGAACGCTGCATGCTCGGGGTTCGTCTATGCCCTGCACTCAGGCGTATGTGCTATCGAGTCAGGCCGAGCTCGCCGTGTCGCCGTCGTGGGCGCAGATGCCCTGACCCGTCACGTGGACTTCACCGACCGCTCCACCTGCGTCCTCTTCGGCGATGGCGCCGGCGCCGTAGTGCTTGAGGCAGGGGATGAACCCGGCGTGCTCGGCATCTCCTTGGGGGCCGAGGGCTCTGGCGCCGACCTTCTCAAGATCGCAGCTGGCGGCTCGGCCGAGCCCGCCAGCCACGAGGCGATCGACGCTCGCCGCACATTCTTGACAATGAACGGCAACGAGGTATTCCGCTTTGCCGTGAAGATCATCCCTGCTGCCACGCGTGACGCCCTTGACGCTTGCGGGCTGAGTGTGGCTGACCTTGATTGGCTCGTCCCACACCAGGCGAACCAGCGTATCATCCAGACGGTTGAGCAGCGGCTCGGTATTCCTCATGAACGTGTCTTCAGCCATGTCGAGCGGGTGGGCAACACCTCTGCGGCATCGATTCCTTTAGCGCTTGACGACCTGTACTGTAGTGGACGGCTCGGTCTCGGCGACACGCTTGCCCTGGTGGGTTTTGGAGCGGGCCTCACATGGGGCGCCGCGATAATCCGCTGGACCATGTCACCAACCATAAGGGAGGCTTAAATGGCCCTTCGGACACGACTCACTGAGCTTCTCGGTATCGAGTACCCGATCATACAAGGCGGCATGGCCTGGACGGCCACAGCGGAACTCGCCGCTGCCGTGAGCAATGCCGGCGGCCTTGGCGTGATCGGCGCAGGCCACATGCCCACCGAGCTCTTGCGTGAGCAGGTCCGTCTAGCCAAGAAGCTCACTGAGCGACCGTTCGGTGTGAACTTGATGTTGCTTACGCCGCATATCGATGAACTCGTCGATATGGTGCTCGAAGAAGATGTGCGCGTGGTCACCACTGGTGCCGGTAACCCTGGCCCGTTTATGGCATCGTTCAAGGAGCACGGCATCAAGGTCTTACCCATCGTTCCCAGTGTCGCCCTTGCCAAGCGCCTCGAATCGATCGGTGCCGACGCTATCATCGGTGAAGGCATGGAGGCTGGCGGTCACATCGGAGAGCTCACGACGATGGTTCTCACGCCACAGCTCGTTGATGCAGTGTCAGTACCGGTGGTCGCGGCCGGGGGCATCGCTGACGGGCGCGGGATAGCTGCTGCGTTCGCATTGGGAGCCGAGGGCGTACAGGTGGGTACTCGATTCATGTGCGCCTCAGAGTGCACGATCCATCCCGACGTGAAAGCGCGGATCGTGAAGGCGCGAGACCGAGATACCGTCGTCACCGGCTATTCGACCGGCCATCCAGTGCGCGTCATCAAGAACAAGCTCGCCAGGGCCATCGGCGAGCTCGACCGCCAGAACCGGTCTGAAGAGATCGAGGCGTTGGGTAGCGGAAAGCTCGCGCTGTGCATGCGCGAAGGTGACGTGCAGATGGGCTCCCTTATGGCGGGACAGGCATGCGCGCTTGTAGAAAGAGTGCAGCCTGCCGCCGAGATCATCGATGAGATGATTACCGAAGCCTGCAAGCAAATGGAGAATCTCGGGCAGCGGTGCATAGCGAAGGACGAGTGATTCATATGCATAGCGTCCTGGTCTTCCCGGGGCAGGGCTCACAGCGCGTTGGTATGCTGGGTGGAGTACCCAAGATGTCTGCACTCGATAGACTCATTGACGCTGCAGATGCCCTCGTCGGCCTAGACTTCAGGCAGCTAGACGCGGAGGGCACCGCCGTAGAGCTTGCTGATACTCGCGTCGCGCAGCCGCTCCTGTACCTCGTCGACTGGGCATGGGGCACATTCCTGCTGGAATCGGGTGTGGGGCCCGTTGCGGTCGCGGGTCACAGTCTCGGAGAGCTTGCCGCATTGGCAATCGCGGGAGTGTATTCGGCTGAAGCAGGACTTGCACTCGTCTGTGAGCGCTCTCGTCTTATGGCTCAAGCGGCGGCTGCCAGCCCAGGCACGATGGCTGCGGTGTTAGGTATGCGCAGTGAGGACGTCGCATCTGCGATCTCAGACATCGCCAGTGTGTGGCTGGCAAACGACAACTCGCCTGGGCAGGTTGTGATCTCGGGGCGCAAGGATGGTGTAGAGACCGCGGCAGACGCTCTGCGGGAAGCTGGCGCACGTCGAGTGGCACCACTTGATGTCTCGGGTGGTTTTCATTCGCCGCTCATGAGCGAAGCAGCCACGAGATTCTCTGAGATCTTGGTGGACGCCGAGTTTCACGATGCAGCGATCCCGGTCGTGCAGAATGTCCGTCCCACTCCCGCAACAGATGCGGATGAGATCAAGCTCGCGCTTGCAGAACAGATCGACACACCCGTCAGATGGACAGAGACGATGCAGGCGCTTGCAGCGTATTCGCCGGTCACGCTTGTGGAGGCAGG
The DNA here is from genome assembly GCA_034005175.1 of Coriobacteriia bacterium. Taxonomy (GTDB): domain Bacteria; phylum Actinomycetota; class Coriobacteriia; order Anaerosomatales; family SLCP01; genus JAVEVF01. Next base: position 4,274 of record JAVEVF010000039.1, on the reverse strand, counting down.
TCCCGGCTCCGTGCTAACTGGACTCGCACGCCGTGTAAACGGCATCGAAGCCGTGGACATCGAGAGCACTGGCGTGAAAAGACTGCTTGAGGAGGTGCTCGTGTGAGATCCTTAGAGGACAAGGTGGCCCTGGTGACAGGTGCGTCGCGCGGCATCGGCGCCGCTATCGCGACCGAGCTGGCTTCGCGTGGGGCGGCAGTCGCCGTGAACTACTCTGGGAGCGCAACAGCAGCAGCTGAGGTGGTGAGCGCCATCGAGGCTCGTGGGGGACGCGCACTCGCCCTTCAGGCAGACGTCAGTGGCAGTGCCGCCTGTGCGAGCCTAGTGGAGAACACAGTGGCCGAGTTCGGCACACTCGATATCCTCGTGAACAATGCGGGTATCACGCGTGATGGCTTGCTTGTGCGCATGAGTGACGATGACTGGGATGCTGTCATCAGGACAAACCTCACCGGTGTGTTTTTCACGACACGAGCAGCTGCCAAGATCATGATGAAGGCGCGCAGCGGATCGATAATCAATATCTCCTCGGTCGTGGGGCTCGTGGGCAACGCCGGCCAGGCCAACTATGCATCGGCCAAGGCTGGGCTGATCGGCCTCACTAAGTCGGTCGCACGCGAGCTTGCACCCAGGTCCATTCGCGTGAATGCCGTCGCACCGGGGTTCATCGAAACCAGCATGACCGCTGAACTGCCGACTGCTATACGAGATGAGATCTCATCTCGTATAGCCATGAAGCGGTTCGGTACCCCTCAGGACGTGGCTGCCGCGGTGGCCTTTCTTGCATCGGATGAAGCCTCGTATATCACCGGACAGGTATTGGCTGTCGACGGGGGCATGACGTTCGTTTAGAGTGTGCGCGGGTGAAACCATTCGGCACCCGGGAAGGAGGTGTTGACGTAGCAATGGAACGTGAAGAGATTTTTGAAAAGGTTGCGGACGTGATCGTCGACCAGTTGAACGTCGAGCGTGATGACGTCGCAGATGAGGCGGCTTTCATCGACGACCTCGGTGCCGACTCCCTCGACCTTGTCGAGCTCGTCATGGCACTGGAGGCCGAGTTCAATGTCTCCATCCCTGATGAGGATGTGGAATCGATCAAGACCGTCGCTGACGCTGTGAACTACATCGAGGCAAACGCCTGACATCAGAGCACCTCATGCCCAGGCTCCGGTCCTGATCGGGGCCGGAGCCTGGATGTGTTGTCATCTGATCCAACCTCCGATCGGGAGCCTATCGTGACAACCATGCCTACCCTCACTATCGGTGCCAAGACGGCGCGCCTCCCCATCATCCAGGGGGGAATGGCCGTTCGCATCTCGCTCGCCCCGCTGGCTAGTGCGGTCGCAGAATCAGGCGGAGTGGGTCTTATCGCGGGGTCTGGATTGACCCCCGCAGAGCTTCTGAACGAGATGCAGGCCGCACGTGCGGCCACCTCAGGCGTCGTTGGTGCCAACATCATGGTCGCCGTGAAGAAGTTCAAGGAGCTCGTTCATGCAGCTCTCGAGGGAGGCGCAGACCTCATCGTTGCCGGAGCGGGGTTCTCGCGTGACGTCTTCGTGTGGGCCGCAGAAAGAGACGTGCCCGTGGTGCCCATCGTCGGCTCGCCGCGAGTCGCGGCCTTGGCGCAGCGGTTCGGTGCGGCTGCGGTCGTCGTGGAGGGTGTCGAAGCCGGTGGACATCTCGGCACCGATCGTCCCATGCTCGAACTGCTCCCTGAGATCATCGACGCAGTTGACATTCCGGTCATCGGCGCTGGCGGCGTTGTGACAGGAGAGGACATCAAGCGCACTTTGGACGCAGGGGCAGCAGGCGTGCAGATGGGGACTCGCTTCGCTGCTACAGTCGAGTCCTCGGCACCGCAATCCTTCAAGCAGATGTATGTCGACGCCACCGAGGAAGACATTGTGCTGGTGAAGAGCCCAGTCGGCCTTCCTGGCCGTGCGCTCCAGAACGACTTCTCCCGCGCCATGGCCGAAGGTGGGTTTCCGCGCATCGAACGATGCGTTGCGTGTTTGAAGAAATGCGGGAAGGACTACTGCATCTTCGAGCGTCTTGAGCGCGCGCAGGGTGGAGATGTCGCCGACGGTCTCGTTTTCGCTGGCACAGCAGCAGCGCGCATACACGACATTCCCACCGTGGCTGAACTCATGCACCGACTCGTAAGCGAGTACGAAGCCACCAAGGGGGAGGGATAGCCATGCGTAGCGTGGTCATAACCGGAATCGGGGTGGTCTCGCCCATCGGGATAGGCGTGAGCGCGTTTGAAGCGGGCCTGACGGCAGGCCGCTCGGGGGTCAAGCCCATCACTCATTTTGATGCGAGTGAGTTCGCCACACGCATCTCAGCACACATCGATGAGTTCGATGCATCAGCTGTCTTCAACCCCAAGGAAGCACGCCGCATGGCGCGTTTTCAGCAGTTCGCTGTTGTGGCAGCGGACGAGGCCATCGCCGATGCCGCGCTTGAGTTCGACGAAGATGAGGCCGACCGGGTCGGCGTCATCGTAGGCTCGGGTATCGGCGGCCTGGAAGTGATGGAGGAGCAGAAGGCCCGCCTTGCTGAGGGCGGGCCGCGCAGGGTCAGTCCTTTCCTCGTTCCTATGATGATCGTGGACCTGGCAGCTGGGCTGATCTCCATTCGTCACGGAGCCAAAGGCATCAACTATGGACCGGTCTCGGCGTGCGCTACCGGGTCTCATGCGATTGGCGAGGGCACCGAGGCCATCCGACGCGGGCAAGCCGACGTCATCATCGCGGGAGGAGTCGATGCTGCCATCACGCCTCTGGGCCTGGCAGGATTCGCTGCCGCGCGCGCTCTGTCCTCGCGCAACGATGAGCCCGAGCTTGCATCAAGGCCGTTCGATGCGGGCAGGGACGGCTTCGTGATGGGCGAGGGCTGCGGCATCGTCGTTCTCGAAGAGCGCTCTCGTGCTGAAGCCCGCGGCGCCCGCATCTATGGCGTGGTCGCCGGATATGGGGCGTCAGGCGACGCCTATCACATCACGGCTCCCGAACCCTCGGGATCGGGCGCGGTGCGCGCGATGCGTCATGCGCTCGCTCAGGCTGACCTCACCTCGGGTGACATCGGATACATCAATGCACATGGCACCTCCACCCCGCAAGGGGATGTGATAGAGACACGTGCAGTCAAGGCAGTCTTCGGCACCAGCGCACCTCCGGTTTCGTCGACCAAGTCTATGACAGGACATCTCCTGGGTGGTGCTGGCGCTATTGAGGCGGTCGCGTGCGCGCTCGTCTTGCAGAACGACCTGCTGCCACCCACCATAAACCTCACAGACCCTGATCCGGAATGCGACCTTGACTATGTCCCCAACAAGCCACGGCACACGCGGGTGGATGCGGTCATGTCGAACTCGTTTGGCTTCGGCGGCCACAACGCTACACTCATCCTCACGCGCAGCTGACCGTCGATGACCTCCAATCAGCGACACGACGCTTCACGCCTGGATCGTGCAGAGCAGGCGATCGGCTACAGTTTCAGCGACCGCAGCTTGCTTACACACGCGCTCACTCACCCGAGCGCGTCTTGCGAACGTGACATGCCCCACGACTACGAACGCCTGGAGTTTCTCGGCGACGCTGTGCTCGGGCTTGTGGTGGTTGACGAGCTGTATCGGCGTTTTCCCGCACTCTCCGAGGGGACACTCACCAAGTTCAAGATCCGCTTGGTGTCTGGCCCCACCCTCTCCGCAACTGCAGAGCGGTTGGGTATGGCTGACCTCATAATGGTTGGAGAGTCCGAACGCGGGGCTGGTACACGAGGCTTGCGTTCGGCGTTGGAAAACGCCTACGAAGCTGTGGTGGGCGCGGTGTATCTTGACGGGGGCCTTGAGGCAGCACGCCGTTTTGTGGTGGAGACTCTCGGGGACCGAATGACCGCTGACTCGCTTGATGACCTTGACCTCGAGCACCCGAAGTCGCGGTTGCAGGAGATCATCCAGGCACAAGGGCGCTCGGTCTCATACCGCATCTCCGCCCAGGAGGGGCCTGCGCACGCGCGACAGTTCACCGCCGAGGTCCTCATCGAGGGCGAGGTCGTCGGCAGTGGTACGGGCAGAACGAAGAGGGACGCCGAGGCTCATGCAGCGCGAGAGGCACTCGCACGAATCTCGGTCGTCTGAGAGGGCTATCACCCCGTTCTTGAACCGGTCCTGTGGTAAAATCACCTGCGTTCACGTGCTGTGAACTCACCGCACGACACTCGGCTCACCGCCCCTGAAAGGCTGTACTTGCACCTGAGGTCACTCATAC
>JAVEVF010000131.1:0-3376 GCA_034005175.1 Coriobacteriia bacterium | reverse complement strand
AGGAGGTATCTGTGGCGCTAGAGGGCAACCTCAAGGACTTCTCGCTTGCCGACATGTTCCGGCTTCTCTCGGGAGGCCAGAAGACCGGCACGCTGTATCTTTCGCGTCCTGACGCAGAGGGCAAGGTGTGTTTTCGGAAGGGAAGGATCTTCTTCGCGACTTCCAACTACAACCGAGAATCCCTCGGCACGCGTCTGATGAGAGCTGGCGTCATCACCGAGAAGCAGCTGCGTCAGGCGCTGGGCCTGCAAAAGATTCAGAAGAAAGACCGGGCTGCACGCAGGCTTGGGCATATCCTCGTGGTCGAAGGCTATCTGGATGCTGAGGTGCTTGAACGCTTCATCCAAGAACAGATCAACGATACGCTGTTCGACCTGTTCCGCTGGGAGGATGGCACTATCCGCTTTGAACCAGATGATGCGTGTGAGAACGAGGACATCGGTGTCTCGGTCTCGGTGGAGAACATCATCATGGAGGCCTCACGCCGCCTCGAGGAATGGAATCGCATCCGCGAGAAGATCCCTACGCATGACACGCGATTCGTCTTGGCGGAGGGGCCGGGAGAGAAGTCGATTGAGATCCATCTCAAGCCCAAAGAATGGATGCTCATGTGTTATCTGCATGGGGGCAAGTCCCTCCGAGAGCTAAGCGCGCTCACGGGCTACAACGACTTCGAGACCGCGAAGATCCTCTACGGCATGAGCGCAGCGGGGTTGATCGAGGTCGAAGGTGATGAGCCGAGAGAAGTCACGCCTGCCGAGTAGGTGTCCATGGAAGGCCACAGCCCCGCTCTCCAGACCGACCTCACACGCGACCAGTTCGTGGTTTTCACCGAGTACATCGAACGGCACTCCGGAATCCACATCGATGATAGTCGGCTGGACACGCTGCGAATCTCACTCGTGACGCGTGCCACGCGGTTCGGGCTTGACTCCTTCGAGCGCTATTTCGAGCTGCTCTCTGCTGATGAGTCCGAGTTTCAGGAGCTCATGAGTCTGTTGACTATCAACGAGACGAGCTTCTTCCGCTTCCCCGCGCAGTTCGAGGCGTTACGCTCGGTGGTCGTGCCCGAGATACTGGAAGGTCGCTCGGCGGCGATGAGGACGTTGCGTGTGTGGTCGGCGGGGTGCTCGACAGGCGAAGAGCCCTACTCCATCGCCATGACGCTTCTGGAAGCAGGTATCGAGTCGCTCGGGTATCGAGTCGAGGTGCTCGGCACCGATGTCTCACGTGTCGCCCTTGAGCGTGCGAAAGAAGGCCTCTTTCCGCCAAGGGCGCTGCTCAACATCCCGAGTGAGGTCATCGAGCGCTATTTCGAGCCCACTGCATCAGGCCATCAGGTGCGCGATCGCCTGCGCGACGTGGTGAGCTTCCGCTATCAGAACCTTGTGAAGGAGCCATATCCTACGGCCATTCTTGGCGGTTGGGACATCATCTTCTGCCGCAACGTGACCATCTACTTCCGCATTGAATCGACCCGGCGCGTTCTTCACAACCTCTTCGAGAGCCTCAATCCTGGTGGATACCTGTTCATCGGGCATTCCGAGACGCTCACCGGCATCATCGACCGCTTCGAGACGGTCGATATCGGCGGGGTGTTTCTGCACCGCAAGCCCTCGTCTTCTGAGCCCCCACCGTTCTCGGGAGCGGGAGAGGGGGGAGGACGCATCGCCCATCAGGGCTCTCAGCAGACCGTGGCTGCACCCCCGAAGGGCACGCGTTCTGACCCCACTGGCCACGACGCGGCAACCGCGCGTGAGAGACAGGCAGCTGCAGCAGATGCGCGCCCGCCAGCGCTCGAAGACGCCCACGAACAGCTGCTCGCAGCTCGCACGTACGCCGATGATGGAGATTTCGCTGCCGCTCGCGAGCGTGCGCAGCAGGCGCTTTGCGTCGACCCGCTCTTGGCCTCGGCGTACTATCTTCTTGGTCTCATCAGCTTGCGTTCGGGATCAAGCGATCAAGCCATTGCCGAGTTCAAGCGCACCTTGTACGCGGACGACTCTTTCGTCCTCGCACACCTCAACCTCGGAAACCTCTATCGCAACCAGGGAGAGTACAGCTCTGCGTGCCGCGCGTACGAAGACGCATGCAGCGCGATAGAGCGTGCGCCCACCGGTCCGTGGACTGCCTTCCTCGGAGGCTTTGAGCCCGAGATGCTGGCGGCTACATGCGCTCGCAGCTTGGAGGAATGCCGCCGACAGACAGGCAGCCGCTAGCCGATCTTTGGGAATCACCATCCCAGTACGCTAAAGGCGCGGCGCATAAAGGGCGATACCTACCCTAGATGACTGTGCTCGCGGTCACAGACGGAGGGAGTCAAGGATGACCAGCGCGCGGATACTCGCGGTAGACGATAGCCCCACCATCCTCGCAATGCTTGAGGAGATTCTCGTGTCTGCGGGATATGAAGTACTGACTGCCGAAGATGGCGCCGAGGCGCTGGAGTCCGCTCGCAACGAGCGACCGGACCTCATCCTGCTCGATGTCATGCTTCCCAAGCTTGACGGCTATCGCGTGTGCCGTCTGCTGAAGTTCGATCAGAAGTACAAGGAGATTCCCATCATCATGCTCACCGCCAAGACCGAGGAGCAATCAGTTGCCACGGGTTTGCGCACGGGAGCCGATCAGTACCTGACGAAGCCTGTCGAGCCCGAGCGGCTGCTGGAAGCAGTCTCTGACGAGCTTGCGCGGGTTCGGGGCTAGAGGGGGCACACGATGCTCGAGACAGGAATGGTGGGTGAGCGCGTCGTAGACGCTCTTGCGGCGGCCGGCAAGGTGCAGCCTGAACAGCTCGCTTCGGCAGAAGCGGCGGCGCGCCGCGTCGAACGTCCCGTGGGAGCGGTGTTGCTCGAACGCGGTGCCATCAGTGCTGACGACGTGGCTCACACGCTTGAAGAGACGCTCGGGGTCCCGCGTGTCGACCTGTCGAGTTACGCGCCTGACGGTGCAGCGCTCGCTTTCGTCCCCGCGGAGGTCGCGCGTGCCCGCTCGGTGCTACCGCTGTTCGAGATCGACTCGATGCTCACAGTCGCCATCGGCAAACCCACCGACGTGTTCGAACTGGATGCACTCGCTGACGAGCTGCAGATGGAAGTCGAGGCGGTTCTCGTCGACCCGGCTCCGCTGCGCAGCGCTCTGGAGGCTCACTACGGGCCTGCGAGCGTTGGGGGGACTGGATCAGACGGTGACTCCATCACCGGCGCTCTTGGTGAGATACCAGAGAGCGCGAGTGATGATGGCGACGACGTGTTCGGCGAGGGATTTGAAGGAGAACCTGGTGGGCCTGGAGCATCAGACGCGCCACAGCGCACCCTGGGCGTGTTCGGCTCGTGTGTGGGCGACATCGATCTGGATGTGCTTGCTGTGGCCGATG
>JAVEVF010000038.1:0-16309 GCA_034005175.1 Coriobacteriia bacterium | reverse complement strand
TACTCAAAGGCTTCAAGTCGTTTGCCGACCGAACCGTGCTCTCCTTGGAACCCGGCGTAACCGTTGTGATGGGCCCGAACGGTTCGGGGAAGTCGAACATCTCTGACGCGGTCTTGTGGGTCCTCGGCGAGCAGTCGGCTAAGAGCCTGCGTGGCCAGGCGATGGAAGATGTCATCTTCGCAGGCTCCTCGGCGCGACAACCGGTGGGTGTTGCCGAGGTCGATCTCGTTCTCGACAACTCGGACGGAACACTGCCCATCGAGTTCGGTGAGGTCACTATCACGCGGCGGATGTTCCGCAGCGGAGAGAGCGAATACCTCATCAATCAGTCACCGGCTCGGCTGATGGATGTGCAAGAGCTCCTGCATGATAGCGGTCTTGGCCGCGATACCCATTCCATCATCAGCCAGGGGCGTCTCGATGAGGTCCTCAACTCGCGTCCTGAGGAGCGACGGGCGCTCATCGAAGAAGCGGCAGGCGTTCTCAAGCATAAGAAGCGTCGTGAACGTGCCCTGCGCAAGCTCTCGGGCATGGACGCCCATCTCGAGCGCGCGCGTGATGTTGCTAGCGAGATTGATAGGCAACTCAAGCCCCTTCAAAGGCAGGCTTCGCGTGCGGCACAACATTCGGAGCTGCGTGAGGAGCTTGCGGCGATTGAGATCTCACTGGCAGTAGCTGACCTGCGCTCACTACAACGAACCTGGGACGATATCACCAAGCGTGAGAAGGAGCAGGACGCCGAGATCGAGCTTGCACGATATCGCCTCGGCGAAAAGGAGCGTGAACTCGCGACCTTTCAGGCCCTGCTCGAGGAAAAGGGGCTGTTCGTAGGTGACCTTTCCGAGCAACGCAGGCGCTTACAGTCTGTGCTTGAGCGCATCAATTCGGGCTTGTTGCTCCTCGAAGAGAAGGGCAAGAACCTCATTGAGCGGCTGAGCGAGCTTCGCGCCAAGCTCTATCAGGCCGAGACGCGCTCGGAAACACGTTCTGGTGAGCTCGAACGGCTCTCTGAGCAGCGACTAGAGAGCGACACTCGCCTGACCGCGCTCTACGGTCAACTCGGCGAGTTGCGACGTGCAGCTGAACTGGCGAAGAAGGAGCGCATCGCCTCAGATGAGGCACTCGCGAGGATCACTGGCGAGACCCGTCGCAGCCGCAAGGTGATCGACGATATGCGCATGGAGCTAGCGCTGTTGGAGCGATCCGTGTCTTCGTATCGCCTCGAGATCGAGATGCTCTCAAACCGCCTTGCTCAGCTGCGCGATCAGCGCTCAACGCTCTCTGCCACCCTCTCAAGCAGGCGTGCACGGCTTGAGCAGCTCGAAAACGAGCTGCTCAGAGCCCGCAAGACCCGTGTGCTCGCCGACAGCGATGTCGACAAGCGCGTTCGAGTCCTCGACTCGCGACGCAAGGAGCTCGCTGAGGTGCGTGAGCGACTGACTGCCGCCCGGGCCGAAGTACGCGCGCTCGAAGAGATCGATCGGGCCTTCGAGGCCGCATCGCCCGCCCTCGCATGGGCACTCTCTCGCGAGCGCGATCTCCCGGGTCTGATCGGGCCGCTTGCCGAGCGTATCCGCATTGCCGATGAGTACGAGCAGCTTCTCGAGCACCTCCTCGGTACCGACCTGTTCGCTTTACTGGTCGAGGACGTAGAAGCAGCGCATCGGATTGCCGCAGAAGCCGCCGTGCAAGGCGAAGGCGGCCTCGCTCTCGTGCCGCTGTCAGGCATACAGATCGCGGACCGCACCCCTGCTACCACCGGTACCCCACTCATCGAACTCGTCACGTGCAGCGCTGACCTCGGTCCAGCGTTGCGCGCACTCATCGGGGACGTGGTTGTGGTGGACTCTCTTCCTCAAGCCGTTGCTGCCATGCAGACAGACACGACCGGTTCGCGGTTCGCCACCCCGGAAGGTGCCATCGTGTGGCCAGGGGGCAAGGTCACCGTAGGGCGTGTCATCGCGACCGATGGCGCCGGCGTTCTTACGCGCAAGCGCCGCATCACCGAACTAGAAGACGAAGTCAGCGCGCTCGACATCGCGGTAGGGGAGGCGGAAGCCGGTACCTCCACCGCCGAAGAAGCGCTTTCTGCCGCCCAACAAGATGCGCTGGAACTCGGGCAGTCGATCGCGCAACTCGCCGGTGAGACTGAATCGCTGCGAGAGGAGGTCGGCCGACTCGAACACGCGCTCACCTCCCAAGACGCCGAGATGGTGGCGGTAGGCGGTCGTATAGCCGAGGTCGAGTCACGAGTGGAGAAGGATGCACCCGGCATCGAGCAGCTCAACCAGCGAATCGTAGATTCCGAGGCCGAGCTTGTTGATTTCGAGGAGCAGGCCGCGGTTGCCCGTGAAGTCCGCGATGCGCGGTTCAGAGATGAGACGTCGATCAGTGAACGATTGTCGGCGTGCCAGGTCGACATCGCTACCGTGTCCGAGCGCGGCGTGCACGTCAAACGTCAGATGGCGTCGATCACCGCCGAGCTTGAAGAGCTTGAGAACACCGCTGCGCAAAGCCGGCAGACCGAGACGGCACTTGAGCTGCTGCGCGAACGTATCGAGCCTGTGCATGACCTTTACGCAGCCCTTCTTGAACGCGCCGAACATTGGGCGGTGAGGTTGCGCGACAGGGCGCATTTCGAACAAGCCGATTCGGAGTCCTTGCGCACCACCATCCACGAGGCTCAGGACAGCGTGAGGACCCTTCAAGCCGAGATCGATGCCCAAAACGAACTGATGAGTGACATCCGGGTGGAGAAGGGCCAACTCGAGGTACAGGTCAATGCCGCTGTCGCACAGATCGTGCAGACATATGGAGTGCCTCTTGAACGAGCGCTGGAAGGCGAACCGCTTGATGACCGCCGAGCCACCGAGGACCGTGCGCATGCGCTGCGCAAACGTTTGGAGAACATCGGCCCCGTCAATCCTGTTGCGATGCAGGAATTCGAGGCCTTGCAGTGCCGCCGCGACTTCATGCGCTCGCAGATCGATGACCTCGTCGCTAGTCGTCAGGCTCTCGGGAAAGTGGTGGCAGCAATCGACCGGAAGATCCGCGACCGTTTTCTGGAGACCTTCGAAGAGGTGAACAACCACTTTCAGGAGGTGTTCGTCGTCTTGTTCCCGGGCGGACACTGTTCTCTTGAGCTCACGGATCCGGATGACCCCGAGGCGACGGGCGTTGAGGTCATCGCACAGCCCCGTGGCAAGAAGCTTTCCAAGATGTCCCTCATGAGCGGTGGGGAGAAGTCACTTACCGCGCTGGCCCTTCTATTCGCGGTGTATCGCACCCGCCCGTGTCCCTTCTACATCCTTGACGAGGTTGAAGCCGCGCTTGACGACACCAACCTGCGCCGCTTCATCGCATTCACCGACACTATGCGCACTCATACGCAGTTCATCATCGTCACACACCAGCGTCGGACGATGGAGATGGCTGACGTCCTGTACGGTGTCTCCATGCAAGCCGATGGAGTCAGCAAGGTGGTAAGCCAGAAGCTTGATCGCGTCGCCGAGGAGGCCTCCGATGGTCACGCCTTGGTATAAACGCGTCTCCGAGGGGCTGAGCCGCAGCCGCGAGCGGTTGGGAGGCCAGCTCAACGTCTTGCTGCGCAAGGGTCCGAACCTCGACCAGGAGTTCTGGGACGACCTTGAAGACGCCCTCATCGGTGCTGACGTCGGGGCCACCGCCGTGGCTGATATCGTCGATCGCTTGCGTGACACGGCGACGCGCAATGCCCTGCCTGATGCGCAGGCCGTCCTCGATCACCTTGCAGCCGAGCTTGTTCGCGAGTTTCCTGTTGACGCTGCAGACCCTCTCAAAGAACCCGGTGCCGTCATCATCGTGGTGGGGGTGAACGGGACCGGCAAGACCACCACGGTAGGCAAGCTTGCGACTGAAGCCGTGCGTGAGGGTCGCAGCGTACTGTTGGGCTCGGGAGACACGTATCGCGCAGCGGCTGTCGAGCAACTGGATATCTGGGCCGAGCGAGCTGGGGTTCCGGTCGTTCGCAGAGAGCGCGGGGCTGACCCCGCGGCGGTGGCGTTTGATACCGTCACCCAGGCCAATGAGTCGCATCCCGACCTCACTCTCATCGACACCGCCGGCCGCCTGCACACCTCGCCAGACCTCATGCGTGAGCTTGAGAAGATCGTGCGCATCGCTCGGCGGGAAAGCGTCTCTGCGGTTCGATGCGTGCTGGTTCTTGACGCCACCACGGGTCAGAATGGCCTTGCGCAAGCGCGCGAGTTTCACGCAGCGCTCGATCTTGATGCCATCATCCTCACGAAGCTTGACGGCACGGCCAAAGGCGGCATCGCCGTTGCGATCGCACGCGAGCTAGGCCTGCCGATCGTACGTGTCGGGGTCGGCGAGGGTGCTGACGACCTGAAGCCGTTCGTGCCAGAAGAGTTCGCCCGCGCCCTCACTGACCAGGACTAAAGATGGCCGTGTTCGGGCCTCCCGGAAGAGGCGACCGCATAGCACGAACGATCTTGCTCCCGCTTGCTGTCCTTCTTGTTGTCGTGTATCTCGTGTTCTGGGTGATCTTCAGTCCCGTTCGCGTCCAGGGCGATTCCATGCTTCCTGGGCTTGAGGATGGCGACAGGGTCTTGGCTACGCGCACTTATAGCGGTCCTCGCCGTGGGGATGTCATCGAAGTCGACACGGACTTGTTTGCGCAAGGCAACGGCGGACGCGTGTTGAAGCGTGTGATCGCTGTGGGCGGTGATACCGTGCGCATCGACTCAGGGCGGGCCACCGTGAACGGCAGACCTGAGCCCTCGGCGGGTCTGCTCTACGGTGAGCAGGATGTGTCCGTCACGGAGATCACTATCCCACAGGACAGCGTGTATGTTCTGGGGGACAATCGCCCCATCTCCTTGGACAGCCGCTTCTATGGTGCCGTGCCTCTTGATGCCGTGAAGGGCCGACTGCTCTTCCGGTATACGCCCATCACGCGTCTGGGTCGGGTAGACTGAACTGACGCTTACTGCAAGCTCCCAACCATCTCGAAGGGCTGTCTATCTATGTTCGAGAATCTCTCACAGCGGCTCCAGGCCGTCTTCTCTGGTCTTACCGGCAAGGGGCGCCTTTCCGAAGACGACGTCAACGCTGCAATGCGTGAGATTCGCCTTGCGCTACTGGAAGCAGACGTCAACTACAAGGTCGTGAAGCAGTTCGTCGCACGCGTGCGCGAACGCGCGGTGGGCGCCGATGTTGCCAAGAGCCTTACACCCGGCCAGACCGTCATCCGTATCGTCTTAGAAGAACTTACCGCTCTCCTCGGAGGAACCGATGCGCGGCTGACCTTTACTGGTCGCATCCCTGGTACCGTTATGCTCGTAGGTCTCCAGGGCTCGGGTAAGACCACGGCCGCCGCCAAGCTTGCCAATCTGCTGCGCAAACAAGGTCGCCGACCTATGCTGGTTGCCTGCGACGTCTACCGCCCGGCAGCCATCGACCAGCTTGAAGCGCTCGGCCGAGAGCTTGATATCCCTGTCTACCGTGGTGAGGGCTCAGATCCAGTCCAGATCGCACGCGAGGGCGTGAAGGCTGCTGTGGCGCAGATGCGTGACACCGTCATCGTCGACACTGCCGGCCGCCTGCACATAGATGAGCAGATGATGGACGAGGCTGCTCGCATCAAAGAGGCCATCCGTCCCGATCAGATTCTCATGGTTGTCGACGCCATGACCGGCCAAGACGCCGTGAATGCGGCGAGCGCGTTTGCCGAGCGCGTCCAGTTCGATGCCGTCATCGTGACGAAGCTTGATGGCGACGCCCGCGGGGGTGCTGCTCTCTCTGTCAAGCAGGTGACCGGCAAACCCATCATGTTTGCGGGTGTGGGGGAGAAGCTTGATGCTCTCGAACAGTTCCATCCCGAGCGCATGGCCAAGCGCATTCTCGGCATGGGCGACGTCGTCTCGCTCATCGAGAAAGCCGCCGAGACTACAGACCTTGAAGCCGCCGAGGAGATGGAGGAGCGCCTTCGGAAGGCGGAATTCACCTTCGATGACTTCCTGACACAGCTGCGTCAGGTGAAGAAGATGGGCGGTCTCGGCAGTATGCTGAAGCTGCTGCCCGGTGCTGGGCAGCTGAAGGGACTCGCCGATGCCGAAATCGATGAGCGCCAGCTCGACCGCGTTGCGGCCATCATCCAATCCATGACCGCAGCTGAGCGCTCCAACCCCAAGCTCTTGAACGGGTCACGTCGTGAACGTATCGCGCATGGGGCAGGCGTCACGGTCTTTGACGTCAATCAGCTTGTGAAGCAGTTCGACCAAGCGAAGAAGCTCATGAAGCAGTTCCAGGGCGGGAAGGGAAGAGGCAAGCGTGGACGTTTCACGCTTCCAGACGGGCTGCAGCTCCCGAAGTAGCCGCCGGAGGCGTTGATGGCGCTGACTTGCTGGCGGTTTTGACCGACCAGCAGCTATGTCGTATCATTGGCAGTCGTTTTGCGCATGCGTGACCTACGCTGGTCACCCTATCCGGAGGTGAACTCTTGGCAGTCAAGATCCGTCTCACTCGCACCGGTGCGAAGAAGGCTCCCTTCTACCGCATCGTAGCTGCTGATTCGCGTGCACCACGCGATGGCCGTTTCATCGAGATTCTCGGCCGATACAACCCGCGTACTGAGCCTAGCTTCATCGAGCTTGATGTCGAGCGCACCGAGTTCTGGGTCGCCAACGGTGCTCAGATGAGCGAGACCGTGGCCAAGCTCTACGAGGTGGCGAAGAATCCCGCAACCGAGACTCCCGCGAAGGAGCCCAAGCTCTCCAAGAAGGCTCAGGCGAAGGCCGAGGCAGCGGCAGAGGAAGCATCCGCTGTTGAAGAGAGCGCCGAGGAGCCAGCGCAGGCAGCCGAGGACGAAGCGGCCGCTGAGGAAGCTGAGTAGACTCAGATGTCCTCGGCAAATGATACCGATGCGCTCGTTCGGTTCCTCGTGACCTCGCTGGTCGATGATCCCGATGGTGTCAACATCGCCAAGCGCACGTCTGGAGAGTCTGTGACCTATGAGATCTCGCTCAACCCTGATGACGTCGGCAAGGTGATCGGCCGGCAGGGCCGCATCATCAAAGCCATTCGCACTCTCGCACGCGCGTGCGCCGGTGCGACCGGCAGCCACGTCGATGTGGAGGTCTTGGGTTAAGCGACATGGGCGATGCGTCCTTCGTCCCTGTGGGGCGTATCATCAAGGTCCACGGTCTTAGCGGCGAACTTTCGGTAGCGGCCTTTGGTGGCGACGACCTCGGCTTTCTTGAGGGTCTTGCGGTATGGGTAGTACCGCCTGTCTCTGGTCCACGTGAGTTTCTCGTGAAATCCGTCAGATACGGGCCGAAAGGCCCTCTCGTGCAGCTTGATGCAATCACTAACAGAGCGGACGCGGAAGCATTTCGCGGCCGCACCCTCATGGCACACGCTGATGACCTGCCCGAACGCTGGGCCGAGGAAGGACGTGACGACATCGGCCTGACCGTTGTGGACGTCTCTAGGGGAAGCCTCGGCGAAGTCATCGATGTCATCGAGACTGGTGCAAACGCTGTCTGGGTCGTCGAGGGTGGAACTTGGGGGCAGGTCCTCATCCCTGTCATAGATGATGTGGTGCTTCAAGTAGATGACGCCACGAGACACGCCACAGTGAGACTGCTTCCCGGACTCATTGATGAGCAGGATGATCAGAGATGATCGTCGATGTCATCACCATCTTCCCGTCGATGTTTGACGCACCTATGTCGACATCGATGGTAGGACTTGCGCGTGAACGTGGACTGCTTGAGCTGCGCGTCCACGACCTGCGCGACTACACTGAAGACCGCCATCGCACGACCGATGATTACCCCTACGGGGGAGGTCCGGGGATGGTCATGCGGCCGGAACCCCTCTTCCGTGCGGTCCGTTCGGTCCAAGCGCTCGGGCCCGGCCCTGCAACGGTGGCCATTCTCACCCCCGGCGGCAAGCCGCTCACCCAGTCTGTCGTTGGCGAGCTTTCCAAGATCGAACGTCTCATCTTGGTGTGTGGACGCTACGAAGGCGTGGATGAGCGGGTCTTCGCCCTCGCTGACATGCGCCTGTCTATCGGAGACTACGTCCTGACCGGAGGAGAGCTCCCAGCAATGGTGGTGATAGACGCCGTGGTCCGACTGGTGCCAGGGGTGCTCGGTCATGAGGATTCTGCATCGGATGAATCGTTTTCCGAGGGGCTCTTGGAGTACCCTCAGTACACGCGACCTGCCTGTTTCGAGGATGACTGTGTTCCAGAGGTGCTGCTCAGTGGCGACCACGCACGCATTGCCGCATACCGCAGGCGAGAAGCGGTGGTTCGCACGGCGCTGCTGCGACCTGATCTGTTGCCCAGCGCAGACCTCACTGACGACGAGCGAGCAATTGCGGATTCGGTGCTCGAAGGGAGCCCACGACGTGACTGAGCCCAGCAAGTCCACACTCTCGAATCAACCCGAGCCGGAGAGATCAGGGTCTGGCTTCGGTCGTTGGCTCGTCGAGACGGCGGTGATGATCGCCCTGGCCTTCTTGCTTGCACAGGGCGTAAAGACCTTCATCGTGCAACCCTTCGTCATACCCACCGGCTCGATGGAGCCCACCATCATGACTGGTGACCGTGTACTTGCCGAGAAGATCTCGAAGCGCTTTCGAGCACCGGCCCAAGGTGACATCGTTGTCTTCGACGATCCCACCGCGCACCACCCGCAGCTGATCAAGCGCGTCATAGCCGTCGGTGGTCAGACGGTCGACATCCAGGACGGCAAGGTCATCGTCGACGGGGTTGCCCTCGATGAACCGTACATCCATGGCAAGACTTCAGACCCAGGCACCGTGCCGTTGCCGATCACCCTTGCTCCGAATGAGGTATGGCTCATGGGGGACAACAGGCCCAACTCGGGCGACAGCCGCTTCATGGGACCCATCTCTGTGTCCACCGTGCACGGGCGTGCGTTCGCCATCTATTGGCCGTTGAACCGAATCAGCGGGTTGTCACACCCGTGACTTTGCCACCTGACCGTTGCATCCCCATAGAGGGGTGGTCTATACTGCCTTCTTGCGCTTGAACAGCGTCTGACCGACCGAGGATGACTGAGGATACTGATGGACACCATTCGCCTGATAGAACAGCAGCAGATTCGTGATGATCTTCCGGACTTCAATGTCGGAGACAACGTGAAGGTGCACTCTCGCGTTGTCGAGGGCAGCCGTGAGAGAGTGCAGGTCTTCGAGGGGCGCATCATCCGCCGACATGGCTCCAGCAACCGCGAGACGTTCACGGTTCGCAAGATATCCTTCGGCGTTGGCGTGGAGCGCACATTCCCCGTGCATTCACCGAAGATCGTGAAGATCGAGATCGTGAATCGCGGCAAGGTACGCCGCGCGAAGCTCTATTATCTGCGTGACAAGGTGGGCAAGGCTGCGCGCCTTAAGGAAAAATCCTACTAAGGCACGGTTCTCGACTCGCAAGCGACGACCCCGGGACGCCTCCTGGGGTCGTTGTGTTCTCGCGCTATACTTGCGTCTGGAGGAGTGACGTGTCCCAGCGCACCGTGCAAGAGTGTCGCCAGCGACTCGGCCGAGCCGAGGGTGCCGAGCTTGCCGCCCTCATCGATACATATGCCTCCGACGAGCGCCACACTGTTCGCGCCGCGGTTGCAGCAGCGACCCGCCGCCTCGAGAGAGAGCGCGCCGAGCACAACCGTCTGTCCCGCCTCTCGGAACTCGAAGATTCCCTGCGTGCACGAGGGCTCACTTATATAGCAGGCGTTGATGAGGTGGGCCGAGGTGCTCTTGCGGGACCTGTGACAGCAGCTGCTGTGATTTTGCGACCAGGTGCCCATATCGAAGAACTAGATGATTCGAAACGTCTGACTCCTGCTAAACGGTTACGTGTGTCCGAACAGGTCAGGGGTACGGCTCTCGCCTTCGGCGTCGCACATGTGCCTGCTCATGTCATCGACGGATTGGGCATGACTGTCGCCGTGCGAACAGCGATGATTCGTGCACTTGCCCTGCTTGAGCCTGCACCAGATCACGTCATCACTGACGGGTTGAGAGTCGGTCTCCCCATGGCCGAGACCCCCGTCGTGAAAGGGGACGCCAAGGTCGCTGCTGTGGCTGCGGCATCCGTGCTGGCGAAGGTCGTGCGTGATGGTCTCATGGCCGGATACGAAGAATCCTATCCGGGCTGGGATTTCTCCGTGAACAAAGGCTACGGGACCGCTAGGCACCTTGAGGCTATCTCCCAGCTCGGTCTTTCTCCGGTACACCGCCGTTCGTTTGCCCCTTGCTGCGAGGGCTACACACTCTTCTGACGTCACAGTTGCTGGCGGGTGCAGAGAGATAGACGACGGTAAGAGCCGGTTTTGTCTCATCTGCAATCCTCCTCGCGAGAGGAGGAGACATGACACGATCAGAGATCGCTCGCCGGGGGGAAGATGCAGCCGCTGCTTATCTTGAGCGCGTAGGGATGACCGTCATCGAGCGCAACTGGCGCTGCACGTCAGGTGAAGCGGATATCGTGGCGCTCGATGGGGAGACCCTGGTCATCGTCGAGGTGAAGACCCGCAAGAGCGAGTTGGCTGGCACGCCTGAGGAGGCGGTCTCCGCGTCCAAGCAGAAGCGCTTGGTCCGCATCGGGCGCCACTACCTCGCGTACGCCGACATCGGCGATGTGGACGTACGCTTTGACGTGATCGCGATACGCCCAATCACCGATGACCGTGCCCTTCTGCGTCACCATCGCGCTGCCTTCACGACGTGAGCGAACCGCATGGTCAAGCCACAGTGGGGACCACCACCCTCGTGGGAACCGAACCCGTCGCGGTAGAGGTGCAGGCGGATGTCGCCCCTGGGTTGCCGGGATTCTCCATTGTCGGCCTTGGCGATGCGGCTGTGCTAGAGGCGCGAGAGCGTGTGAGGTCAGCGGTGCGAGCGGCGGGGTTCCGCTTCCCCAATGCCCGCATCGTGGTGAATCTGGCTCCCGGGCCGCTGCGCAAGCACGGCACGGGTTTCGACCTACCCATCGCACTAGGCGTGCTCGCAGCCACCTCCCAAATATCCTCGTCGGTGTGCTCGCAGAGGCGAGCGGTGGGTGAGCTGTCCCTTGACGGTTCGGTGCGATCCGTACCGGGCATGCTCGCACATGCTCTCGGCGCGAGACGTGACCGGGTGGGCCTCCTCGGCCCAGCGGCAGCCGCACATCTGGCCGCTGGCCTTCCGGGGCTGGATTACGCACCAGTCACTTCGCTGGCTTCACTTGGTTGTGTGAAAGGCCCATCCCTGCTGCCCCCATCCATGCCACCGGATCTTGAGACACCTGTAGGTCCGGACCTCGCTGACGTCACAGGGGTGGAGATGGCGCGACGGGCTCTCGAAATCGCAGCAGCCGGAGGCCTGAATCTGCTGCTCATCGGGCCGCCTGGCTCGGGGAAGACCATGTTGGCGCGCCGATTGGGCCCGATTCTCCCGCCACTTGATCCCGATGA
This sequence comes from Coriobacteriia bacterium, assembly GCA_034005175.1. Classification (GTDB taxonomy): domain Bacteria; phylum Actinomycetota; class Coriobacteriia; order Anaerosomatales; family SLCP01; genus JAVEVF01. The sequence goes on along the minus strand of JAVEVF010000038.1, from coordinate 4,823 downwards.
GCGCCTTGAGACAGCCCTCGTGCATTCCGTTGCTGGGATTGATGAGTCCGCTGCGCTGGCGGGCATCCGTCCGTTTCGCGCCCCACATCACAGCGCATCTCTTGCCGGTCTCGTCGGTGGCGGTACCCCGCCGCGTCCAGGAGAGGTAAGCCTCGCACACAACGGCGTTTTGTTCCTCGACGAGTTTCCCGAGTTCGCGCCCTCCGCGCTCCAAGCGTTGCGACAGCCCATGGAAGACGGCTTGGTGGTGCTGGTGCGAGCCGAGGGCCGCGTGCGATTCCCAGCGCGCTTCGCGCTCATTGCCGCGGCCAATCCCTGCCCCTGTGGATATTCCGGAGACCCTGTTCGGGCGTGTACGTGTGCAGAGTCCATGATCGCCCGATATCACAATCGAATAGGCGGTCCGCTCATGGACCGCATCGACATGTCCGTCGCAGTGGAACGCACCGACCCGTCGCTCATCGTGGAAGGGAGCGGTGGGGAGTCATCGTTGGTCGTCCGTGAACGTGTGATGGCCGCTCGAGCACGAGCGAGCAGCGAACATCGGCCTCTTGCCGCAGTGCTCTCCGGCAACGTGCTTCTCGCCGCGTGTGCGATGGACGCTGCCACGCGACACACGCTCAGCGACGTTAGTCGTGCGCGCGCGCTGTCCGGCCGGTCTGTCACGCGGCTGATGCGCGTCGCACGCACGATCGCCGATCTGGAGGATGCAAGAAGCGTGAGGGCGTCGCACATCATGGAAGCTCTCGCATTTAGAAGGGAGGACGTGCGGTGAGCTCTTCGCCACTTGGGGGCTGGTGCCTTGTGCGTGGAGACGATGGGTATCCCTTCGAGCTCGAAGACCTTCCCGATCCGCCTCAGACGCTCTATGGGTTAGGCGACCCCGGCCTGCTCGGCGGCGGAATCGCCATCATCGGGTCACGCAAAGCCACACCGTACGGGCTCGCGTGCGCACGGCAGTTCGCGGGTTGGGCAGCGTCTCATGGAGTCACCGTCATATCAGGAGCCGCCATCGGCTGCGATCTTGAGTCCCACAGGGCCGCTCTTGAAGTGGAAGGACCTACGGTCGCCGTCTTGCCGTGCGGTGCGGACGTGGACTACCCTCGGCGCGCGGCACAGACCCTCGCCTCCATTCGCACACGGGGCGTCGTGATCTCTGAGGCACCGTGGGGCTCTGAGCCCAAGCGGTGGTCGTTTGTACGTCGGAACCGAATCATCGCTGCTCTTTCAGTGGCTGTCTTGGTGGTTGAGGCGGGACTTCCCAGCGGCACCTTCACCACGGCCGACCATGCGCTCGAACTTTCGCGTGACGTCCTCGCGGTGCCTGGATCCATCTTCGCTCCCGAGTGTCGCGGCTCTAACCGCCTAATACGCCAGGGAGCCCCACCGATAACCGATATCGCAGAGCTCGCGCAAGCACTCGGGTCGGAGGCGACCGTACCTGCCACTCCGGAGTGCACCAATGCCATCGTCTCGGCCCTCATCGCCTCACCCATGCGCCCAGACGACATCGCACGCGCGTTCGGGCTGGACATCGTGCTGACAGCGCGAACCCTTGGAGTGCTCGAGTCCGTCGGGTCGGTGGTACGCTACCCCGACGGGCGGTACGGTGCCACTCATCGTTGAGGGGTACAATGCCGACAACATCTTGCCCCCAAGAGAACTTGGCGAACGGTGTCGTCAACAAACACAGTCACAGTCGTCGGCGGCGGCCTTGCTGGCTCTGAGGCCGCCTGGCAGTGCGCACGCTTTGGAGTTCCAGTCACCTTGTATGAGATGCGACCCGACAAGACGGATTCCGCTCATTCCACAGATCTGCTCGCCGAGCTTGTGTGTTCGAACTCCTTGAAGAGCCAAGATCCGACGTCGGCTGCGGGGACTTTGAAGCGCGAGTTGCGCTCGCTCGGGTCCCTCGTCATCGACGTTGCACACGAGACAATGGTTCCCGCTGGCGCTGCTCTTGCCGTAGACCGTGATACGTTTGCTCGCCGAGTCACCGAGCGTGTCTCCTCCCATCCTCTGATCAGACTTGTTCGCTCGGAGCTGAGCGACCTGCCCGAAGGGCGCTTGATTGTGGCGACGGGACCGCTCACCAGCGATGCGATGCAGACTGCGCTCTCCGCCCTGGTAGGTGAGGAGCGGCTGGCCTTCTTCGATGCCGCTGCGCCTATCATCGACGCGGAGTCCGTCGATTGCGACATCGCCTTTTCCGCTTCACGCTACGGCAAGGGGGGAGGGGAGGACTATCTCAATTGCCCTCTCACACGCGATGAGTACGAGTCGTTCATCTCTGAACTGACTCATGCACAGCGCGTCACTCCACACGACTTTGAGCGAGAGAAGCTCTTCCAGGCATGCCAGCCTGTTGAGGAGATCGCGTTCAGTAGCCCTGATGCTCTGCGTTACGGGGCCCTGAAGCCCGTCGGGTTGGTTGACCCCCGCACAAGCGAGCGGCCGTGGGCGGTCGTACAGCTTCGATCGGAGAACGCAGCACGTACCGCCTTCAATCTAGTGGGCTTCCAGACGAGCCTTACCTTCGGTGAACAGCAACGGATCTTCCGCATGATCCCAGGGCTGCAGGACGCTGAGTTCCTACGCTACGGCGTCATGCATCGCAATACGTTCTTGGACGCGCCGAGGTTGCTTGATGCCACCCTGGCCCTGCGTAGCCAGCCGCGCCTGCGTTTCGCTGGTCAGATCACGGGCACTGAGGGTTATCTCGAGGCTGCCGCAACGGGCCTTCTTGCCGCTTTCAACGCTGTGGCCGACACACGCGGGCTTGGGCCGTTCGTTCTTCCATCCGAGACAGCGCTCGGCGCGTTGGTCGCGTACGCTACCAACCCTGATACCGCCAGGTATCAGCCTATGCACGTCAACTGGGGGCTGGTACCACCGCTTGATCCTCCGACAGGCGGGAAGCGCAACCGGTATGCACGGTATGCCGCCCGCGCCACAGATGCGTTACAGCATGCGCTATCTCGACATCCTCTTACTGGCGCCATTGCCGAGGTCCCGGTGAGCTCCGATGTCTGAGCAGGTCACATACATCGATGAGTTCCTCCAGCATCTGGCGATTGAGCGCGGCCTTTCTCCGCACACTGTGAGGGCCTATGAATCTGACTTGACGCGTTACTCAGAGTGGGCAGAGCGTATGGGTGTCGATATCTTGCGCCCTACACATCGTGATCTACGGCGCTATCTGGGCGAACTCGATAGGGCTGGCTATGCGCGTCGCACTATCGCCCGACGCCTCGCCACTGTCCGCACCTTCATCGGTTACTTGAGCGAAGAGGGGATCGTGGCCTCCGACCCTTCCCGAGTGGTGTCCTCGCCGAAGATCCCTCGGCGTCTGCCAGCGCTCGTTCCCGAGGAGGCGCTTCGTACGCTGCTGGACATACCTGATCCCGAAACACCAACAGGCAAACGCGATCGTGCGGTCCTAGAGATGCTGTACGCGAGCGGGATGCGTGTCTCGGAACTGTGCGGGCTTACGGTCGGTGACCTCGATCTGCGCGCTGGCATCGCCGTGGTCATGGGGAAGGGCTCAAAGCAACGTGTCCTTCCATTGCACCCCTGGGCGATCGCCAGAGTTCGTGACTATCTGCTGAATGCGCGGCCGGCGCTTGTCGGAAAGCAGGACCCTGGCAGTGTCTTCTTGTCGACGCGGGGAAACCCGCTCAGTCCCGACGCGGTGCGACGCCTCCTCAAGCACCACCTCGCAACTGCGGGTGCTGCCCTCTCGCTCTCCCCACATGCACTGCGCCACACCTTTGCCACGCACCTCTTAGAGGGGGGCGCGGATCTTCGCACCGTGCAGGAGCTTCTGGGCCACGTTGCGCTGTCTACCACCCAGATTTATACTCAGGTCAGCATGAAGCGGCTGCAGGACGTACACAGCCGGGCACATCCCAGAGCTTGAGAGTACCGGGCTTGACTGCAACCGGGGGGCACAGTTCGATGAGAAATAATGCACGGACCGACCTTGCCGGTCTGTGGACGTCATTTAAGGAGAGGGGCGACGCAGACGCGCGCGAACGTCTCATCCTCAACTATTCACCGCTGGTGAAATACGTGGCTGGACGCGTGTCAGCCACCCTTCCGGCCACCGTCGAGACATCGGACATCGTCAGCTACGGCTTGTTCGGGCTCATCGATGCTATCGAGAAGTACGATCTCGATCGCGGCGTGAAGTTCGAGACTTACGCTATCGCTCGTATCAAGGGCGCCATCATCGATGAACTGCGCGCAATGGACTGGGTTCCTCGGTCTGTGCGTTCTCGCGCCCGGGAGCTCGAAGCGGCGTACGCCACGCTTGAGATGCGTCTGCGTCGCGCTCCCACCGACGCCGAAGTGGCCGAGGAGATGGGCATCACCATCGACGAGCTGCATGAGAGCCTGTCCAAGCTCTCCTATACCTCGGTGGTCTCCTTCGAAGAGCTGTGGTTGGGAGGCGATCGTGAGGAACCCTCCGATGGAGCTGCATCCATCCCAGATCATGATGCCGATGACCCCGTGGCTATGTTTGAGACCGAGGAGGTCAAACACATCCTCGCGCTTGCAATTGAGAAGCTGCCCGAGCGTGAGCGCGTGGTCATCACGCTGTATTACTACGAAGGCCTGACGCTGAAGGAGATCGGAAAGGTCCTCGGTGTCACCGAGTCCCGTGTGAGCCAGCTGCACACCAAAGCCGTCTTACTAATGCGTGCCAAGCTTCATTCGGCCTAGGTGTAGCCCCTCGGCTGCATTGGTGTTGGCGCGCTAGGATAACATATCGCTCCTGATGTGCTATGATTCTCCGGCTCTTATCACACACGCTCGCCTAC
>JAVEVF010000037.1:0-16608 GCA_034005175.1 Coriobacteriia bacterium | reverse complement strand
AGAGATCGATGCGTTTTCCGAGGCCGTCGGCGAGGTGCTGAAGAACATGTAGGGCCGCTGCTGCGGAGTGTGCCGCTGGCGGAGGCTTCCAGTTGCGTGGAGATGTTGTAGGGAAGCTGAGGATGGCGCGTGGGAGTCTTGCGTCGTCGCCACTTTCAAGTACCCTGTCGGGCAAGCCGATATCGCACAAGAGGTATCGTGCTTCACTTGTTGCACCGTGCGTTCGCATGAAAGGGGCGACATGAGTCGCCGCACACCCCCGCCTTCTAGCGCATATGCCCGGCACGTCGGGCACTTCGCCCTAGCGACAATCCTGGCCTTCGTACTCCTGCTTGCCCTGCCGGCGCGCTATGTGACACCGGCGGCAGCTGGCGTGGTTCAAGTAGATACCACCACGCGCACCGAGGCCGAGATCCGCGAGATGTGGGCGAGATACAAGCCCACGTACTCGGGCGCGCCGTATTCCGTCGCGCCCAGCACGTCGGCTCCATACGCCGCCGGCACCCTGCGTCCTGAGATGCTCCAAGATGGCTTGCGTACGCTCAATTTCGCGCGCTATCTGGCAGGGCTCCCCTACGATGTCACGCTGAACTCCACGCTCACCAGCAATGCACAGCACGGTGCCGTCCTGCTGGCGGCCAGCACGTTCTCACATACGCCGCCCAAGCCCGCAGGCATGGATCAGGCATTCTACGACCGAGCGCTTGCGTCAACGAGCTCAAGCAACATCGGGCTTGGATACCAGGACCTGGCGGCCTTCCAGCGAGGGAGCCTGGCGGACAGCAGCAGCGCCACCAATCTGCGCCAGTTGGGGCATCGTCGGTGGCTGCTCAATCCCGCCATGCAGACAACTGGGATGGGCTTTTCGGCTGACAAGACCACGACGTACGTCTTTGACCGCTCACGTTCGGATGCCGTGGAATACGGTGCTATCACGTGGCCCTCGGCGGGCTACTTTCCGCTAGAGTTCTTCTCTCCACAGACACCCTGGTCAATCACGCTCAACCCCACGCGTTACAGCTGGGACTCCTCAGGTTTCAAGGTCACCATGCGCCGCATATCCGATGGGGTCACATGGACCTTCACCGACAAGCACACAGATACTGCGGGGCACTACTTCAGCAAAGACTTCTCGGGGATGGGTGTGGGGAACGCCTTCATCTTCCGACCTGACCCCAAGAGCATCGCCTACAGTCCCGGTGACGAGTTCGAGATCACCTTGAGTGGCGGTGTGTACTGGAAGGGAACGAAGACGCCTGCCAACGTCATCTATCGTACGCAGTTCATGTCGTTGCAGGGCGCTGCATCCGCAGGCCCGGTAGTGACAGAGCATGATGCGGGTGGTGTTGTGTTTGACCGCTGGGTGACTGGCAAAGGCGCGGCGTACTCCGGTGGCGGGTACGTGTACTCGCGCTGGAAGGACACATGGCTCGAGGCGCGAGTCAGTGGTACGAGCATCTTGTGGATAGGGCCCAAGCAGCCCAACTACGGCAAGGCCGAGGTGTATGTTGACGGGGAGTACGCACAGACGGTCGACTGCTACGCCCCCAAGACCACCGCTACCGCCTCAACGACCATCTGGAAGAGTTCGACGCTGGCTCCCGGAACACACGTGGTGCGCATCAAGGTTCTCGGCGGGCACAATCCATCCTCAGCCGGGGACATCGTAGTGCTCGATTGCTTCGAGGCGAGCGGTGCCGGAGCTGTGCCTCCTGCTGTGCGCCTGCCTGAATCCAACACCAATGCCACATTCACCGGCACATGGGTACGTGGGAGCAACCCGACGTATGTGGCGGGCGGGTATAGCTACTCTCGGTGGAAGGGCTCAGTCTATAGGGCCACCTTCACCGGCACCAAGGTCGCCTGGATAGGGCCCAGGACCGGCGCCTACGGCCGCGTCGACGTGTATCTCGACGGCAAGCTCCAAGGGACCGTGTGCCAATACGGCTCGATGGGTTGGCGCTACCGTGTATGGGAATCGCCGACGCTTACGCGCGGGACGCACACGTTAGAGCTGCGCGTGACGGGGACCAAGTCCGCACAGTCCGCAGGCTACAACATCGTCGTTGACGCGCTCGATGTGACGAAGTAGGGGTCGCGTTGCTGCACGCGCCTGTGCCGTTCGGCAGGGATTGCAGCACTTGGGCCGTCATGCGGGTATAGTTATGTGATGAAGTACACGCAGCCCCCTTCGGGGGGCTGTAGCGTGTCCCAGTCGAATGGAGTGCGCCCCATGAAGGCTATCATCCCTGCAGCCGGTCTCGGCACGCGGTTTCTGCCCGCAACCAAGTCCCAGCCCAAAGAGATGCTGCCGGTCGTAGACAAGCCGGTCATCCAGTACGTCGTCGAAGAGGCGGTAGCGGCCGAGGCTGAGGAGATCCTCATTGTCACTGGGCGTGGCAAGCGTGCCATCGAGGACCACTTCGACCGCTCGGTAGAGCTTGAGGGCCTGCTCGAGGAGTCGGGCAACTTCCCCAAACTGCGCGAGGTGCGTGCCATCTCGGAGCTTGCCGAGGTCTTCTACGTACGGCAGAAGCGCCCCCGCGGGCTTGGCCATGCCGTGCTCTGCGGAGCGCCGTTTACGGGCGATGAGCCGTTCTTTGTCATGCTCGGCGATGTCATCGTGCCTGACAACACGTGTCTGCCGCGCCTTTCTGAGGTCTACGAGCGCTACGAGGGTGCGTCGACCATCGCGGTGCAAGAGGTCCCCAAAGAGATGGTGTCGCGCTACGGCGTCATCTCGGGAACCGAGGTTGAACCGGGCATCTGGAAGCTTGACGACCTGGTGGAAAAGCCCGCTACCAATGAGGCACCGAGCAACCTTGCCATCTTTGGACGGTATCTGCTGACGCCCAAGATCATGGAGCTTCTGCCGCACATCGGGCCAGGTCGAGGCGAGGAGATACAGCTCACCGATGCGATACGGGAGCTGCTGCGCACCGAAGACGTGTATGCCGTGAAGATGGTCTCACCTGGCTATGACACCGGTAACGTCCAGGCGTGGATTGAGACCAACATCACGCTTGCGTTGCGTCAAGAAGGCATCGCCGAGGGCCTTCGGGAGAATCTCGGCGAGTTGCTTGGCTAGGCGGACCGAACCGTACTCGGAGGAGCCTGCATGCGTCTGATAGCCGTCGTCGGAGCCCGGCCGAACTTCATCAAGGTCGGCCCGCTCATTCCCGCACTGCGAGACGCCGGGCACGAAGCCGAGCTCGTGCACACGGGACAGCACTACGACGCCATCATGTCCGATGTGTTCTTCCGCGACCTGTCCATCCCCGAGCCGCGCTGGTTCCTCGATGTGGGCTCGGGCACGCACGCGGTGCAGACAGGCCTTGCGATGATGCGCCTCGAAGAGCTGCTTGTCGCCGAGAGGCCTGACGCGCTCATAGTCGTGGGCGACGTGAACTCAACGCTTGCGGGCGCTCTTGCCGCCGCCAAGCTGCACATCCCTGTCGTGCACCTGGAGGCGGGGTTGCGCTCGTGGGACATGTCGATGCCAGAAGAGGTGAACCGTCTTGTGGCCGACCAGCTCTCGGCGATGCACCTCACTCCTACCATCGAGGCGGGGGAGAACCTGCTGCGCGAGAATGTGGGAGGACACCGCATTCACTTCGTGGGCAACATCATGGCCGAGTCGGTGTTGCGCCATGCCGAGACTGCACGTGCGCGCGTAGCTTGCCAGCGGCATGAAGTCGAGGCGGGGCGCTATGTGCTTGCCACGGTGCACCGGCCCGAGAACACCGATCACCCCGAGCGGTTGGCTGCGCTAGTGGCTGCCTTCGCCGAGGCCCCGCTACCGGTGCTCTTTCCCGTACACCCACGTACGCGTCCACTGCTTGCCGAGCACGGAGTCGGGCCACGCACGCCCAACATCCTCCTTGGTGATCCGGTGGGCTATCTCGACATGCTCTCGCTTCAGATGGACGCTGCTGCCATCGTGACGGATTCAGGGGGCATACAGGAGGAAGCGTGCATGCTCGGCACGCCCTGCGTGACGGTGCGGCGCAACACCGAGCGCGGCGTGACCGTGGCGGTGGGCGCGAATCGTCTCGTACAGGCCTCGCGTGAAACGATTGGCGCGGGACTTGCCGATGCACTGGAGTCGTCGGGAGAGTGGGTGCACCCCGAGCGCTGGGACACCGAGGTTGCGGCACGAGTGGTCGAGGCGCTCTCCGGCGGTATCATCGCTCCTAACGGGTGTGAGAGCTAGGAACCGGGTCCTCAGCTCCTCGGCTTCACGCGTCGCCGACACCCATCAAGACGAGAGGACGCGCGAGTGTTCAAGAGGATCGACCATGTGGAGATCATCCCGCTCGACACCAATGCCACACTGGCGTTTTACACGGATGTCTTGGGCTTTGAGATCAAAGAGCGCACACCGGTCCCCGCTCCTCCTATGAGGGAGGTCATCTATCTTACGCTCGCGGACACGATGATCGAACTAGTGATCGTGGACGGGCCGAGTGAGCTCGCGGAGAGTCCATGGCAGGCTGGTTGCCGTCTGATCGCGCTTGAGGTCGAGGACATGCAAGCAGCGGTGGAGTATCTCGCGAGCAAGGGTGTCACGGTCTCCCGCCCGCCGGTGGACCTCGGTGATTCGTGGCGGGCCGAGATTCTCGATCCCAATGGGTTCAGCATCGAACTCCGAGAATGGAAGTCGTGAAGGTGGGGTCTTCTGGGTGACTGCCGAGCGTCCGCTTGAGCACATGAGGGTCTGCATGCTTCGCGAGGCGGATTACTCGATGGACGCTCGCGCCCGCAAGCAGGCCGCCGCGCTCACGGATGCCGGCGCCCATGTGACGATGGTGGGGATGGGTACGACCGTCTCACCCGATCTGATCGAGTCGGGGTATGATGTACACCTCATCGACCCGCCTGTGCCCAAGCTGCCGCGGCTCGGCCACGAGGACATCTGGTGGCCGCTGCGAGTAGCGGTGAACCTCACGTGCACAAGAGCACGCGAGCGGCGGTTCAGGTCAAGCCGGCCCTATGCCTACGTCTACGAACCCGAGCTGTACGAGGCAGCAATCGCGACACGTCCTGACATCATCCATGCCTACAACAGTCACACACTCTCGGCCGCAATCCGCGTGAAGCGTGAGACGGGAGCCCGTGTCGTGTACGACAGTCGAGATCTCTTCACGGACGTGGAGTATCTTGATGAGGCGGCAAGGCAAGAACACAGGAACGTCGAGGAGGAGCTGATCTGCGAGGCCGATGCGGTCATCACTGTGTGTGAACCACTGGCCGACATCCTCCAGACACGGTATGGCACCTGCCGCCCCGTGACCATCTACAACGGCCCGGCAGAGGTGATGACATCGCCGAGCCCCATCCATGAGCCGGTCCGCCTGCTCTTCCAAGGGGCTCTTCAACAAGACCGCAATCTTGCAGCGCTTGCTGAGGCCGCGGGCTTCCTGCGCGGGCGGGTGATACTCACGATGCAGGGGTTTGGCGGTGTGGGAAACGAGCTGCGCACAAGGGTTGCCGAGCTTGGGTTGGACGATGTCGTCACCTTCGTCCCCCCGGCATCTCCGCTCCAAATCGTCGAGAGCGCCTGGGAGCATGATGTGGGCGTCATCACCTACAAGGCAGACTCGCTGAATCTTCAAAACGCGGTCCCCAACAAGCTCATGGACTACCTCGGCGCCGGCCTGGCGCTTGCCGCAAGCGACCTGCCTGGGCACCGCAGCGTTCTCGAAGGAACGGGTGCCGCGGTGTTCATCGACCCGAGCTCTTCTGAGACCATCGCAGAAGGCTTGAGCCAGCTGGTGGCCGACCCCGCCCGCATCGCACAGATGAAGCGCGCTGCGCTAGAGACCGCTGAGCGGTACGCATGGCCGGTGCAGGCGAAGAGGCTCATCGAGGTGTATGAATCTGTCATCGCCACAGGAGAGGTGCGCTTGTGACTCGTGCATCGGGCCTTCAGGGCGCGAGAGTCTGCATGGTCCGGGCGGCGGATTACTCGATGGACGCTCGCGCCCGCAAGCAGGCCGCCGCGCTCACGGATGCCGGCGCCCATGTGACGATGGTGGGGATAGGTACGACCGTCTCACCCGATCTGATCGAGTCGGGGTATGATGTACGACTCATCGACCCGCCTGTACCCAAGCTGCCGCGGCTCGGCCACGAGGACATCTGGTGGCCGCTGCGGGTAGCAGTGAACCTCACATATACGAGGATACGTGAGAGACGATTCTTGGCGAGACAATCATCGTTCGTGCATCCGTACGAACCCGAGCTGTATGAGGCAGCAATCGCGACACGTCCTGACATCATCCATGCCTACAACAGTCACACACTCTCGGCCGCAATCCGCGTGAAGCGTAAGACGGGAGCCCGTGTCGTGTACGACAGTCGAGATCTCTTCACGGACGTGGAATATCTTGATGAGGCGGCAAGGCAAGAACACAGGAACGTCGAGGAGGAGCTGATCTGCGAGGCCGATGCGGTCATCACTGTGTGCGAACCTCGAGCTGACATTCTGGAATCTCGTTATGCGATCCCCAGACCTATCGTTGTCTACAACGGCCCGGCAGAGGTGATGACATCGCCGAGCCCCATCCATGAGCCGGTCCGCCTGCTCTTCCAAGGGGCTCTTCAACAAGACCGCAATCTTGCAGCGCTTGCTGAGGCCGCGGGCTTCCTGCGCGGGCGGGTGACACTCACGATGCAGGGGTTTGGCGGTGTGGGAAACGAGCTGCGCACAAGGGTTGCCGAGCTTGGGTTGGACGATGTCGTCACCTTCGTCCCCCCGGCATCTCCGCTCCAAATCGTCAAGAGCGCCTGGGAGCATGACGTCGGTGTGATATGCCACAAGGCAGACTCGCTGAACCACAGAAGCACAGTCCCCAACAAGCTCATGGACTACCTCGGCGCTGGCCTGGCGCTTGCCGCAAGCGATCTGCCTGGGCACCGCAGCGTTCTCGAAGGAACGGGTGCCGCGGTGTTCATCGACCCGAGCTCTTCTGAGACCATCGCAGAAGGCTTGAGCCAGCTGGTGGCCGACCCCGTCCGCATCGCACAGATGAAGCGCGCTGCGCTAGAGACCGCTGAGCGGTACGCATGGCCGGTGCAGGCCGAGCGGCTCATCGAGGTGTATGAATCTGTCATCGCCACAGGAGAGGTGCGCTTGTGACTCGTGCATCGGGCCTTCAGGGCGCGAGAGTCTGCATGGTCCGGGCGGCGGATTATCGGATCGATGCGCGCGTCCGCAAGCAGGCCGCCGCGCTCACAGATGCCGGCGCCCATGTGACGATGGTGAGTATCGATATCGAGCCACCACCGGACCTGATTGACTCCGGATACGATGTGAGGCTCGTTGACCCCTCTCCCTCCAGTGCGCCTCGCCTTGGCCAGGAAGACATCTGGTGGCCGCTGCGAGTAGTGGTGAACCTCACATATACGAGGATACGTGAGAGACGATTCTTGGCGAGACGATCATCGTTCGTGCATCCGTACGAACCCGAGCTGTACGACGCGATCATGGCCGCGCAGCCGGATGTCATTCATGCGTACGACAGCTACACACTCCCGGTCGCAATCCGCGTGAAGCGTGAGACGGGAGCCCGTGTCGTCTACGATCTTCTAGACCTGTCCACGGATGTCGACTATCTTGACGAGCGCACGAGACGGGCACACAGAGTCGCACAAGCGGAGTCAATCGGGGAGGCCGATGCAGTCATCACTGTGTGTGAACCGCTGGCTGACATCCTCCACGCACGGCACGGCATCTGCCGGCCGACGGTCGTCTACAACGCGCCGGCCCGGATCATGCCCTCGACGGGGTACGTGCACTCACCTGTCCGTCTCTTGTTTCAAGGAGGGTTCTGGTTCAACCGCAACCTTGAGGCTCTCATCCAAGCAATGGGTACCCTGCGCGGCCGAGCCACGCTCGCCTTGCAGGGGTTCGGCGGCGTAGAGCGCGAGCTGAACGCCCTCGTATCTGCGCTTCGACTGGGAGATGTCGTCACATTCCTTCCCCCCGCGCCGCCTCTTTGTCTTGTCGAGAGCGCCTGGGAGCATGATGTGGGCGTCATCACCTACAAGGCAGACTCGCTGAATCTTCAAAACGCGGTCCCCAACAAGCTCATGGACTACCTCGGCGCCGGCCTGGCGCTTGCCGCAAGCGACCTGCCTGGGCACCGCAGCGTTCTCGAAGGAACGGGTGCCGCGGTGTTCATCGACCCGAGCTCTTCTGAGACCATCGCAGAAGGCTTGAGCCAGCTGGTGGCCGACCCCGCCCGCATCGCACAGATGAAGCGCGCTGCGCTAGAGACCGCTGAGCGGTACGCATGGCCGGTGCAGGCGAAGAGGCTCATCGAGGTGTACCAGTCGGTGCTCGACGGTGCGTGAGGTCGACGACACGAGAAGCATCTGCTTCCACTCACCGCGCGCAACCTCTCTCTTCGATGAGGGATCTCCCGGCGGCCATGGTGGTGCTGAACTGGTGATGTATCATCTCGCCTGCGAACTCTCGAAGCGGTCCGACTTCGACGTACATTTCCTTCTGGACGAAATCCCTGCCAAGCGTGCAGACGACTGCCAGATCTCGCTTCATCCCATCGAGGCCGCGGTAGCGAGGAGTGAAGGGCCTCGGGTGCTATTCGTGCTCACCAATGCGGTGCGAGCCATGCGCTCGTTTGTAAGAACGAGGTCGCGCGACTACGTGTTGTGCGGGGCGTCCGTCACACTCGGCTACGTGACGCTTCTGAGGCAGGTCTTGCGACGTAAACGAGTGTTGTTCATCTTGGCGAGCGATGCTGATGCGGAGGGTGGTCTGCTCCAGGGGGGGGGTTATGAGCGGGCGATGTTCCAACTGGGCATGCGTCTCGCGGATGTGGTTTGGTGTCAGAATCAGTATCAGCAGCAGCAGGTGCGGGAGCGCTTCGGCAGAAGGGCAGAGATCCTACCCAATGGGCTGCCAATACCACCGGCGCCACCCGAGGCCGAGAAGGACTATGTACTGTGGGTTTCCAGCTGCCAGGAGCTGAAGCAGCCACATGCGTATCTGGACCTGGCGCAGCAGATGGCCGATGAGCGGTTTGTGATGATCATGCCACCTCGGAAGGACAAGGGACTCTTCGCCGAGGTAGAAGCGCGGGCCGGAGAGCTACCGAACGTAGAGTTCATCAACGGCGTGCATTATCGAGACATACAGCCGTATTTCGACTGCGCGAAGGTATTCGTGAATACCTCTACCGTAGAGGGCTATCCAAACACCTTTGTCCAATCGATGATGGGCGCAACACCGATTCTCTCTCTCAATGTCGACCCAAGTGCGATTCTCTCGGAGCGTGGTTTGGGCTTGTGTGCTTGTGGCGACACCGGCGTCCTTGCAGAGAACCTTGAGGCGCTGCTCGCAGACCCTGAACGAAGGAGCGAAATGGGACGGCGCGCCTTCGAGTATGCTAGAGAACACCATGACATCGTACGTGTTGCCGCACTCTTCGAAAGGACTCTCCGCCAGATTACGTGATGTGTTCCGGCCGGTGCCGGTATGACAGCGGATTCGACGAATGGATACGCCACTTCATGGTTACCCAGAGCGACCCCAGTGCGATTGCGACCACGGAGCGGCCCATGCGAGTCTGCTTCGTGTCCCAGCTTGCTTGGGGAGTGTTCGCGCCAGATTCTAATGCTCGTTTCGGCGGAGCCGAGAGTCAGATGCATGGATTAGCCGTCGCCCTGGCCAAGGATCCAGCCTTCGAAGTCAGCTTCGTGCTTCAGGATTTCGGTCAACCCCGAGAGCTTGTGATCGATGGCGTGCGAGTCATTCGTTACAGCCGGCCATTTAAAGGCTCGCGTGCACTCAAGTCTCTACGTTGGCTCAGTGTCGGCGTCAGTAGTTTCACGCGTGTGTGGGGTGCTGATGCAGATGTATATGTAGAGTCCCCTGCCGGCTTCCCCACGTTCCATTGTGTTGCCGTGGCTCGACTGCGTCGACGAGCGACCCTGTTCGCTATCGCGAGCGATGGTGACTTGCAGAGGGAGCCCCCTGATGTCGTTGCTGCTCATGAGGCGGCGTTAGAGCGCCGCGTCTTTCTGTGGGCGATGCCGCGGGCTACCACCATCACTGCGCTGAGCGAATACCAACGGGCCGAGCTAAAGCGTCAGTTCGGCCGGGATTCTGTCATCATCCCCAACGCCTTCCCCATACCGGAGGCCCCGCCTACCGTGGAAAAGGACGCGGTGCTTTGGGTGGCGTCGTCGCAGGAGCTCAAGCAGCCGTGGTTGTTTCTTGATCTCGCTGAGGCCTATCCGACCGAGCGCTTTGTCATGGTCATGCCATCCAATGACGTATCGCTCTTTGAGCGAATCCAGAAGCGGGCGCAAACGCTGCCCAATCTTGTGTTTGTCGAGAGTGTCCCCTTCACGGAGATTCAGTCCTTCTTTGACCGCGCAAAGGTCTTTGTGAACACGTCGACAGTCGAAGGGTTCCCCAACACGTTTGTGCAGTCCGCCATGGCCGCGACTCCCGTGCTCTCGCTTCAGGTCAATCCCGATGACATCTTGGACCGAGGGGGTTTTGGGCGGTGTGCCGACGGCGACTTTGAGCGGCTACGTTCTGACCTTGAAGAGTTGCTGGCAGATGATGGCCTACGATCCCGGATGGGTGCCGCTGGTTACGCTTATGCCCGCGAGAGGCACGACATCGACGTGGTTATCGCGCAGTTCAAAGAGGTGCTCCAGCGCACCGTGAGACGTGCAAGTTCAGGGTGACGAGCCGCATGCGAATCCTGATGATTCACAACTCTGCTGCATTTGGCGGTGCCGAGCGCTACACAGTCGACCTTGCGTCGGGGCTCGTTGCCGTCGGACATGAGGTCAGCCTCGTTTGCTCTCCCTCAGATCCGATTGCCAACAGTCTGCGTGAATCCGGGGTAGAGGTGCTGGCGATTCCTCTCGGGATGACGATTGGCTGGCATGCGGTGCTCGGCCCCTTGAACGAACCCCTGTTCTGGCTTGACCTGCATATGAACCCGCTTCGCAGGCGCTTCCAAGAGCGCATCAAGAGTCTGCATGCGGACAGCCCCTTTGACTTGATTCATGTGCAGTTCATCAAGGAGCGGCTGTGGGCTGGAGACGTTGCGCGGTCTGCTGGTCTGCCCGTGGTTTGGACGATTCACTCACCGCTCGAGCCTTGGATGACAGATGGTGTCGCGGCTGGTGTGATGTCGCAGGTAGCGCCTCTAGTAGACCGTGTGATTGCCGTCAGTGAGGCGACGAAGGACGATCTGACAGCCCACGGCATGTCAGCGGACAAGATAGATGTCGTCTACAACGGACTTGATTTCTCGCAGTATGCGTCGGGGAATCGGCGGGCCATGCGCAGCAGTCTGAACCTCGGCGAGGAGCTGATGGTGCTCGTGCCGGCCCGACCTCACAGAGAGAAGGGGATAGACGTCCTCATCGATTCAGCGATGCTCCTGCGAGATCGGGGAGTCGCTGCGCGGATGTTTGTCGCAGGTGAAAGCAGGCACCGGAAGAGATACCATCGGGAGGTGCAGGCACGGGGAGCGAGCGAGATCGTGACCTTTCTCGGCCACCGGGCTGACATGCCGGATCTGTATGCAGCCGCCGATATCGTGTGTCTGCCGTCATTTTACGAAGGACTCCCTTACGCGATCTCGGAAGCAATGGCAGCGTCCAGGCCTGTGGTGGCGACATCTGTAGGCGGAGTCTTGGAGATGGTGAAGGATGGGGAGACTGGAATCCTCATTCCTGCGGGCGAACCACAGTTGCTGGCAGACGCTGTAGAGCATCTTGCCAATCCGATTCTTCGCCGAGAAATGGGCGTTGCGGCACTCACGCGTGCTGAACAGCTCTTTTCGCGTGAGTCGATGCTAGTGGCGACACAGGCGGTGTATCGCAAGGCGATTGCTGGCCGAGAGTGCGCCCGCTGATCCTGCCTCTACGCCAGCAGTTGCGTCTCGAACAGCCGCTGGTACGTCTGGCCCTTGGCGACAAGCTCCTCGTGCGTCCCGCGCTCCACGATACGGCCGTCTTCGATGACGAGAAGCTGGTCGGCTTGGATCACGGTGGCGAGCCTGTGCGCGATCACGATGATCGTCTTGCTTCCGTGCAGCGCGGCGAGAGCTTTTTGGATGAATGCCTCGGACTCGGAGTCAAGCGCGCTTGTGGGTTCGTCGAGGATGAGAATGCTCGTATCGGCGAGCAGGACCCGCGCAAGACCGATGCGCTGACGCTCCCCGCCTGAGAAGCGCACGCCGCGGTCTCCAAGGTTGGTCTCAAGGCCGTCTGGGAGGTCGTAGACGAAGTGTGCGTACGCCCCCTCCAACGCCAAACGGATCTGCTCCTCGGAAACCTCGGAATCAAGCCCGTAGGTGAGGTTCGCGCGCACGGTGTCGTTGAAGAGCATCGCACTTTGAGTGAGGTAACCGATACCCTTGCGCAACGACCCCACCTGGAACTCGCGGATGTCGATGCCATCATAAGTGATGGTGCCGCCGGTAGCCTCTCGCAGGCGGGGGAGCAGCTCCACAAGCGTGGACTTGCCTGCTCCTGAGCGGCCAACGAGCGCGGTGAACGAGCCGGCGGGTATCGTCACCGAGATGTCTCGGAGGACTTCGGTGCCGGCGGAAAGCATCGTGCCGTCAGGTGCGCGAGAGTCGGGGTAGTCGAAGGCCACCTCGGAAAGCACGAGCTCATTCTCTAGGCCCCCGAAGACTATCGGGCCACTCGTGATGCGATTCGAGCGCATGGCCTCGGTTGTGGTCTGTTGCACGAGCAGCAAACCAGCCATGCACTGCGAGATGAGCTGCCTGCCGGCATTGAACTCCTTGACCTTGGCGTTGAGCCGTGTCAGGACGAACAGGACAAGACCGAGCTGTGCGAGCGTCATTCCCAGCACACTGATTCCTATGAACAGCGTGATGAAGACCGAGAGCATAAGCAGGGGGTCGGCTGTCACTTCGATGTTCGCGCCGAGGCGGGCCTGTTTTACGCCGATAGCACGCATCGCCTCCGAGTATCCCGCGACCTGCTCGGACTCGCGGCGTTTCTGGTCTCGCAGCTTGATGAGGTTCATCAGACCCATGCGCTCGACGATCTTTGCCGTCATCTCCTGGCCGACACGCGCCGCCTCGATGCCGAACTCACGCGTACGCGTGATGTTCGACCGCACGACCACCGAGACGAGTACGGCAAACACGAGGGTGATAGCGGTGAGCGGCACCGAGAGGGCAAGCAGCATCGCCACATACAGCGCCATGAGAAGCGTGATGGAAAGCTGCCTGATGACGCCGAGAACAGCCTGCCCTGCAGTTGCCGTCTGTGTGACGAGCACGCCGACGAGTACGCCCACAGAGTGGCGTGCGAAGAACTCGGGGTCGGCATCGAGGATGGTGTCGAGGGTCTGAATGCGCATGCGAATCGCGATACGGCTTGAGACGACCGCCGAATACCAGGCGCTGAAGTAGTAGACCACTTGGCGCAGAAGGATGGGTACGAAGGCGAGCGCCAGCAGCACCGGCAAAGTCACCGGCAGATTGAACAGCCCCATGAGAAAGCCCAGAGACCTCCAGATGGCGCCCGAGCTTTCCACGATGGCGGTCTGGCCGCCCTCGGCATACTGAAGCACTGGCAGCAGAAGCGAGATGCCCACGCCTTCGAACAGCGCAAACATCACGGCGAACGCCGTGAGTCCCATAATCTCGCTTGGTCTGACGTCAACGATGGCAAGCATGCGCCTGATGGCGTTGATGCGCAGGTATTCAGCGAGGGAGTGAAGTGCCTTCTTGAGCACGGGGCGCGTCCTGACCGCGGGTGTTATCGGGCGCGTACAAGTATACCGATAACCCTGGTGACAGCGTGGCGTTGTGACGTACACTGATGACGAGGTGACATATGGCAGCTGACGCAGCACGAATCCTACTCATAGCCGCCGCTACCTCCACCACTGGTGGAGGCGAGCGTCATGTCGCCGACTTGTTGCGACAACTCCCCGAGCGAGGTTTCGCGGTCACCCTGTGCTGCCCGGCGGGAGGCGACCTTCCACGCCTTGCCGAGTCACTTCAGATTCCCGTTGTCGAAGCGCCGATTGGCCGAGGATTCTCGTTCGCAGGTGTGCGCAGCACGCGCTCAGCAATCGAGCATCTGCGGCCCCACGTCGTGCACGCGCACGGGTCTCGCGCCGCGTTCTATGCGCGCGTTGCTGATTCGGCAGCTGCACGGCGCTGCGTGTATACGCTTCACGGCATCCACGTTGACAGGGCTGGCTTCCCGCTGCGGCGAGCTGCGCTTCTCAGCGCGGAACGGCTGTTGCGCTCACGCACCGCACGATTCGTGTGCGTGTGCGACGCCGACTGCGAGAAGGGCGCCGCGCTCGGCGTGCTCGAGCGGGAGCGTGCGGTTGTCATTCACAACGGCATCGAGATGGCTGAGCCGGTCGAGGCAGGTGGCTTCCGAGCAGAGCTAGGCATCGCTGACGGTGTGCCGCTCGTGCTTTCCGTTGGCAGGTTCTGCGAGCCGAAAGATCAAGCCACACTCATCGAGGCGTGGGCCCGTGTCTCGGTGCGGTTCTCATCGGCCGTGCTGGCGCTTGTGGGAGCCGGCCCGCTTGAGGGACGGTTGCGCGATCTTGCCAACGACCGCAGCGTGGCGCACTCGCTGCACTTTGTGTCGCCGCGCCCGGATCTGCGGCCCGCCTACACCGACGCGGACATCTTCGTGCTGAGTTCGCGCTGGGAGGGGTTGCCGTACGTGGTGCTCGAGGCGATGGCGCACGGGCTGCCTGTTGTGTCGACGGCCGTGGATGGCATCCCTGAAGCTGTTGCGGATCGCCGAACGGGGTTGCTTGTGCCGCCCGCCGACCCGCGCACGCTTGCCGAGGCGCTCATGTGGGCGATCTCTGAACCCCAGAAGGCCGCGAGACTGGGTGCTGCGGGACGTGCCCGAGTGGAGGCGGAGTTCGGCCTTGATACCATGGTCGACGGTCTTGCCGAGGTGTACCGCGAGGTGGCGGGAGGGTAGATCATCGGCGAGACAGGTGCGCTGGCATGCGCAACCCTCTCCCTTACCGTCAGTAGATTGGGTGCAGGCACACCCAGTTACCGGAATCACCGGGCTCGCGCGGCCTGCTCGACCGCGTGCGCCAACTCGACGGCTCGCACGCCGGCCTCCCCATCAACCAACGGAGGCCGTCCGCAGCGGATGGCATCAAGGACATCACGCAGCTCGCGCTCGAGCGGCTCGCCGCTGCGATCAAGATATGGGACCTCCACCACATTGGCCTGCCGGTACATGCCACCCGCCTCGTCATCGAACTCCACGGCGGTCTCGCGCTTGATGCTCACGTCTTGTCGTATGGAGTCGGCTACGAGGAAGCGCTTGCGCTCGGACACAGAGATGCGGCGCACCTTGTCTTGCGTCATGCGAGAGGCCTGCAGCGATGCTATGCAACCGCTCGGAAACTCGAGAAGAGCGCTTGCGACATCGAGGGAATCGGAGAACACCCTCGTTCCCATGGCCTCGATGCGCGTGGGATAGGCGCCTGCGATCCAGCAGGCAAGATCGAGGTCATGCACCATGAGATCGAAGACCACGCTGTCCTTGATCCTCGGCGTGTAGGGCGAGAGGCGCTCGAATGAGAGCATGACGGGGTCGTGGGCAAGCCCTGCAAGTACGCTCACGGCTGCATTGAATCGCTCGACGTGTCCGACCGCCAACACGACACCTGCATCGTCTGCGGCTTCTGCGATACGCCGTGCATCCTCGGGATTCTCGGCAAGCGGCTTCTCGACCATGAGGCTCACGCCACGGTCTATCAATGCGAGCGCGGTGTGAAGATGCTCTTGTGTGGGTGTCGCCACGATCGCGAAATCAACATCAGGAAGCTCATCGAGGTGCGTGAACACCGCACCTCCGACCAGTGCCGCGTGGTGGCTTGCACGCTTCACATCGAGGTCGACCACACCCACGAACTGCACGTCGCTCATCCGGCCAAGGATGCGGATGTGGTGGCGTCCCATGTTGCCTGCGCCAATGACAGCGGCCTTCAGCATGGCGGCATCTCCTGTGTCGTGGTCATGGAGCCCGTGTTGTACCGGATCAACACTGTCGGGAACATCCTATCCAAACTCGTGCTGGCGTACACTACGTTCTAGCATGCCGAGCCGCACGCTACGCACTCGGCCATCGCCCGATGGGGCACAATGGCTCTAGATAAGCATTGGCTGCGACACGCGGAGGGGGATCCCATGAGCGCGCCGGTTGGAATCAAGTTCGGGACGGACGGGTGGCGTGCGGTCATCGGTGATGACTTCACGTATGAGTCGCTGCGCCGTGTCGCAGACGCTACGGGTCGGGTGTTCGCTGCAGCGCACCCGGGCGGACGCGTGTTGGTTGGATACGATACCCGCTTCGAGGCAGAGTCCTTCGCTAGGGCTGCTGCAGAGGTGCTGGCTTCCCACTGTCTTGAGGTCGTGCTCTCCGATCGCTATATGCCCACACCGGCGCTTTGTTGGTCAATCGCACAGGACGAGAAGGCAGAGGGCGGGGTGATGCTTACGGCAAGACACAACCCTGCACGCTACCACTGATTCAAGATACGCATGACTGACTGCGGAGCCTCGCCAGTGTCTT
>JAVEVF010000130.1:0-3525 GCA_034005175.1 Coriobacteriia bacterium | reverse complement strand
TCTGTCCGGCGAGGATATTGAATAACTGCGGCAGCTCATCGATGCGGTAACGGCGCAAGAACCGACCGATACCAGCGATACGCGGGTCATCCTCGACAGCTAACACCGGCCCGGAATCGCGCTCGGCATCCCGCACCATCGTGCGAAACTTCACGAGCCGGAAGGGGCGCATGTCTCTCCCCGAGCGTTCCTGCACGTAGAAGATCGGCAGCCCCATTGTGACGACGATTCCAAACGCCGAGAGCAGCAGCAGCGGAGCGCATACGACGAGAAGGAAGGCCGCCACGCCGACATCAACGCCGCGTTTGGCCACGCGATACCACCCCGGGACTCGTCTGCGCGTGATCTCCATGAGCGGGATGTCTGCCACCACGCTGTCAAGTCTGCCGATGAACACCTCATACAGTTCGGGTACCACATCGATGCGCACGTCGATCTCATCGGCCACGGTGAGGCGCTCGATGAAATCCCGCAGCTCGACTGGAGAGGCGATGATCACGCGGTCCACCGCGTGGGTTGCCACGGTAGGTGCGATGTCATCGAGCGTGCCGAGCACCGGCAGCCCTTCGCAATGTCCGGCCCCCTCGGCCGCAAAGCCCTTAGCATCCTGCGATGCCAACGTCCCTACCACATGAAAGCCCCAGCGCGACCTGGTCTGCAGCTCGGAAGCCAACTCATGGGCGAGGCGTCCGCCACCTACGATGAGCACGCGTTGCTCGGACCATCGAATGGATGACACGCGCATGAAGACCAAACGCCAGCCCACGATGAGGATCACGTTAATGAACCAGCTCAGCAGGATGGCGAGGCGCGAGAACGCGAAGAAGCGCGGCCCTCCGAAGAACGAGATTGCAGCCGTCAACACCGTGCCGAGCGTCACCGCTGGCGCCGCTGCACGCAGCAAAGTCCACAGACTCTCCGTGCGCTCCGGTTCGTACAGACCATACACGTAGCCAGATGCCAGATACACCACCGTGAGTACCGGCGCCAACACCAGATACGCGTTGAAGTTGAACGCAGGGAGCTCACCGCTGAAGCGGATGAAGAACGCCGCGACGATGCCGAGGTTAACGAGCAGCGCGTCAAGCACTACGCTGAGGACGATGAAGCGATCGCGCCTCACAACGCACACGCCTCCCCATCAAGCGCCTCTCGATAGACGCAAAGCGTGTCTTCGACCATCCTCTCGGTGGTGAACGCCGTCTGAGCTCGCTCCAACGCTCGTTGCCCGAACCGTTTGCGCAACGATTCGTCCTCAACCAGCGCAGTCAGCGCCTCGGCAAGCGCACGCGGGTCATCCGGGCGCACCACAAGGCCCGTCTCCTCGTGCTGGTTGACGAAGGGCACTCCAGTGGTGAGGTCAGTGGAGACCACCGGCGTCCCGGAGGCGTGTGCCTCGAGCTGCACGAGGCCGAACGCCTCGGACCGCGCGATGCTCGGCAGGCAGAAGACATCCGCAGCATGGTACCAGGCCACGAGCTCGTCGAAGGGCTGTCCGCCGAGAAAGGCCACGCGGTCTGCGATCCTCATCTCGGCAGCGAGCTCGCGCAAAGAGCGCTCAAGCGGGCCTGAACCGATCATGACAAGGTCGGCGTCGACTCGCGCCATGGCACGCACCAACACCTCGGCCCCCTTGTAGTAGATGAGGCGGCCCACGAACAAGACGATGGGCCTCTCGTGGCCCTCACGCAGCTCGGCAGCTCTGCGTACGACGGCAGGCGTAGCTGCGAACCGCTCCACATCGATACCGAACGGCACCACTCGGCACTTGTGCGAGACCTCGGAAAGAAACGGAGAATGGGCCACCATATTGGGTGATGAAGCGATGACGAGATCAACCTCTTGCAGCATGCGCCGCAGGTAGGGCTTGTAGAGCTCAAGCGCGGCCTTCTGACGCACGATGTCGGAGTGGTACGTCACCACCGTTGGCACGCCTGTACGCGCACGAAGCCACGAGTACTCTCCCCATGGGTAGGGGAAGTGCAGGTGAAAGAGATCGGGCCGGCCACCTCCTCGAACAAGAGTGCCCTCGGCCTCGGAGCGCAGCGCGCGTGCCATCCTTCGCACGATAGGTGTCGAGCTGTACTCGCGCCAGCGCGGCAACCGAACGACCTCCACGCCGTTGATGACCTCCTCAACCCGCTCATCAAGTGCGTTCGCCACGATCGCACGCACGCTTATATCCTCGCGCGCAGCAAGCGCTTCAGCGAGGTCTCGCAGATGGAACTCTATCCCACCGAGGTGCGGCGGGTAGTACTTGTTCACCATCGTGATACGCACGGAGCGCTCAGACCTCTCCGCGAACGACAGCCCTGCCCGCAGCGATGAGGTCGTCAACGACCCCCGCCGAAGATGCCTCAGCATATACGCGGACGAGCGGCTCGGTGCCCGAGGGGCGCAGAAGCAGCCATGCGTCATCGGGAAGCAGGAACTTCAAGCCATCATCGCGCACGATCTCCTGGACTGTCAGACCAGCCACCTCATCGGGAGCAAACGTGTCTGCGCGAGCGAGGAAAGACGCCTTCGTGTCCTCATCGATTGCCATGTCGTATCGCAAATACTCCATCGGACCGGTGAGTTCAAAGAGGCTTTCAACGAGTTCGCCAAGCGTCTGCTTGCGCTGGGCCATCATCTCCAGAAGGAAGAGCGCCATGAGGAGCCCGTCACGCTCGCGTACGTGTGGCGGAAAGCCGATACCGCCCGACTCTTCCCCGCCGAGCAGCACGTCGCCGTGGAGCATCTGCTCGTAGATCCACTTGAAGCCGACGGGCGTAGTGGTGACCGGTAGATCAAGCGCCGTGCCGAGACGATCCACGAGCACCGAGGTGGAAAGCGTCTTGACGATGCGGCCTGAAAGCCCCTTGTCTTCGGCGAGATGGCGTGCGACGAGGCAGATGATGCGGTGCGGGTTGACGAAGTTGCCGTGCTCGTCGATGGCACCGATGCGATCCGCGTCGCCGTCGGTGACAAACCCCGCATCGCGGTCGACTGCGGTGACGTTGTCACGCAAAGCGTCCGTGTGCGGCGGGATGGGTTCGGGGTGAAGCCCGCCAAAGCACGGGTTTCGCTGATCGTGGATCTCGCGAACGTCCACCCCCAGGTCGCGCATGGTGTCAGCAAGGTAGTTCTGGCCTGCGCCATACAGCGAGTCGACTACAACGCGCAGGTTCGCCTCAGCGATGGCCTGCGCGTCAACCATCGACGCCAACGCCTCGAGATACGGCGTCATGAAGTCGGCGACCTGGTACGACCCGCGTTCTGCAGGAGCCTCATCGGCCAGCGCGGCCTCGACTTCATCGGTGAAAGACACTGGCGAGGCACCGCCGTCAGACATGCGTATCTTGAATCCGAGGTAGCGTGCAGGGTTGTGGCTTGCCGTAAGCATCACCCCGCCCACAGCCTTCTCGTCCTGTGCGATTGACCAACAAAGCGCCGGTGTGGGCATATAGCGATCGGAGAGCACGACCTCAAGACCGTGGGAAGCCAGCACCTCTGCAGCAGCCCTAGCGAAGGACTCTGCCTCGA
>JAVEVF010000129.1:0-3532 GCA_034005175.1 Coriobacteriia bacterium | reverse complement strand
CTGACAGGTGATTGTGAATCCGGGAGGCACCGGTAGCCTGAGCCTGGTCATCTCGGCCAGGTTCGCACCCTTACCACCGAGGACGTACTTCATCGAAGCGTCGCCCTCACGAAAAGCATAGACACGCTTGGCGTCAGACAACTCCTCACTCCCCTCTCTCTGTACCAGGCAGCGCCCATCGAGTGTACGGGCGACAGTGAGACTCCGCCGGCTCGACGCGCACGGAGTTCACTCCTCAAGATAACGGATTATCTCCTGTGCTGTCTCCTCGATTGCGCGATTATCCGTGCGCACGACGATACAACCAAGCTTGCGCATAAGCGCGCGTGCCGACTCGATCTCTTCGATCACCGCTTCGCGCTGAGCATAACGGCGTGCATAGACGCCGAGCTCAGAAAGCCGTTGATTGCGAATGGATACCAGGAAATCGACGTCTCCCGTCAGACCGAAGATGCGTCTCGAATCCAGATCGAAGAGCTGGGCGGGCGGCTCGACCTCGGGGATGAGCGGGATATTGGCGGCCTTGTAGCCCTTGAACGCCAGGTACATCGACACAGGCGTCTTGCCCGTGCGCGAGACACCAATCAGCACCACGTCGGCGTCGGCGAGGCCCTCGGGGTCGCGGCCATCGTCGTGCTTGACGGCATACTCCAACGCCTCGATGTGCTGAACGTAACCCCGGTCAGTCCTGCGGATCGCGCCAGCCTCTCCTGTGGGCTCGACGCCGGATGACCGGCCAAGAGCGGCGATCGTGGGGCCGAGGATGTCGACCGCAAGCAGCTCCTTCTCGCGGGCGAGCATGCTCATGCGGTCGCGCAGCGCGGGGTCGGCAAGCGTGTACAGAAAGACGCTCCCATCGTGCGTCGCTCCGGAGATCGCCTCCTCCAGTGAGCCTGCCGAGGAGATCTTCGCAAGCCGGATGATGTCAAAAGTCCCTCGGGGAAACTGGCTGATGGCGGCGCGGCCGACGAGATCAGCGGTCTCTCCGAGAGAGTCCGACAGGAGGTATACGGCGAGTGGCAGACTCCCTGCACCGTGCTCTGCCCTATCCACCGCTGCCCTCCCTCCTATCCAGCCAGACGGCTGAAGTCGGCAAATCGCTCGAAGAGGCCGACAAAGCAGTTCAGCAGCCGTAGGCGGTTGGCACGTAGCCGCTCATCTGCGTCCATGACCAACACCGAATCAAAGAACGCATCGATGGGGCCCCTAAGACCGGCTAGAACGCCGAGGGCGCTTTCATAGTCGCGAACCCCAAGCGACTCTCGCGCACGGCCCTCGGCCTCGGCAAGCGCGTCTGCGAGCGCTCTCTCCTCCGGCGCCATGATTGAGACGTCAGCATCCGTTCCAAGAGCGGGCTCGGCAAGGTTCTTCGCACGCGTGAAGGCAACCGATAGATCGTCCATTACGTCGCTTGCCGCGCGAAAGACAGTGAGTGCCTCGCACCGCGCGAGCGCGTCAGCGGGGTCGTCCGAGGAGACCGCAAGCACCGCTGCCACGGTGTCGTACGCATGGCCCCGCTCGCGGAGCAGCACCTCCAGTCGGCCACTGATGAATGTCTTCACAGCCAGGCCGAGGGGCTGGCGTCCGAACTCGAGTGCGCCTTCATAGCCGTCGATGGATGCCGTGATGGCCTCGTCCATTGTGAGGCCGAGCCCGCCAATGCTGATTGCAAGCACGCCCAGCGCACTGCGGCGCAACGCATAGGGATCAGCTGAACCTGTGGGTGCCATCCCCGCTGCGAAGATGCCGGTGATGGTGTCGAGCTTGTCAGCCACGGACACCAGCTGCCCTGGAACCGTGACGGGGATCTCGTCCTCGGCGAATCGCGGCCGATAGTGCTCGGGGATGGCCACTGCAACAGCCTGCGGCTCGCCGGCCGCACGCGCATAGTAGCCGCCCATGACGCCCTGCAAGCTTGGGAACTCGATGACCGCGCGCGTGGTGAGATCTGCCTTGCACAGGTGAGCGGCGCGCACCGCTGCCGCGGTATCACCAGGTCCGGCAGCCGTGATCTCGGCAAGCCGAGCGGTGAGACGCTCAATCCGCGCCACCTTCTGTGCAAGCGTGCCCAGCTTCTCTTGGAAGGTGATGTCCGCAAGATCCGCGACATATGCTTCAAGAGGACGGGTGAGGTCCTCGTGGTAGAAGAAGGCGCCATCGGCCAAGCGTGCGCGGATGACGCGTTCGTGACCCGAGATGATGGACTCGGTGCGTGCGGGGTCGCCGTTGTGAACGACCACGAACGCCGCCATCAACTCACCCTCAACGTCCTGCAGGGGGAAGTACCGCTGGTGTGACTCCATCGCGGTCTCGAGAATCTCGCGAGGAACCTCGAGAAACTCGCTGTCGAAGCGCCCGATGCCAACCACTGGCCACTCGACGAGGTTCACTACCTCGGCAAAGACCTTCTCTTCCATCACAGGCACGGCGCCCGCCTCGGCGGCGGCAGCCTCGATGCCCTCGCGAACAAGTGCAGCGCGCAGCGTGTGGTCGTAGACGACGAGCCCGCGCTTGCAGGCGAGATCGTACTCGGATGCGGTGGGGACTTCAACGGGTCCAGGCGCCAGGAAGCGATGCCCGTAGGTGGTGCGTCCAGCACACACCTCACCGAAGCTCACCGGGATGACATCGGCACCGAAGAGTGCAAGCAAC
Organism: Coriobacteriia bacterium; assembly: GCA_034005175.1. Lineage (GTDB taxonomy): Bacteria > Actinomycetota > Coriobacteriia > Anaerosomatales > SLCP01 > JAVEVF01. Next base: position 880 of record JAVEVF010000129.1, on the reverse strand, counting down.
CAGCGTACAGGCCGCACGAAACGCACCTCGCCAGTGCCCCAACGCATCGACTTGGCCCAGTCGATGTCTGCCACGAGCTTCCCAAGCAGCTCGGGCAACACCTCAAGCGCGGGTCGACCAGGTCTTTCCACCATGGCGTACACATACGCGCCCGCTGGCTCCTCTACGCGCTCCAACGCATCGACGGGCACGCCCTTGCTGCGCGCGAAGCCCTCTGCTGCTTTAGTGGGGTTTCCCTCTTCGTCAAAGGCCGCCTTCGCCGAGGGCCCCTTCACCCGCAGACTCACATCCTCCTGGCGATCCGCTAGGTCGCTGATGCGCACGACAAGTCGCCGAGGTGATCCGAACACATCAACGAGCGCGTAGTCTAGATCAGCCGCGTCAAGCGCCGCCTCGGTATCGGCTTTGAGCTGACCGATAGCCTGGTAGAGCGCTGTGGAGGGGATCTCCTCGGCTCCGATCTCAAAGATCAGCTCGCGTTTCATCGCACACCGCCCTCGGGCTCGGCGGCATCACTCTCGCCCGACGGCGCGTCAGCCGGCTCCAGAGAGCTCACGTACGCCGCACAACACGCCTTGGCAAGCGCTCTCACTCGTCCGATGAAGCTCACCCGTTCAGCGACAGCGATGGCGCCGCGGGCATCGAGCAGGTTGAAGGCATGAGAGCATTTGAGGACGTAGTCATACGCGGGCAACACGATGCCGGCTTCTAGCGTTCTGCGGCACTCCGCCTCGTAGGTATCGAAAAGGCCGTAGAGCATGTCTATGTCCACGATCTCGAAGTTGCTGCGCGAGTACTCGTACTCATTGCGCTTGAATACATCGCCATAGGTGTACGCCTGCCCGTCCGAGCCTTGGACCCACACGAGGTCAAACACGCT
>JAVEVF010000036.1:0-16752 GCA_034005175.1 Coriobacteriia bacterium | reverse complement strand
CCGATCTTGTGACGACCACGACAGGTGCGTTGCGCCCCGCAAGCGCGTGGCGAACGGCCTTGCGCGCCTTTCGGTCCGCCTCGGCCGTGACCGTACAGGTGTTCAGCAGCACGACTGAGGCGTCAGCTTCAGCGACAAGATGGATCCCGCAGCCAAGAAGCGCAGACGCCATCGCGTCGCTGTCCGCCCGGTTCACCTTACAGCCCAGAGTCTTCACGTGCACCGCAAGGGTTCGCGCAACCTCCGGTTGATCAGCCACGCCGACGCCCACCCAACCCGCCGAGCTCGTAGATGCAAAGCGCGGTGGCGGCGATGCCTGCGGTCTCACTGCGCAAGATCGTCTCACCTAACGTCACTGCACGCGCGCCAGCGCTCTCAAGGGCATACACCTCTTCGGCAGAAAGCCCGCCCTCGGGACCCACGACAAGCGCCACCTTGCTTGTAGAGGTGACGCCGAGCTCGTCGAGCGCCTCGCCGATGCCTGGAGCGGTCACGGCGCTTCCCTCCCACAACACCAGCGTCGCATCGAAGGAATCCAGACTCTGCACAACCTCGTCAAACGCGATCGGATCGCTCACGCGAGGGACGCTCGCGCGCTGTGACTGCTTGGCAGCTGCCATCGCTACGCGTCGCAGCCGCTCACCGCGCGCCTTGCGTCTCTCGTCATCAAGACGCACCACCGCTCGCTCGGTGAGCACGGGGATGACGGCCTCGACATTGAGTTCGACGGCCTTTTCCACCACGAGATCGACCTTCGCCGACTTCGCCATCCCCTGGATGAGCGTGAGACGAAGCGGAGGGGGCACATCGACGCGCTCAAGGCGCGACGCCTCCACAGCGTCCTCGGCCACAGTCGTCACGCGCATACGCCACACGTCGCCGCCGGGTTCGACCACGATGAGCTCATCTCCCTCGCATGCGCGAAGGACGGTCGAGAGATGGCGACGGTCGCTCGGAGAGAGGCCGAGCGGGGCCGGTCGATCCCCAGAGGCGGGCAGGGGGGTTTGCAGGAAGAACCTGTGCGATGACACGCGTACGTCTCCAGCTGCTGCCATCAGCCCCTGAACCACTCCTTCAGACGCTCATAAGGCGTCGCGTGCGGCTCCTCACCAAGCGTGGCAGCGAATTGATCGAGCAGCTCCCGCTGCTCTTTGGTGAGCTTGCGGGGGACTTCGACGATCGCGTGCACAACGAAATCGCCGCGCGCAGAGCCTCTGAGCCTCGGCAGACCCGCGCCTCTGACCTTGATCTGGTCGCCGTACTGCGTGCCGACTGGCACCGTCACAAGCACATCCCCGTCTATGCCCGACACGTGCATCTCAGCGCCAAGCGCAGCCTCGGTGATTGTGAGGGTCATCTGCGCATGGAGGTCGCTGCCTACTCGCTCCAGGTAATCGTGAGGAGCGACACGCACGGTCACGAGCAGGTCGCCGGATTCAGCACCTCTCAGGCCGGCCTCACCAGCCCCTCGGACACGGATCTGCGCGCCGTCCTCGATTCCTGCGGGGATCTCTATCGTGATGTGATCTCGATCGGGAACACGGCCTTGCCCGCCGCATTCCGGACATGGAGATTCGATGATGTGACCTGTCGCTGAGCAACGCTCACACGCGCCAACCGTCTGCATCACGCCGAGGATCGTCTGACGCTGAACACGCCTCTGACCCGAGCCGTGACAGTCCGGACACACGGTAGGACCTGCGTCATCTGCCGAGCCGGTGCCAGCGCATTCGTCGCAAGGCACGAGGCGGTTCACCGCGATCTCGCGCTCGATGCCGTGTGCGACGTCTTCTAGCGAGACGACCACCTGCACGGCCATGTCACGTCCGCGCGTGCGCGCCTTGCGCGAAGCACCGCCTCCCATCCCACCAAAGAAGACGCTGAACAGGTCATCCATGCCAAATCCGCCGAAGATGTCACCGAGGTCGGGGCCGGCCCCCGCGCCCGTGCGCGGGTCCACCGTTCCGTATCGGTCATAGATCTCGCGCTTCGACGGGTCAGACAACACGTCGTAGGCCTCGTTGATGATCTTGAAGCGCTCTTCGGCATCGTGATCGTCGCAGACATCGGGATGGCACTCCCTTGCCTTATGCCGAAAAGCCTTCTTGATCTCGGCTTCCGTGGCGTTGCGCTCCACACCAAGAGCGCCGTAGTAGTCCTTGGTCCCTGCTGTCACATCTTCTCCTTCATACCTTCATATGATCATGAGCCTAAAGATCGCAACGCCAGGCGATCAGTCTCTCTCGGCACTTCCGCCCAACGCCTCCGAGAGGCTATCCGCAGCGCAGTGCACCGCAGCGATGGAACGCGAGTAATCCATCCGGGTGGGCCCGATGACACCCACGATCCCGTCGGAGGTCTCCGAACCGTAGCGCGTCGCGACAAGACTCATCTGCTCGAGCTCTCGGGCGCGGTTCTCACTGCCGATGCGCACGGTGATCCCGCGTGTGCGCATGACCTCGGAAAGCGTCTCAAGCATTCCAAGCCCATCCTCCAGAACCGTAAGCAACGGCCGCACCATCGATGAGTGCGAGAACTCAGGCAATGCAAGCAGCTCCGGCACGCCCACATGGTAGAGGCGGTCCCAGTCCGCCTCCTCCAGGCACTCCACCACCTGCTGGGTGACCTCGGTGAACAGGCCGTGGTCCGGGTGGCCGATGTCCAACCGACCTCTCAGCGGGCGCACCTCGGCAGCTCTCTTGCCTCCAAGCGCGACGTTGAGCGCGCTCTCCATCTCAGCGAGCAGCTCAGGTGTGGCTTCCGTGCTGAACGTCACATGGCGGTTGACCACTTCGCCGCTTTCCGTGATGACCACGATCAACGCCCGCCGAGGGGCCATCGAGACGATGTTCACTCTGTGGATGCGGGAGAGGTTTAGCGCTGGCGCCACCACCACGGCGACGTAGTGAGTGAGGTGCGAGAGGAGCGTGGAGGTCTGGCGCATGAGCTCGTCGACTTCGCCGACGATGTCGAGATAGCGCTCACGCACCGCCAACGTGTCGTCATCTGAGGCCATGTCACCCGCTGCGAGCAGGTCGTCGACGAACGTCCGGTAGCCCGCGTCGGTGGGAACGCGACCCGACGAGATGTGCGGCTGGTACACGTAGCCGGTCTCCTCGAGTGCTACAAGCTCGTTGCGCACCGTAGCTGGGCTGCAGCCGAGCTGATGGCGCTCCACGAGGTGTTTCGAGCCGACCGGCTGGCCGCTCGCGATATATTCTTCTATGAGCGCTTTGAGCACACTGCGCCTGCGGTCAGTAAGCATAGTCAGTCTCCACACCCGTCCCGGTCACGACACGACGGTCGTGCAGGTTCTAGCACTCTATTATAGCGAGTGCTAACCTACTTCGCGATGCGCGCCTGCAGACCACACGGCGCTATACACCTCGTTGCCGAGCAACCAGCCCTTGTGGGTCACACGCCACCTATCGCCATAGTGCTCGACGAGGTCCACGGCGCTTAGCTCCTCCAACGCTCGTTTCACGCCCGCCTGTGCGGCGAGCTCCTCGCTGATGCCTCGAGCAAGGCGCAAGCCCAACATCGCATCTTCGGCGGCAGCTTCGGTGGCTGTGAGGTACTCGACCTCTTCTGGGGGACCCGTCGGATGGCTCAGAAAGCCAACGGTGTCAGCCGCTCGTACGAAGCGCACGCGTTGGGCGTCAGCAGGGATGGGTGCCACATTGCGGCCGACGCCGGTGAGCGCGGGATCCCGCCATCCTCGGCACTCCACCACTTGCGCGAAGGTCTCAGCCCGCAACATGCTTGCTGCCGAGGGACCGACACCGACATAAGGGCGCGCTGTCCAGTACCCCGTGTTGTGGACGCTCTCAGCCCCTGGCCTTGCGTAGCTCGCGACCTCGTAGCGGGCGAATCCACTGCTGGACAGCGTGTCATCGGCCTGCTCCATCATCTCCGCTGCCATGTCGTCGTCTATCTGGCTGATGCGCCCAGCCGCCACAGCGTGCGCAAGTGGCGTATCTTCTTCGAGTGCGAGCGGGTACACGCTCACATGGTTCGCCCCGCTCTCAGAGACGCGCTCCAGTGTGTCCTGCCACGATTTCCCTGTCTGGCCCGGGACGCCACACATCAGGTCTACGGACACCTCGGCTCCGCTCGTGACGAGTTCATGCAGCGCCTGCTGAGCGCGTGCTGCTGTGTGGCAGCGTCCGAGGGTGCGCAACACCTCGTCATCGAGTGACTGCACGCCCAGAGAGAACCGTGTGACCCCTGCCTGCACGAGCTTCTCGGCCAGCGCCGAGTCGGTGGTATCGGGATTGGTCTCCACGGTGACTTCCGCCGCAGAACAAACGTCCATGACATCAGGAAGCGATTGAACGATCGTGACGAGCGAGTCGTTGAGCATAGTCGGAGTTCCCCCTCCAACGTACACGCTCACGACATCGTCAAGTACCCCCGTTGCTGCCCAGTGAGCGATCTCTTCACCGACAGCCCATGCGAAGTGCTCTGCTACACGGGGGTCAGGGGGCATCACCGAGGAGTGGAAGGTGCAGTAACCGCACTTCGAGGCGCAGAACGGCACGTGGATGTAGAGCGAGGCGCATCCTCGCAGGGATGTCGCGGGGATGTGTGCGGTCTCACTCATCAACCTTGAGGATCGCCATGAAGGCGTCCTGCGGGACCTCCACGTTGCCCACGTTCTTCATGCGCTTCTTGCCCTTCTTCTGCTTTTCCAGCAGCTTGCGCTTGCGGCTGATGTCTCCCCCGTAGCACTTGGCGAGCACATCCTTGCGCTTGGCGCGCACGGTCTCGCGGGCAAGCACCTTACCGCCGATGGCTGCCTGGATGGGCACCTCGAACATCTGCCGAGGGATGATCTCGCGCAGCTTCTCCGTTAACACTCGGCCACGTTGATACGCCTTGTCGCGATGCACGATGAACGAGAGCGCATCGACGACCTTGCCCGCTAGAAGGATGTCGAGTTTCACGAGCTTGCTCGGCCGGTAGCCGATGTACTCATAGTCAAGACTCGCGTATCCGCGGGTACGGCTCTTGAGCTGATCGAAGAAGTCCATGATGAGCTCGGAAAGCGGGATGTCGTAGTGCATCTCGACCGTGGTTGCCGAGAGGTACTGCATGTCTTTGAAGGTGCCGCGTCTGTTTTCGGAAAGCTCCATCACCGCGCCAACGAACTCCGGCGGTACCAGGACCGTCGCGCGCAGATAGGGCTCCTCGATGCGCTCGATTGAGCCTGGCTCGGGCATGTCTTGAGGAGAGTGCACGATGCGCTCCTCCCCCGCTGTGGTGTACACGTGGTACTCGACGCTGGGTGCGGTGGCGAGCAGGTCCAGGTCGAACTCACGCTCGAGCCTCTCCTTGATGACCTCCATATGCAGCAGGCCGAGGAAGCCCACGCGAAAGCCGAACCCGAGCGCGTGGCTGCTCTCCGGCTCATAGACGAGTGCGGCGTCGTTGAGGCGCAGCTTGTCAAGCGCATCACGCAGGTCGGGATACTGATCGCCATCTATGGGAAACAAACCCGTGAACACCATCGGCTTGACCTCACGGTATCCGGGAATCGGCTCGGTGGCCCCCCCTTTGGCGAGCGTGATGGTGTCACCCACCTTCACGAGCGCGGGATCCTTCAACCCCGTTATCACGTAGCCGACTTCGCCGAACTCCAACGCCTCGACCGGGGTGTTCGCGGGCCGGCGAACGCCGACCTCCTCGACGTCGGTGACGGTGCTGGTGGCCATCATGCGCACCTTCATGTGCTGCGAGACCTTGCCATCCATCACGCGCACGAGTGCCACCACGCCGCGGTACGGGTCGAAGTACGAGTCGAAGATGAGCGCCCTTAGCGGCGCGTCGGGTTCGCCTTGAGGCGGTGGCACCCGTGTGATCACAGCCTCAAGCGCGCTGCGAACTCCCTCGCCTGTCTTGCCGCTGGTGAGGACGGCCTCATCGGCCGAGATGGCAAGCCCCTCTTCGATCTCGTGGGCGACTCTCTGGGGGTCGGCAGCGGGAAGGTCGATCTTGTTGATGAGTGGGATGATCTCCAGCCCGGCGTTCATCGCCATCATGGCGTTTGCCACGGTCTGGGCCTCGACCCCTTGCGCGGCATCCACAACGAGCAGCACGCCCTCGCATGCCTGCAGCGAACGCGAGACCTCATAGGTGAAGTCCACGTGGCCCGGCGTATCAATGAGGTTGAGCTGGTAGGTCTTTCCATCTTCGGCGGTATAGTGCACCCGAACCGCTTGTGCCTTGATGGTGATGCCACGCTCTCGCTCGATGTCCATCGAGTCCAGGACCTGCTCCACCATGTCGCGATCGGCCACGGTGGATGTCAGTTCGAGGACTCTGTCCGCGAGCGTGGACTTGCCGTGGTCGATGTGAGCGATGATCGAGAAGTTGCGTATGTTCGAAGCCTGCGTCATGTCTGCGAGAGTGTAGCAGGGTGCGCGGTATGTGTGTTAGGATTTGTGGGTTCGTCCGCACCCCACTGCGACGACGGGCACCACATTTGAGTCGAGAGGAACTGCATCAGTGGCCAACATCAAGAGCCAGAAGAAGCGCGTGCTTACCAACGCCAAGGCGCATGAGCGCAACAAAGCAGTGAAGTCCGAGATCAAGACGGCCATCAAGAAGGCCGACGCTGCAGTTGCGGCTGGCGACGGCAAAGCCGCCGTGGCAGCTGCGCAGGATGCATCGCGCTTGCTTGACCGCGCCGCATCGAAGGGCGTCATTCACAAGAATCAAGCAGCGAACCGCAAGTCCGGTGTGATGACGCGCGCATCCGAGGTCGCGGGCTAGCCCCTGCAGACCGCGATCAACCAGAGTTCGTAGACGAGCCGGGGATCCCGGCTCGTCTTCATCTCTGCCTCTCCTGCAGCAGCAAGGCGCAGTGCGTTCACGAGCTCGGCAGTGCTGAAGCGACGCGCTTGCGTGACGAGGTTGCGCGCCTGCCAATCACGCACGCCGAGCTCTCGGCTCACAAGGGCTGCTGGCGCAAGGTCCTCGTCTCGCTCCATCAGCGCACGAGCGGAGAGAAGGTTTCGGACCTGGCGAACGCTCATCGCATGCATGCCGTGAACCGACTCGCCCTCATCCACGAGACGGCCGAGAAGCTTCAGCGCCAGGCGGCAGTCTTTGGTCCCGATCGCATCGAGCAGATCGAAGATCGAGGTGGGCGCGCTCGTCGACATGACTTCTTCGATCTGCTCACGCGAGAGAGTGGTCTCCTCGCCGGTGTATGACACCACCTTCTCGATCTCGACTGAAAGCCGCCGTAGGTCGTAGCCGGCTGCACGTACGAGCACCTCAGCGGCGTCGAGGCCTACACGCCTCCCGCGATCGGCGAACATCCCCACAATCGTGCGCGCATAGTCGCGCTTCGCAGGAGCCTTGTACTCGGCCACGCCACCCAGTGCGTCAACGGCCTTGAAGATGCGCGTGTTGCGCGCGATCTTCTCTGCCATAAGCACGAGCGTGGTGTGCGGGTTGGGGTCTTTCGCATAACCGGCGATGGCTCCCAGAGCCTCTGTCCCCATGCGGCCGGCCCTGCGCACGATGACAAGGCGGCGCTCGGACATGAACGGCAGGGTGTTGGCTGCAGAGAGCACTTCTTCGGCCGAACTCTGCTCCCCGTCGAAAACATCGAGGTTGAAGTCGAGGTCTGCGATGGCTGAGAGCCTCTTCTTCAGCCGTTCGACGGCCTGCTCCAGAAGCAGTTCCTCCGGGCCGTAGATGAGATAGACAGGCTTCAGGTCGCTGAGGTCGTTGGCGCTCATGGTCTCCCGGTGTGAGGGTCGGTCGGCTCGTTGTGACGATGAACCTTTGCGGTCTATCGATTGTCGCACACGCCGCAGGTGCATGTTGCCTACGATCCACCATCGCCTTGAAATCGGCATCGGTGAGCTGGACGCACACTCGGCCGTTCTCATCGGTGCGCAGCACTGGGGTCCGAGCACTCGCGAGCAACCCGAGTGTCTCTTGCGCTGGATGGGCGAAGTCGTTCGGTTGCCCCACGCTGATGACAGAGAGCCGAGGCGACCATAGCTCGAGTGCTCGCGCAGTCATGCCGTTTGCGCTGCCGTGGTGCGGCACCTTGAGCATGTCGATACGGTGCAGTCTCCCTCGGCGCTCGAGGCTGTTCCAGGCCGGCCCTTCCGCATCGCCTGTGAGCAGCGCAGTGAACTGCCCGCGCGTCACCTCCAGCACCACACTCGTGTCGTTGGTGGAAAGACCTGGGTCAGGCCCTGGTGGCCATAGCACGTCCAGTTTGATGGAACCCACAACAAACCCGTTACCGGCCCTCAGCGTCCGAATGCGTACTCCGTCTCTGTCGCCACCACCTATCCGTGCCGAGGAGCGGCGAACCGCCTCGAACGCTTCTTCTTCGGCCACGTCCGGCACGAAGATGCCGCTCACAGAGGTCAAGCCCACGAGGCCGTCAATCCCCCCGGTGTGATCGGCATGGTCGTGGGTAAGAATCAGCGCATCGAGTCGCCGAATACCCTCGTGTGTGAGCGCCTCGCGCAAACGGTCGGGCTCAGGGCCCGTGTCAACGAGAACCGCATGCCAGCCATCTCGCACGAGTATGGCGTCCCCTTGGCCGACATCAAGCACGGTGATCGTGGCCTGAGGTGACCACGGCATCCCAACAGATATCACCAGCAGTGCGAGCAGCGCCGTCGCGACGACACCCAGGGCCGTGCGCCTGTCCCGTGGCAGCGGCCACCACGCCCACAGAGCCGCCCCTGCCGCTAGCGCCGCTACACCCAGCCACGGGCCGCTCACTGAAACCCCCAGTGCCGAGCCGGGCAGGGAGCCTAGAGCCGAGGCGGCGCGTGCCACCGCCGCAAGCGGCAGGGCAGCGAGCCTTGCCAACGCCGCACCTGCAGTCATTGTGAACGCGCCCACCACGCCCGCGCACAACCCCACCGCAAGCGCAACGGTGACAAGCGGCACTGCCACGATGTTGGCGACCGGGGCGATGATCGAGATCATGCCGAAGAGCGGGAGCGCCACCGGCAGAGTGGCCGCTTGCGCGACAAGTGTCATCCCGAGGGGGCCCACAAGTGGCCTGGCTTTGCGGCCGAACGCAGCCGTCCCCCACGACTCTGCCAACCCTGCGAACAGGAGCAACCCTCCCACCGCGGCGACCGAGAGCTGAAACCCTGCGTCGAACGAGATGGTCGGGCGCCAGACGAGCATGACTGCTGCTACCAATGCGAGTGCCGCGATGCCATCAGAGCGCCGACCAGTGAGGCGGGCAAGCCCTGCCACGAATCCCATGACAAGGGCCCTGAGCGCGGAGGGCTGCACACCTGTCATCACCACGTAAACGATCGCGGCGAGCGCCACTGCGCACACGCGAAAGCGCACACCGCGGCGTGAACGTGTTGCAGCCCATGTCACGATGAGAGACACGATGCCAAGGTGAGTCCCGGATACCGCCAACAGGTGTGAGAGCCCGCAGACACGCAGGTCGGCTTCGACGGCTGTACCGTTCAGGCGGCTCCGGTCTCCGAGCAAGATACCCTGCAGAAGGTCACCGCCGTCGCCCCTCACCTGGCCAATGACGCGTCTCAGCCTCGATCGAAGCGGTCCCACCCAGCCCTGAGGCGTGTCGGCCCATCTCCCCGTCTCAAGCGCGCGAACCTTCGCGGACCCGACCTCACCTCGGCGATGCGCGCGCCGGGCCCACTCCTCCGCGGGATCGATGACACTCACCCGCCCCTGCAGCCTGACGGTCCGCGCACACTCCGGCGGTTCCACCCCGCCACCATCCAACAAGACCCGAATCTGGCATCCGTTAGGAGTCTGGGGGCGCACCATCACGCTCCAGCCATACGCTCCCGGCTGGGGGTCGCGGTCGACCGTGCCGACTAGTGTCGAGTGAGGACTCTCAAGCGCCTTGCGTGCGTCATGCCACTGTGCCCAGCTCGCCAAGCCTGTCGCACATCCAATTGACGCGCCAAGCGCGCACATCACCACAGCCGAGATGCCACGCCTGGCGTTGTGCCCAGCACTGAAAGACAACCACGCGATGAGTGCCACCGCGCACGCGACCGCGAGAGCGGCCCATGATGTGAGCGGTACCGTCCCTCCGTTCAAACGGCGCCACGACAACTCCTCGGCGATGATGACGCCTGAGAAGACGCCACATGCGACCCACACCAAAGCGGGCAGGACAGGTCGCGTCGCCAGAGCCTTCATCTGACGATGACAAGATCGCGCATGGCTTCGAACTTCTTCTCTCCGATCCCCGAGACCCGCATGAGGTCTTCTGGGGTCGAGAAGGGCCCGTTCGCCTCTCGGTCAGCAAGAATCTTCTTAGCTGTGGCAGGGCCGACGCCAGGAAGGGCCTCGAGCTCGGCAGCGGACGCTCGGTTGATGTCCACTCTCCCGCCCGCAACACCGCCTCCCTGTCCGCTGGACTCGCCTGGTGCTGGCATGCCCCCAGCACCAGTGGCGTACTCCTCGGCCGTTGGAACATGGACCTGCTCCCCATCGGTGAGAGGCTGCGCGAGATTCACGCCGTCGACCGCCGCATCGGGACGCGCCCCTCCCGCGGCAGCGAGAGCATCCCCCACCCGAGCCCCTGCGCGTAGCTCGTAGAGGCCGGGCTGTGCTACCGCGCCGGCTACATGCACCCACAGAGGGCCTGGGACATCAGCGGTCTCCGGCGCGCCGGGCGCCGATCGCGCATCATCTCCCGCTCCCCCCTCCTCCTCAAACGCGTATTCCTGCCCGCCTTCAGCTCCGCCGAGCCGCCATCCGACAACCACAAGGGCCACCAGGCCCAACACTGCCGCACCCATGACCGCTGCACGCGGGACCCTGGTGAGTCCGGCACGCGCAAGGATGTCGGTACGCTTGGGCTCGGGTGCGGATCCTGATGGCTCAAACACTGCGCCCCCTCCACCGTCACGGCGAGGGGGCGCCATCCTTCCGATTGGACGCAGCCATCAAAGCACATCAGCCACACGACATACTGACTGCGTTCTTACCACTACCACGACACAAGGGCCGCACAGCGGCAGAGCATGCGTGCGCCAACCGGCAGCTACCGCGCGACCACGCTCACGAGCTTGCCGGCAACCACGACGGTCTTCAGCACTTCCTTGCCCTCCAGGTGCGCCGCAACCTGCTTCAATGCTGCATCGATGACGGCAGCGTCATCGAGGTCGGCAACCACGGTGATACGCCCGCGCACTTTGCCGTTGACCTGCACTGCCATCTCAACCTCTTCGGCTGCGGCAGCCTGCGCGTCAAACGTCGGCCATGGCTGGCGGTGCACGCTGCTCTTCGCCCCGAGCACCTCAGACCAGAGCTCTTCTGCCATGTGCGGAACGTAAGGCGCGAGCAAGAGTGTGAGGTTCTCTGCGACGGTGCGCATGAGGGCCGCATCGCGATCACCGGCTGCGACCTTGTTGCGGTAGTCGTAGGCGGCGTTCGTGAGCTCCATCATGCTTGCGATCGAGGTGTTGAGCTGGAATCGTGAGATGTCCTCGGTGACCTTCCCGATCACGCGATGCATCTCTCGGTTGAGGGCCTTCTCCGCACCACCCTCAGCGGCAGCCATCATGGGCCCACCAGCGCATTCGGCCGAGATCTCAGAGACGAGACGCCACACGCGGCTGAGCCACCGATACATGCCCTCCAAGCCCTCACGTGACCATTCCAGGTCCTTGTCGGGTGGTGACATGAACAAGATGTACGCGCGCAGCGCGTCAGCACCGAACTCGGCGATCATGTCTTCGGGAGCGACGACGTTTCCCTTCGACTTGCTCATCACATCGCCGTCCTTCCTCACCATGCCTTGCGTGAGGAGGTTCGTGAACGGCTCGGCAAACGAGATGAGCCCCATGTCACGGAAGACTTTCGTGAAGAACCGCGAGTACAGCAGGTGCAAGATCGCATGCTCGATACCGCCGATATACTGGTCGACCGGCATCCAGTAGGCAGCCTTGTCCACATCCCATATCGCCTCGCTGTTGCGGGCGTCGCAGTAGCGCAGGTAGTACCAGGACGAGCAGGTGAAGGTGTCCATCGTGTCGGTCTCGCGCCGAGCAGGACCCCCGCACGTCGGGCATACGGTCTCGTAGAACGTGGGATGGTCCGCAAGCGTCTCGCCCTTGGTGATGTCCACATCGCGCGGGAGGCGCACCGGGAGCTCGCACTCAGGCACGGGCACCAGTCCGCAAGAAGGACAGTGGATGGCTGGGATGGGGTTTCCCCAGTACCGCTGGCGGCTGATGAGCCAGTCACGCAAGCGGTAGTTGATGGCGAACCGGCCTTTGCCGCGATCCTCGAGCCAGCGCGTGACCGCGGCCACCCCCGGGCCGCCTGCACCCGTGGGCATGCCTGTGAACGCGCCAGACTGAACCATGATGCCTGGACCAGAGTACGCGCATTCCCAGGTCACGTTGTCGATGACGCGCCCGCGTGCTTCGCGCAACGCCTCAAGCGCAGGATCGTCCTCGGGAAGCACCACTGGAGGAATGGGCAGACCGTACTTGCGCGCGAACTCGAAGTCGCGCTGGTCGCCGCAGGGAACGGCCATGACCGCGCCTGTGCCGTACTCCATGAGCACGTAATCGGCCACCCACACCGGCACCTTCTCGTTGTTCACAGGGTTGATGACGTAGCGGCCGGTGAACGCCCCGCGCTTCTCGCGTTCGCCGAGCGCGCGCTCCACCGAGGTCTCCTTTGCCGCAGCATCGACGACCTCCATGACAGGCGCCGCATACTCGGTGCCCTCGACGAGCTCGCGCACGAGCGGATGCTCAGGTGCAAGCAGGAAGAAGGTGCAGCCGAACAGCGTGTCTGGACGGGTCGTGAACACCGTGATGGTGGACTCGGCGGGCTCGCCTGCCGCGTCGCACAGAGTGAAGTCCACCTCGGCACCCTCGGAACGCCCGATCCAGTTGGCTTGCATGGCCTTCACGCGCTCCGGCCACCCTGTGAGCGTCGTCAGGTCGTCGAGGAGCTCATCGGCATACTCGGTGATCTTGAAGTACCACTGCTCAAGTTCACGCTTCTCGACGATGCTCTTGCATCGCCAGCATTCGCCACCGCCGAGAACCTGCTCGTTAGCGAGCACCGTCTTACAGCTTGGGCACCAGTTCACTGGGCTGCTCTTGCGCTCGACGAGCCCACGCTCCCAGAACTTCAGAAAGATCCACTGGCCCCAGCGATAGTAGCCCTCATCGCAGGTTATGACGGTGCGGTCCCAGTCGTAGCTGAAACCCATGCGCTTGAACGACGCCTTCTGCTTCTCGATGTTGGCGTAGGTCCACTCCGCGGGATGCGTGTTACTCTTGATGGCAGCATTTTCGGCGGGAAGACCGAACGCGTCCCAGCCGATGGGGTGCAAGACCTGATGCCCTGCCATGGTGAGCTGGCGCGCCACCACATCTCCGATGGTGTAGTTGCGCACATGGCCCATGTGGATGTCTCCCGAGGGGTACGGGAACATCTCGAGCAAGTAGTACTTTGGCCGAGTTGGATCCTCGGCGACGGAGTAGAGCCCATCGCGTTCCCACGCGTTCTGCCACTTGGGCTCGATCACATGCGGATCATACGATCGGGTCACGGAACCTCCAGAAAAGCGGGTACGGTGCTGTGTGCATGATACCGACTCGACGCCTGGCGCGATACCGGGATGAGCGACGCATGCTAACCGAGGTGGTCGCGGCGGTGCTGGTGCTGATGAAGTAGACTCAAGAAGATTGGCTCGCCTGACTCAGGAGCGAACCGATGGTAGATTCGAAAATCGACAGTCGCGACGCCGCGAGAACCGCAGCGTGGATCTTGTTCATCGCGATCGTGGTGGGCGCAGCGTCGGGGATGGCCACCTGGCTCTTCATACTCGCCGATCGTCTCGGCCTGCAGTTCTTCTGGCAGCAACTGCCGTCGATGCTTGCAGGTGTCCCCACATGGGCCGTCTCACTCGGTGTGGTAGCGGTGACGACCCTTGCCGCCACGTTGACGGTTGTTCTTGCCGGCGGTCGCCCCTTTGACATGGGTGGTTCGGAAGAGGCGTACAACACACACGGACGAATCGACTACCGCCACCTGCTAAGCGGTACGCTGTTCTCGCTGTTCTCGCTGTTCTCGGGTGCTCCCATCGGCCCGGAGGCGCCTCTCACCGACATCAACGGAGGCCTCGGCACCTTTCTGGCCGAGCGGTTCGGTCTGACTGGCGACCAATTGAAGATCATCGCGTACGCGGGCGTAGCCGGCGCCTTCAGTGCCTTCTTCGGGGCCGCGCCGGTAGGCGCCCTTCTGGCGATCGAACTCATGAGCCCTAGGTCTCAAACCATCAGCCGGAACATGATCGTCGCGGGGTTGGCCTCAGGTGCCACCGCATGGGTCGTCTACGACCTGCTTGGCGGGGAGAAGGTCTCAGCGATCCTCACGTTTCCCGCCTACCCTCACGTTCGAGTCGTCGATCTGGCACTGGCTGTTGCCCTTGGCGTTGTGGGCGGGCTTCTAGGTCTCATATACGGTGGCGGCCTTGCAAAGCTGCGGATGGCAACACAGAAGCTGCGGACACGACCGTGGCTTGCCGGGCTCGCCGGCGGGGCTGTCGTTGCCGCGACGAGTCTCATCGCCCCGTCCTTGCTGTTCTCGGGACAAGCGCAGGTTGACACGCTGCTGACCGATGCCGCCACGATCGGAGCGCTGACGCTGATCCTTCTCGGCGTCGGCAAACTTGCAATCAGCGGTTGGAGCCTCTCGACAGGGTACTTCGGCGGCCCCATCTTTCCGCTCATCTTCGCCGGGACTTCATTCGGACTGGCGATCTGTCTGCTGTTCCCGGCAATCCCCCAGCCTGTGGGGGCGTTGGGGCTTACGACCGGCATGGTGGTCGTCGCGGCCGTCGCGCCCCTGAGCGTGACGGTGTTCCTGTCTCTTCTCGCCGGTCCGAACATGACGTCGGTGATTGCTATCGCTGCGGTCTCAGCCTGGGTGGTACGCCAGCTCATCGCGCCGACACTGCCGGGCGTCTACCGCGCACCTGGGGCCGAGCAGGGGCGTGCCGAGAGCTCAGAGAGCTCGTGATCTGGATGGCGGGTGTGGGCCGGCGAGATAGGCCCGCTGCGCATCCGCTCCAGTGATGAAGAAGAGCCTAGCGTGCGGGCCGGCCCTTTGGAGGGCCGGCCCGCATCGAGGCTAGCGTACTTGTCGAGGTCGATCTTAGCGGTTCGCGAACGACCTATCACCAGCGTGGGTGGTATCCCACAGCGGCCAGTACTGGTAGCCGTGGCACTTCAGGCACGTGCCGTCGTTGATGTTGCCGGGTGTCTCATGCCATGCGGTCGAGCCCTCGATGACTGTACGGGTGTTGATGCGGTTGGGCGCAAGGCCTCCGACCGCTGTGCCGTGCGTGATTCCGAGGCCGGTCTGGCCGTCCCACATCACAGTATCGGTGGGCTGGCCGGAAGCGTCACGGTAGGTCACGTCGCCCGCGTACATCCAGAGGTTGCCCGCCTCCACGTCCTTCTCGGTCTGCGTCAGAACACCAGCCGGTCGCGTCCATTCCCACACTGTGATGGAACGGTTAGCATGCGGGAAGGCTGAGCTGTTGGTGGCCTTGCCAACCATGTCGTGGCATGACGCGCACTTGCTGTCGGCTTGGTTGCCGATCGCCTGGTGGCATCCACCGGTGCTGCAGTGGTTCGTCGCACCTGCGGTACCATGCCCGGTCATGACCTTGTCAAGCGTGGTGCTGGCACGCGGATCGGATGCACGAAGGTCGCCATAGCCGTCTGCGTTGACCGCGAACTGCGAGGAGCTGTGGCAGCCGGACGCACCGCAGGTGTAGCCGGTGACCATGGCTCGGTTAGCAGCCTTTTGGGTCGGGGTCAGCGTGCTGAAGTTCCCAGCAAGCGTCGCTGCGTCAACGGTGTTCGCCTTCACGTTACCTGCACCCACGGCCGCCGTGATGGCAGCGTCGTTGCGCGCGGTGAGGTTGAAGGCAGCAGCAGCAGCATACGCGGACTGGTTAGCACCGTGAACCGAGCCGTGGCACGCATTCAAGCAGTTGAAGGTGCGGTGCGGGCCGCCGTCATCGTACGTCGAAGGCCACTCCACGAGCGCCGTTGACACCGGGTTGGCGCCCGAGGGTGTGTGGCATGCGGTGCAGGCCTGGCCGGCAGGGGTGAGCTTCCAGTACGAGCCCACGCCTGCTGCGGAAAGGTCAGAAGCCGCACGGTGCACCGAGTGGCACACAGCACACTTCGTGGTGTTGACCGCGTACCCGCCGTGGGCCGTCGAGCCGTTGTCGCCGCCCTGCTGGGCCGCGATCACGTTCGCACCCTGCCATGACAGGTAGCCCGGTGCGGGGTTGGGGTCAGTAGACGGTGGAACAGGGGTGTTGTACGCGTAGCCTGCGTACTTCGCGAACGCTACACCGCTGAACGCGAACACCAAGACAGCAACGAGTGCTGCCGTGAACAAGATTCTTCTCATACCTCCTCCAAACATATCGAAGTAGTGGGTGTGAGACTCACGCTCTCACATGTGTCGCCATCGCCCACTACTTGTGGCACACCCAGCAGTTCTCCTTGCCGACCACCGTGGTGGCAGCGGTGCCGCCATTGTGGCATCCCGCCGTCGCACACTCGTTCCGAGCGGTCGAGAGCGCCGGCGTGGCATAGCCCTCGGTGCCGTTGAACTGCTTGTCAAGGACCTTGACGGTGATGTAGGCGAGGTCCGCGCACAACCGCGCACAACCGTCGGAGCGGGTGTAGCCAGCAATACCCTTAACAGCCTTTG
>JAVEVF010000128.1:0-3611 GCA_034005175.1 Coriobacteriia bacterium | reverse complement strand
AGTTCGGCGCGAAGTCCGTGGAAGAAGAGAAGGATAAGCTGCAGGCCATGGGCCTCGGCCTCAAGCAGTAGTAGGAGAACGCACACTATGAGACACCTCAAGAAGGGCCGGAAGCTCGGCACCGACGCCAGCCACACCGATGCGATGCTGCGCAGCCTTGCAGTCGCTGTGTTCGCAAACGAGCGCATCAAGACGACCGAAGCGCGGGCGAAAGAAGTGCGTTCGCTGGTCGACAAGGCCATCACCTGGGGCAAACGAGGCGACGTGCACTCCCGCCGCCTCGCCATCTCAGCGCTTGGCAACAAGGAGATCGTCTACAAGATCTTCGACGACATCGCGCCGCGTTTCGAGGGTCGTGAGGGCGGCTACACGCGCATCCTCAAGCTTGGCCCGCGCAAAGGTGACGCTGCGCCGATGGTCATCCTGGAGCTGGTCGAGTAGGCCACACCGGGTAGGAGCAGCGGAATGAGCATGTTGCGAGGAGGGCCTGGCGGGACGCGCCGGGCCCTCCTCAGACATTCAGATGCCCCGTTGGACAGAGGGACACGATGATCCAGTTCTCTGATGTGAGCTATGAGTACCACACCGCAGAAGGGCCCGTGGCTGCGCTTGTCAACGTGAGCACGACAGTGGCTCCCGGAGAGCTGGTGTGTCTGCTGGGTCCCAACGGTTCAGGGAAGTCGACGCTCGCCCGACTTGCAGACGGACTGATTCACCCGACGCAGGGATCGGTTCTCGTTGACGCCATGGACACCCGGGATCACCATTACGAGTGGGATGTGAGATCGCGCGTCGGGCTTGTGTTTCAGAACCCCGACAACCAGATCGTCGCGACCACCGTGGCTGAAGACGTGGCGTTTGGGCCTGAGAACCTCGGGATTGAGCGCGCGGCCATGCGCGAGCGCGTCACGCGCTCTCTTGAGATCGTGGGTCTTTCAGGGCTGGAGGACCGTGAGCCGCACACGCTCTCCGGTGGCCAGAAACAACGCCTCGCCATAGCGGGCGCGCTTGCACTGCAACCGGCCTACCTGGTACTCGATGAGCCCACCGCCATGCTCGACCTTCAAGGGCGTGCTGATGTGCTGCGGGTCATCTCGGCACTTGCTGATTCAGGAACGGGCATCGTGCACATCACTCATCACCTTGCCGACGCCGCCGCCGCTGACCGCGTTGTCGTCTTGGCCTCGGGCGGGCTAGTGTACGATGGGCCTCCTGAACCACTGCTGGCAGACGACGACATGCTTGGCCAGCTCGGTCTCGCACTGCCCCCGATCGGCGTTCTTGCGGCAGCATTGCGCGACGCGGGCGTGCCGGTGCCAGCTGATGCGTTCAGTGCAGAGAGCGTGGTGGCTGCCTTGTGAGCTTGCGGCTTTCTGGAGTGGGGTTCACATACTCTCGCGGTATGGCCTTCGCCACACCAGCGTTGCGCGACGTCGACCTGCATGTCGACCGTGGTCAGCTCGTGCTTGTCCTGGGTGCGACGGGCTCAGGGAAGTCCACTCTGCTGCGTATCGCCGCCGGCTTGCTGACGCCTGACGTGGGCAGCGTCACATTGGGCTCCACAGTCGTGACTGGTCCGCTCGCCGATGCCGACCCTGGTGTGGGTCTCGTGTTCCAGTCACCAGAGGTGCAGCTGTTCGCGGATTCGGTCGAGACGGACGTGTCGTTTGGCCCACAGAATCTCGGAATGGCCGAGGAGGATGCGCGTCTCGAAGCGCGCGCTGCGCTGCGGATGGTAGGGCTCGATCCCGAGGTATTCGCGGATCGCTCGCCTTTCTCGCTTTCCGGAGGGGAGGCACGGCGGGTGGCCATTGCGGGAGTGCTGGCGATGCGCCCCGGTTACCTTCTTCTCGATGAGCCCACGGCGGGTTTGGACCTCGCTGGTCGCCTCAGTGTCCGCGCGATCATCTCCTCGATGCGCGAACAAGCAGGTGTTGTCGTGGTGACGCACGATGCCGAGGAGTTCCTTGGTATCGCCGACCGTGTGGTGCTGTTGGCGGAGGGCCGAGTGGCATTCGATGACCCTACCGATGAGCTCGTGCGCCACCCCGACGTCTTTGCATCTGCTGGCCTGCGGCCGCCGGAGGTGTTGCGCGCACAGATGCTGGCTGCCGAGAAAGGCCTGCCCGTCGAGTGCTGCTCCCTTGACCCCACCAGGGCAGCCGCAGCGCTTCTAGCGGTACGGGAGGTCACGCGATGAGGGCGCCGGTCCCCTTCGGGCAGTACGTACCTGGGGATTCTGCCATCCATCGCCTTGAGCCGCGCGCAAAGATGGGGCTCGTGGCTGCGTTCATGGCCATGCTCTTCATGGTGAGCGGGTTTGTGGGTCTGGCGTTTGCGGCCGCGCTTGTGGGCGCGGCCATCGCCATCTCCGGTGTTCCTGCGCGCCTGGTTCTCCGGGGAGTGCGTGCCATCTCGGTCATCTTGGTCTTCACGCTGCTGGCGCATGGCCTGCGGTGGAATCCCGCGACGGAGACGCTCCTGCGGCTCGGTCCGCTCGGCATCGATAAGGCGGGGCTGCTGACGGGCGTGTTCTTCGCGATTCGCATCGTGTTGCTGGTGATCGGCACCTCGCTGCTCACGCTTACCACCTCCCCGGTCCGTTTGGCCGACGGCCTTGAGCGTTTGATGCGGCCGCTGGAGGTCGTGCGTTTTCCAGCGGGTGAGGTGGCGATGATGCTCACTGTAGCGCTGCGGTTCATCCCCACCACCGCCGAGGAGGCCGAGAAGATCGTTGTGGCCCAGGTCGCGAGGGGGGCGCGGTTTGACCGAGGCGGGCTGCTTACCAGGGCACAGGCTTACATCCCCGTGCTCATCCCGCTCTTCGTGAACCTCTTCAGGCGTGCCGATGAGCTCGCCACTGCCATGGAGGCGCGATGTTATCGTGGCGGTAGTGGCAGGACTCGGCTTGTCGATAGCGTGTTGACCATGGCTGATTGGGCGGTGCTTGCCGCGGGCACAGTCGTGATGGTTGCAGCGGGGGTGGCGTTGTGAGTGGGGTCGTTGAACATGCGAAAGGCGCGTTGGCGCTCACGGTCTCATATGATGGAGCTCCGTTCGCAGGCTTTGCGCGCCAGCCCGGTCTTCCCACTGTCCAAGGTCAGCTCGAACGGGCGCTCTCTACGATTTTGCGGCGCGAGGTCCGTACGGTCGGCGCAGGGCGGACCGACGCAGGCGTGCACGCGCTTGGCCAGGTGGTTTCGTTTGATGCGGACGGGTCAGAGCCAGAATCTCACATGCTGCTGCGTTCACTTAACGCCCTGGTGGGTGAGGGGATCATCGTGACAGGCGTGAGATCGGCTGCGCCGGGGTTCTCAGCACGGTTCGACGCCGAGGCCCGCGAGTACCGATATCGCCTGATACCCGGTCCGGTACCGCCGCTGTTCTTGAGCTCGGTGGCATGGTGGACCCGGCGCACGCTGGACCTCGGAGCGATGCGTGACGCCGCCGCCACGCTCATCGGTGAGCACGACTTCGGTTCCTTCTGCGTTGCCCAAAGCGCACAGGCCGAGCGTACGACGAGGCGGCGAATCGAACACATCGAGATCATGCCAGAGGAGCATCTTGGCGAGCACTGTGTGACGGTGAGGGTCGTGGGCAATGCATTCCTG